>NZ_JALOAA010000068.1 GCF_023229025.1 Sulfurimonas sp.
ACCAACTACTCAATTACTACAAGATTGATGAAGAACAAGAGTTGTGGCGCCTACTTAAAATTGACAAGATTGCATGGGTAAATGCCCCCTATATCGACCTAAAGGCGCCTATAATTGATGAGAGGGGACACCAGATAGTCATCAATGAGTGGGGTAGTGGGATACGGACTGTGGAGCACAGTTCAGAGGGGTCTTATGAAGAGGTGGTCACCTATCCACTTCAAGATGCTGAAACAATTGAAGAGATTGAAGCCCATGGATGGCCAAACCCAGACCGTTTTGATTACCAAGCATTGTTAGAGAGTTGCCAGGCCTACTCCAATTGGCCTCGCATGCTCGACTTTATCTCTCTGTTTGAAATCTACTGTAAACTACGCCCTATGGACCTCTCTTTGATGGACCTCTATGTAGAACAAGATTTAGCCGATGCCATTATTGATAAAATCTTTAAGATCCAAAAGCGTTATATTGAAAAATCTTTTGAAGTCTGCGGTGATGCTATCGATATCGTCTATCTGTCAGATGATATGGGGATGCAAGACCGCCAATTAATCTCAGTTGAGGTGTGGGAAGAGCGCTTTAAAAAACCTTATAGGGAGTTAATAGAGTTAGTCCACTCCAAAGGGGCCTATGTTTTTTACCACTCAGATGGGGCTGCTTTTCCTATTATTGAGCAGATGGTCGATTTAGGTATCGATATCATCAATCCAATTCAACATGCTTGCCCCGGGATGGAGCGTAAGCACTTAATTGAAGCCTTTGGCTCAAGGGTAGTCTTCCATGGGGCAGTTGAGAACCAACAGATTCTCCCCTTTGGAACCCCTGAAGAGGTTCGCCAAGAGGTAAAGGCAAATATTAAAACCCTTGGCAAGTATAATCGTTATATTTGTGCCCCTTGTCACAATTTACAACCCGGGACCCCCCTAGAGAATATTTTAGCCCTCTACAACAGTGAGCGCACGTGGTGAAGTCGTTCAAGGCTCTTTTGTAATGAGGGGGAGCGGTATGGTTACCGAGCACCCTTCACCTGGCGACGAATCGACAATTAGCGAGTAGGATGGACCATGGTAGAGACGCAACCGAGTTTGAATATTTCGCAACCCAGTGTGGTTAAGTTCATCAGTCGCGTAGTCGTCTTGAAGAGTAAGGGTGTCAATCAGTTCCTGGGGCAGACCAACGCCGTTATCCTTAACCGTGATATAAAGAGTTTCATCTTCTCGTCTCGCTTGTACGGTTATTACGCCAGGTTCAGAGAGGTTGGCTATCCCATGAATGATACTATTTTCAACTAGGTTTACGATCATCAACTTATGGATGAGGTAATCTTGGAGTGATTCGGGGACCTCTTGAGAAATAGTGAAATCTTGGTATCTGAAGCGTTGTATGACTGTATAGTCTTCCATCAATTCTAACTCTTTACGCAGGGGGATGTACTCACTTTCAATATCAGAGAGGCTACGTAGATAGCGGCTCAAGGCAAAGGTGACATCCTTAATATTCTCTTGTCCATTAATCTGTGCCATCCAACGGATAGTATTTAGAGAGTTGTACAATAGGTGGGGGGTCAGTTGTAATTGTAAGGTTTGCATATGGGCTTTACGTTTATTTTCTTCTTCCTGTTTCACCTCTTCAAGTAATTTCTGAATCCGATTTGTCATAGCATTAAAACTGATTGAGAGCTGTTTAATCTCATCGTCTTGACTAACATCGACTTGAACATCGAATACCCCCTCTTCGCCCACTTGGTTAACAGCAGCAGTAAGGGCGTGGATTTGTTTAGTGAGTTGTTTGGAGAGGAGGTGACTGATGATGAGGAAGAAGAGTAGATAGAGGACAACACTCAAGTTGAACATGTTGCGGATAAAGGTGAGTTCTCTTGAGATATTGCGGGTATCGAGGACTAAAGAGATAGTCCAATCACTAGCATTAGAGGTTGATGAGAGGCGAATATTTGTCTTACTTAAAGGTGTTTCACCACTTAGGGGGTGGTTGGAGGCTATTAGTTGTCCAGCCGAATTTGTGAGGGAGACCTCTTGGTTTTTTGAGAAGGGGATGTATTGAAAGAAATCTTCAAAAAACTGGCTATTAAAAGCGAGTATAAGTGTAGCGATAGGTTTTTGATCTTTGCGGATATGGCGCGCTCCAAAAAAGAATGTATCAGCTAAGCCAAAGTTCGTGACCATAGGATATGTTTGAGTCCAATAAATCCGCCCCTCTAAGGATAGAAGAGTGGGTTGGATTTCAATGTATATTGGTTCAATATTTTGAATCCCCGTTCCGCTAAAGATGGTCCCTTTATCGGTGATTAGATAGGCAGATGCAATAAGGCGATTAGAGTTTACAAACCCATCTAATTGGTTTTGGATGGCATGACACTCAATTAAAGGGGTATCAGAGAGGACCTCCTCCATTGCCTGTGTGTTGAGGTAAAATTGCATACTCAGCTGTTGGTAATGCTGCAATTTTGTATCGAGGTTTTTGCGCATCTCCTGGATGAGTTGATTGTTGTTACTAATTTGCTGTTCGACTGCATATTGGATGAAGAGATGATTAGCAATAAAATAGATAATGCCACTGGGGAGTACCACAATTAGGACAAACCACAAAAAGATTTTCTTTTGCATGTCCCTATACTAACCGTAGGAGAGTCCCATTTGAAGTCTTATTTCAATTAAAAAGAGAGACTAAAGAGAGTATTAACAAGGTATCATGGGTAACGGCCTATCAGCTCCAGTGGTTACTGTGCGTTTTAAAGAGGGGGAGAGGAGAAGGGACTTGGCCATAATTTTTAGACTATACTTGATTGTTTGGGGCTAAGGCTATAATATTCAATCAATGACGTGATTTATAACCAACTTGCAGCGTCAAAAAATAATTCGCTAAAAGGAGTCAAAAATGTATTTAAATCAAGGTAGTGTTTTTCTCATTTGGTGTCTCCCTATGCGTGGGGAGGGTAGCTATGACGTAGATTTAGATGTCTCTGCTAGAAAACCATAAAAATAGGAGAAAACATGGAATACAAAGCAATTGAAAAAACAATCAACGAAGAGATTAGCGAAGTCTACCTGATTGATGGGGTAGAGTACAAAGCCGATATTAAGACCTGGGGTCCCTATGGGGTGTATGGCAATATGGCTTACAAAGATCGTCAGGCAGTGGTGGAGTTAGAGGGACTTGGTCGGGTAAGGGTAATCTTTTCCACGGACCAAATGTTAATTCCAAGCAAGACTCGTCCAGCCCGTTTCACCTCCTTTGCTGAAGAGATGATAGATAGGGCAGTTAGAGAGTATGTCAGCTTCACAAAAACTCTCAATGGGACTCGACTTAACAATCAAGTGATGGAGTTTGAAGTTATTTAACTAAACTGACGCCCCCTTAGGGGGGCGACCAATTACACTATTTCTAATAATCTCCTTTACAACCAAGATTCCCAGTGTTATATTCAGGACATGGTTATCAATTCCATACACGATAACTCCTCCTAAAACCCTCCTTTCATGGAGGACTTATTTATGAAAAACGCAATCATTGTGCCCTTCCACCAAAGGTGGCAGGGGTGTCTGAGCCTACCAGAGATGGCCCAATTCCTTATGGAAGAGGTCGCCTTAGTTGGTAGGCAAATCAAATCACATGGCAAGTGCTTAATTGAGACAGCACTGCTTCATCCCGAAGGTAATCCCGCTGGTAATGTAACAGAGATAGAGGTCTTTTGGATGGTTATTGATGACGGGCTCCTCTTGGCCTATATAGATTGGATAAAGAGGAATCGAGATTACCAATTCAGGGCCCGAATGTGCTGGATTCCAAACTACAAAGAGGAGAACTCCCCATTAGTCGAGTCATGCTTAAAAAGCATCGCTGAGGCGAAGCAGTGGGGGGGAGGTGCGCAAGGAGAGAATCCCCTTGTGGTTGATTCAGTTTTATTCTTACCAGGTAACGCTAGTTTAACAGTAATTCCTGTACAGTTTACCGTAAGCGTCAACTCGCCCCCAATAGTCCCCCTTCTAGAGGTTTTTTAAACTAACAATCATGAGTATTGGAGAAATAGTTATTTTAGTGGCGTTTACCTCTGAGAATGTAGGGTTCTTTTCTTTCGGGGTCTGCTTTAGCACTGCTAATCAGGTCGTAGTAGTGATCAACTTCACTAATATCTACCCTACCAGGGACCAGGGCATCCCAATCTGCATCACTTTTACACCCTCCACCTTTGTTGAAAACATAAGTGAGGTACTTGTGGGAATCCAGGTCCAACTTTTTACAGCTCTCAATCAAAGAGAAATAGAGGGCACTTGCTTCTGCACCTTGAGGAGTAATACAAAAGAGAAAATTTTTTCTCCCCAGAGCGAACGGCCTTATACAATTCTCGACAAGCTGGTTAGTGCTGGTAGCCCAACTGTAATCCAAAAACCTGGTCAGCTTCTCCCACCTCTTAAGGGTGTAATTTATGGCGCTATCTAAAGAGCTTCCTTTAAGGACCTTGCCCTGGTGTTCATCTAACCATCTCTTAATAGCATCCAAGTCTACACTTAATATTTCCCTTCGCTTCTTTAAATACTCCTCTTCACTTAAGGGATTAGGACCCCTTTGACGATCAAGAAGAAGCCCCTCATGGTGAAAGAAGGTAGCATACAAAGAGACTAACTCCCCGGCTAACTTAGCCTTCTTGTTAGTTTTCAAAATGTCAGTAGCCTTACGCCGAGCGTGAATCATACAACCCAAAGAGGTGAAAGGATACTTTTGGCTGGCATAGGAGTAGACCTCTAAACCATCACTTTGAACAACTCCTCGGTAGTCTTCAAAGAAAGAGGCAACACTCTCGTTAGTGCGCCTGTCAATGTAGTTAAAGAGTACAGGACCTGCTCTGCCCTCCCTATCTACACTGGAGCGGACAAACATATAAGCATCATAAGAGCTGTCTGAAGCCTTTGCATCGGGTACCTTTAAAACTCTCAAACCCGTCTCATCTACATTCCAAAGTGGGTATTCATGGATAGCTCTCTCTAAAGCCCTCCCCAAAGGTTTTAACTGATGAGCCACATTCATCATCCATCCACTCATCACTTGGCGAGAGAGATCTATCCCCATAGAAGCAAAGCGTTGCTCTTGGCGGTAAAGGGGCAGAGAATATTGCATTTTGTCGACTACCACTGTCGCTAATAAGGAGCTGTCACAAATAGTACCACTTAAGAGTGAATCATCAGAGACTGTAACTAACTGCTCCTCATTCTCTTCACCCAAACAGTTGCTACATCTAAATTGAGGGTAGTGGTGACGAACTATTACTTTAGTTGCCGGTATTACAGCCAAAGTATCTCTGGTGAACTCTCCAACTTGCTCCATGTTGCTGCCACACTCACATTCAGGAGCCTCTCCATCATGGTTGATGTCTACGATTGGAGTATTAGGGTCAACTTTAAGGATTCTGCTTCTGCCAACTCTTCGGGTAAATGAGCGCACCTTTTGTTCAGTCACTTCCCCTTCAGTGTTCTCTATTACATCAATTAAGTTTTCTAACTCCGCTTCATCAAACAGGTTTAAGTTTAACTGCTCAGATGCTTCAGAGCTCTTACCATATTGCTTTTGTCTGGAGTTGAGAAATAGGTTTTTAAAGTGTTCGCTGCGAGCCTTCTCTAGAGCCAATTCATCTTCTAAAGCTTGGTTCCTAACTTCAAGACTTTGGTTTCTAACCAAAAGAGATTGGTTATCTTTCTTAAGAGTGCTGTTTTGATCTTTAAGCAGGTCAATTTCAGCAGAGTAAGTAGCGACTGTAGGAGGGGTTTGTTGCTCAGCTAAAGGTGTCTTATCCATGGGCAAA
>NZ_JALOAA010000024.1 GCF_023229025.1 Sulfurimonas sp.
GATTATAAAGCTACTATTGAGTACAAAGACATAAGCTCTAAAAATCAAAAAGTTATTTTAGAAAAAGGTGAAAACCTTGGCGAAAAAGTAGGTATAGAGTATCTTAATAGCTATGTAGTAGAAAAGATTACAAAAAGTGAAGTAATTTTTACAAATGATATTTCACTGCCTCTTGGAGTGAGTGAAAGTTACGGTGTGCTTCTTGATGAGATGCAGCGTGTTATTGTAGATACTGCTATTAAAAATCATTTTGAGAGGGAAGAAGAGCTATTTAAACTTGATATAAAAGCACTTTGTCTCTTCTTTATAGATAGAGTTGATAAGTATTTGACAGATGAGGGTATAAACGGAGAGCTTGCAAAACTTTTTGAAAAATTGTATCTTAAAAATTTAGAAGAAGTTTTAAAAAGAAAAAACCTTGATGAAGAGTATAAAAAGTATCTTTTGAAAACAAAAGAAAGTCTAAACGAGATACATAGCGGATACTTTGCAAAATCTAAAAAAGAGGGAGATGAAGCAGAGGCTATAGAGCTGATACTCAACAAAAAAGAGGAGCTACTCTCCTTTGATAGTGATCTTAGATTTATCTTCTCTCAGTGGGCACTGCAAGAGGGTTGGGATAATCCAAATGTAATGACACTTTGTAAATTAGCCCCAAGTAACTCTAAAATATCCAAACTCCAACAAATTGGTCGTGGACTTAGACTGGCTGTTAATCAAGATGGTAAGAGAATAACTGGGGATGATAGTAATTTTGAGTTTATCAATGAGCTTTTTGTAGTGGTGCCATCAACGGAAGAAAACTTTGTAACTTCCATACAAAATGAGATTAGTGAAAATAGCATTAAGCAAGTTTCAAAACTGTTTAACGAAGATGTTATGGTAGAAAATCATATAGCAGCTACACCAAGAGCGGCAACTAAACTACTTGATGAACTTGAAGAGATGGGATTTATTACTATCAATGAAGATGACATGAGTGAAATAACTATATCAAAAGAACAATATAGCTCAAAATCAAAAGAGTTGGAGTCTTTAGAGATGAAAGGGTGCGATAGCAAAAAACTAAAAGAGTATTTTGATAGCTTCTTTAAAACATCTAACCGAGTTAAAGCTAAAGATAGAAATGGTAAAAAAGAAAAAGGAAAAATCAAAATTCATCAAGCCAACTTTAAAAAGTTTAAAGCTCTGTGGGACAACCTAAACTATGATGCAGTTGTAAAGTATGATATTGATAGCGATACTTTAATCAAATCAGCGATACAGATGATAGATGCAAACTTTGAGACAAGCGGTCAAGATATCATCATAAAAAGAGATAAGAATGTTGAAAATAAAGAGAAACATGACAGCGAAAAAGAAACCCTAACGGTAGAAACACACTCCATTTTTACACTTTATGAGTTTATAAAAGCATTATCAAACAATACAAAACTTAGTATGCAAACGATAGCTAAAGTCATGCATGGAATCAAAAAAGAGAAGTTTGGCTTAATACCTCAAAATGAGAATTTAGCACTCAAAAAAATAGAAGAACAACTTGTGAGTGCCATATACGAAACAATCATAAATAAAATATCTTATGACTTAAGAGAGATAAAAACTTGTAACACTTCTCTTGCCGATAAAAATGGAAATGTTAAAGAGTTTATACCAGAGGGAAGCTTAGGTGTTGAGACATATAAGATCAAGTCTCAAAATGTAAGAGAAAAATCAATCTATGATGAAGATTTTATGGAGGTTGATAGTAGTATTGAAAAAATAACAATAGATGAGTCAAGTGATAAAAAAATTGTAGTTTTTGGAAAACTACCAAAAGTCAATATTCCGACCGCTCATGGAAGAAACTATAATCCAGATTTTGGATATGTAATAGAGTCTAGTGATCACAAAGAACTATACTTTGTTGTTGAGACTAAGGGGTATGAAAATAAAAATGATATAAGCACTAAAGAGAAATTGCAGATAAAAAGTGCCGAAGCATTTTTCAAAGAGTTAAAAGATAATGGTGTAAATGTAGAGTATAAGACAAAGATAAATAAAGATGATTTATCTCAAATGATTAAGGATATTTTGAAGTAAGATTTTGTTAGTTTTTTTGATAAAAAGGCTAAGATAGCTAGTCCTAACCTTTTTGATTAAATTGAAATGGGGTGATTTAGTTAAATATAATACATTTTCCAATAATCATTATACTGCTTTTTGTATGAATATAAAGGATGGCAGTGAAAACAATAGAGATGAAGTTAGAAGATGACTTATATGAAAGTATTTTGAGCAAATATTAAATCTAATGATATGAATGTTACACCAGAGAATATTGATTGGTGGGGCAAGATTTAAGAAAAATATCAAAGAGACTTGGAAGCAGAGGGAAGAGAAATTTCTACAGAAGAAAATCCTTAAAGTGCTCATTCTATTTCTTAAAAAGGTTATTTAGTTTCGTTATTTAAGTAGTTTGAAGTGATTTTAAGAATGGTGGACCCTCAGAGATTCGAACTCTGGGAGGTATAACCCTCGCCGGTTTTCAAGACCGGTGCAATCGACCAACTCTGCCAAAGATCCACGTTTATATTTGAAAAGATTTTTTAAGTTTATAACTGGAGGTGCCACCCAGATTTGAACTGGGGATAGCAGCTTTGCAGGCTGCGGCCTTACCACTTGGCGATGGCACCAGTCAAAAAACATATAAAATCAATGGTGCCCGAGGCCGGACTTGAACCGGCACAGTATTGCTACCGGGGGATTTTAAGTCCCCTGCGTCTACCGATTTCGCCACCCGGGCATCGTTGGGTGTTTTAATTAACAGTTTATAATTTAAAAAATATGGAGCGGGAAACGAGGTTCGAACTCGCGACCCCAACCTTGGCAAGGTTGTGCTCTACCACTGAGCTATTCCCGCAATTTATGCACTTAGTTTTTTTTAAGTGAGCGGAATTATAGCCACTTTATTTTTATTTGTAAAGAGTTTTTATTAAAAAAATAAAAAAGATGCTATAATCGCATTAATAATAAAAAGAGATAAACTATAAATGAAGGATTTTAATGAGAAGTGATACAATAAAAAAGGGTTTTGACAAGGCTCCACATCGTTCATTACTTCGAGCAACGGGATTAAAAGATGAAGATTTTGATAAACCGTTTATCGGGATAGCTAACAGCTATATAGACATCATTCCCGGTCACTTTTTCTTGCACGAGTATGGCGAGATTGTAAAGGATGCAATTCGTGAAGCCGGAGGAGTTCCTTTTGTATTTAACACTATAGGTGTTGATGATGGTATTGCTATGGGGCATGACGGCATGCTATACTCTTTACCTTCACGTGAGATAATTGCAGACTCTATTGAGACTGTTATGAATGCGCATAAGCTTGATGCTCTTATATGTATCCCAAATTGCGATAAAATTGTTCCTGGTATGATAATGGGCGCGCTTCGTGTTAATGTTCCTACGGTTTTTGTCTCAGGCGGCCCAATGGCAGCAGGGCATAAAAAAGATGGTACACCGATAGATTTGTCGACTGCATTTGAAGCCGTAGGCGAGCATGCTGAAGGGAAGATAACAGATGAAGAGCTTTATGATATAGAGTGCAATGCATGTCCATCGGGTGGTAGTTGTTCAGGTATGTTTACCGCAAACTCTATGAACACACTATGTGAGGCTATGGGTATTGCACTTCCTGGAAACGGGACTGTTTTAGCTATGACTCCTGCTCGTATAGAGATGGTTAAAAAAGCTGCTAAGAGAATTGTTGAGATGGCTAAGGCAGATGACAGCAAGTATAACCTTCGCAATGTATTAAACGAAAAAGCGGTTCATAATGCATTTGTGGTTGACATGGCTATGGGTGGAAGTTCAAATACGGTTCTTCATATGTTGGCTATTGCTAGAGAAGCGGAGGTTGATTTCCCGATTGAGAAAATCAATGAGATTGCGGATAGCGTAGCACACATTGCTAAAATATCTCCATCATTAACAACAGTTCACATGAAAGATATAGATGATGCCGGCGGAGTTAATGCGGTTATGAAAGAGGTAAGCAGAAGAGGCGGACTTCTTTATCTTGACAACCCTACGGTAACGGGAGAAACACTAGGCGAGAGAATTAAAGATGCTAAAATTCTAAATAAAGAGATTATTCATACAAATGAAAATGCCTTCTCACAAGTCGGTGGACTCTCAATTCTTTTTGGAAACCTTGCACTAGAGGGCGCGGTTGTAAAAACAGCAGGTATTGAGGCGCATATGCGTCAGTTTAAGGGTAGTGCAATCTGCTTTAACTCCCAGCCGGAAGCCATCAAAGGCATAATGAGCCGTAGCGTTAAACCTGGCAATGTTGTTGTTATCCGCTATGAAGGACCAAAAGGCGGTCCCGGGATGCAAGAGATGCTTGCACCTACCGCGCTTATTCAAGGCATGGGGCTGGGTGATAGCGTTGCACTTATTACCGATGGTAGATTTAGTGGAGCGACAAAAGGTGCTAGCATTGGACATGTCTCTCCAGAAGCTGCTGAGGGCGGTTTAATAGCTTTTGTTGAAGATGGAGATGAGATAGAGCTTGATGTAGATAAGCACATTTTACGCCTCAATGTAAGTGATGAAGTGATAGCAAAAAGAAAAGCCAACTATGTGCCGTATAAAAATGAAGTAAAGTCAAAATGGCTTAAGAGATACCAACTTTTAGTCTCAAATGCTTCAAATGGAGCAGTTTTAAAAACTGAGCTTTGATGATTTGTACGCAATATGAGCGAAGCCCATCTTGCTACGCTAGCCGCTTAGACGCTGAAGCTAGCCTCTTACGAGGCAGAGAATAATAAATAGTAGATAGGAATATAAGATTTGAATGCAATTGCAATAAAACACAACGATGAGATAGTAGATTTACAAACTGCTAAAGAGCTTGGTTTTGAGGGTGAGCAGATTCACTTGGACAACTCGCCTGACTCTTTAGAAGTTCTTCGCCACTCTACAGCGCACCTAATGGCTCAAGCCATAAAATCACTCTACCCTGACGCAAAGTTTTATGTCGGACCTACCGTAAAAGAGGGCTTTTACTATGATTTTAAAACTAAAGAAGAGATTGGTGAAGGTGATCTGAAGACTATTGAAAAACAGATGCTCTCCTTTGCTAAGAAAAAGTATAAAATAGAAAAGTATGAAATTACAATGAGTGAGGCAAAAGAGAAGTTTAAAGATGATAATCTAAAACTCTCTGTCATGGAGAGGATTACAAGCGATACTGTTTCTATCTATAAACAGGGAGAGTTTGAAGATTTGTGCCGTGGACCTCACTTGCCAAACATAGGGCTTATAAGATACTTTAAGCTTACTAAAATAGCAGGCGCATACCTTGGAGGAGACTCTAAAAATGAGATGCTTACTCGTATATACGGGATAGCATTTGCAGATAAAGAGGCACTAAAAGCTTATCTAGACATGATGGCTGAAGCTGAGAAACGAGACCATCGTAAAATAGGTGCAGAGATGAAGATGTTTGCATTCCGTGAAGAGGTTGGAGCAGGTTTTCCTATCTGGCTTCCGGCGGGTGGACGACTTCGCTCAAGATTAGAGTCACTTCTTTTTAAGGCGCACCGTAAGCGTGGTTATGAGCCTGTTCGTGGTCCTGAAATGCTAAGAAGCGACCTTTGGAAAACATCAGGACATTACCAAAACTATGGCGAAAACATGTACTTTACAAATATCGATGAGATAGAGTTTGGCATAAAACCTATGAACTGTGTCGGTCATATCAAAGTATATGAGGAGGATCTGCACTCATACAGAGACCTGCCTCTGAAATATTTTGAGTATGGTGTTGTTCATCGCCATGAGATGACGGGTGCGCTTCATGGACTCTTTCGTGTTAGAGAGTTCACGCAGGATGATGCACACATCTTTTGTAGAGCAGATCAGATTGAAGAGCAGATTATTGAGGTTGTTGATTTTGTAGATAAAATTATGTCCACATTTGAGTTTGATTATAAGATGATGATCTCTACAAAACCCGAAAAAGCAGTTGGAAGCGATGAAGTGTGGGAAGTTTCTACACAGGCTCTAAAAAAAGCGATGGATAAAAATGCCCTTATTTATGAGATAGATGAGGGTGGCGGAGCTTTTTACGGTCCGAAGATTGATATTAAAATAACAGACGCAATCGGCAGAGAGTGGCAGTGTGGCACTATTCAACTAGATTTTAATCTTCCTGAGAGATTTGAGCTTGAGTATAACGGTGAGAACAATGACAAAATTCAGCCAGTAATGATTCATAGAGCAATTTTAGGTTCTTTTGAGCGTTTTATTGGTATATTGACAGAGCATTACGCTGGAGAGTTTCCAATGTTTATAGCTCCGACTCAAGTTGCGATTGTTCCGATTGCTTCTACGCATAACGACTATGCTAAAGAGTTAGCTGATAAGCTGATGGATTTGGGAGCAGATAGTGAAATCTACTCTAAAAACGACTCTTTGAACAAAAGAGTAAGAACAGCGGAAAAGACGAGAGTGCCTATGTTGATAATTATAGGTGATGAAGAGGTCCAGTCTCGAACTGTTGCAATACGTGACAGAAGAACGAGAGAACAATATAACTTAAGCGAGAGTGAATTTCTCTCACTTATACAAACTAAAATAAATGAGGTGAATTTTTGATTAAAAAAGACCGTGTCATAATGAATGACGATATTCGTGTACCGGAAGTGCGTTGCAATATAGATGGAGCAGAATCTTTAGGAGTAGTCTCTATTGATGAAGCTAGAGAAAAAGCAAATGAGATGGGTTTAGATTTGGTTTTAATTGCTCCGGATGCAAAGCCTCCCGTAGTAAAAATTATGGATTACGGTAAGTTTAAGTATCAAGAAGAGAAGAAGCAAAAAGAGCAGAGAAAAAATCAGGTCAAGATTGACGTTAAAGAGATTAAACTATCTGTAAAAATTGCAGACAATGACATAAAATATAAAGTCAAACATGCAAGAGAGTTTTTAGAGCAGGGTAAACATGTGAAATTTCGCGTATTTTTAAGAGGTCGTGAAATGGCTAACCCGCAAGCCGGAAAAGAGGTTCTCCTTAGAGTTTGGCCTATGGTTGAAGATATTGGCGTTATGGAAAAAGAGCCTAAGTTTGAAGGTCGCTACTACAACATGTACGTCGTCCCTCAAAAGTAGCGATAGCGGTTTCGCAGAAAACTTTCTTTAGAAAAGTAGTTTTTTAAACGCAGAACTCTCTGCGTTTATTTATAATAGCTGATTTTTAATAAACTCAACGTAGTGTCCCTCTTCATCTTTTAACTCCTCATGTGTTCCTTTTTGAACTATTTTTCCTGCGTCTAGTATATAAATCATATCTGCATTTTTAACAGTACTTAATCTGTGGGCTATTGTTATAACTGTTTTATCTTTTAGTATCGATTCAATGGCAATATGAAGTTTTGCCTCTGTGTGAGCATCTAGCGCTGAAGTGGACTCGTCAAATATAACAACACTTGGATTTGCTATGACCATTCTTGCAATGCTTAAGCGTTGTCTTTGACCGCCTGAGAGTCTTATGCCATGATGACCTACTATTGTATTAAGGCCATCTTTCATCCCCTCAAGCATCTCTTTAAGTTGAGCTATCTCAAGAGCCGCATAAATCTCCTCATCGCTGACGCTTTCATCTCCCATAGTTATGTTAAATCTTAGGGTAGAGTTGAAAAGTATAGGCATTTGAAGGACTAAAAATATCTTCTGTCTTAGAGATGTTTTGTTTAAATCTTCCGTCTCTATACCATTATACGTAAGAGAGCCGCTATTTTTTTCATAAAAGCCTGCAATAACTTGAGCAAGTGTAGTTTTACCGCTTCCACTAGCTCCAATAAAGGCAATCTTAGAGCCATGTTTAATATTAAGAGTGATATTCTCAAGAGCATTTTTATCATTTGTGTATGAGAAGTTTAAATCTTTTAGAGATATATCCACATCTCGCGAATCTATACGTCTGCTTCCTGTTTTTTCACTTTTTAACTCTAGTATTTTGTTTAATCTCTTAAGCGCAGCCATAGCAGAGGAGTAGCTATACTGCATGGAGAGTATATCTTGAACTGGGGTCATGATAAACCAGATATAGCCAAACATCGCAAACATCATACCTATGCTTAAATCGCTATATGCGACTAAGAGAATACCGGAGGCTCTTAGAAGCTCAAACATGATTAAAAATATAGTGTAGGAGAGTTTTTCATACGCAACGCTTTTGTACTCATATCTGTTTGATGTTATCTGAATATTTTTTGCATCATCTACCGTATTTGAAAAGAAATAGCTCTCTTTATTACTTGCTTTTATCTGCCCGTAAAGCTCTAGAGTTTCCCCCAGAGTGTTTTGGAACTTCTCAATTGCCTGATTCTCCTCTCTTTTAAGAGAGCCTACTCTTCTTGACATCTTTTTACTAATTAGCATAATTAGAGGCTGGATAATCAAGATAGATATACCCAAGATGGGATCTATCGCAATCATGACGACACCTACTGCAACCAATGTCAAAACAGATGAGATAAAACGGCTAGCACTTGTTAAGATAAAATTATCAAGCGTGTTTACATCAGTAATCAAGTTTGAGGTAATTGCACCGCTTCCAAGAGTTTCATACTCATTCATGGAGGCAGATTTTAGATGCAAAAGCAGTTTTTTTCGCACCATAAAGGTTACATGTTTTGATATTTTTGTAAAAATCTTTGTAATAACAACACTAAGAACATAGTAGATAAAACGTAGAAAAATAACAGCAAATGTAACTATGGCTATATAGTAAAAAGGGGATGTTTCTCCAAAGAGGTAGTTTATGCTTCCTACAAAGTAGGAGGGTTTTTCTAAAAGGATTTCATCTACCATGACAGGAAGCATAAGCGGGACAGGTATGCTTACAAGAATGGCGAGTATAGTTACAATCTGCCCATATATAAGGGGAGATTTTTTATCTAAAATTAGAGCAAAAATAGTTTTAAGTGTGATTTGCTCTTTATTCATAATCTAGAGTGCTTTGCGCAAGTCACAAAAGGCTACTTAGAAATTTTAGCTTTTAGAGCTTCTTGCTCCATTGCACTGCTTACATATTTTATGACAATAAGTTTTTCGGTATCGTTAATATACCACTCAGCTATATGTTCCTGTTCAAGATCTTGAAGCTTTGATATGTCAACCTCTTCTTGTGGTATATAGAGATGAGAGTATTTTGTCGGGTTTTGAAGCTTTAGCGTCCATAGCAGCCAGATGGTAGCTACTACGGCTACAGAGACACCGATAGTCGCTCTATCGCTAAAGCCAAGAAGAAGACCTGCAGATGTACCGCCGACAAATGTAGCAAAATATGCAACGGAGTTGGAGATACCAAGCGCAGCTCCCTTTTGGTGTACCTTAGCGAACTTGCTTATCATTGACTGAACTAGAGGTTCCATCATATTAAACGCAACAAAAAACATCACAACACCTACTATAAAGATTGTGCTTGAAGCGGTAAGCCCCATAACTAAAAACGAACCAATAAAGAGAACTATTGAGAGCAGAAATATCTCTTTTGGTTTGTTATATTTCTCTCCAAAAACTGCAGCCGGACCCATCGCAGCCAAACCAAAAAGCATTGCAGGCAGATACGCCATATACAAATCAGACTTCTCCCAAGCAAAAGTATCGCTTGTTAATATAATAGGAATAAGAACAAAAGCGATAGTCATAAGACCTTTTTGCATAGCATTGATGACTATCATGTTTAAAAGATTTGGATCTTTTAGGATATCCGAAGTTTTTGATGTTGCATGATAAGTGTGCTTAATCCTAGGGGGTGTTGGCACTTTTGTAAAGAGAAGTATAATTGCTAAAACTGCAAAAACAGCTGTTAATATAAAAAGAAAGTCAACCCCATAAGCAGCACCTAAAACCGGTCCAACTCCCATAGCAAGAGCAAAACTAAGAGCGATAGAGGCTCCCATGATTGCCATGGCTTTACCGCGAATCTCCTCTGCAACTAAATCAGAAATCATGGCAGTAATAACAGAGCCTATCGCACCGGCACCTTGAAGAAATCTTCCTACCATAAGCGTATATATATTGTCGGAGTATGCACAAATGATAGAGCCGATTAAAAATACTATAAGACCAAAAAGCAGAGTCGGTTTTCTACCTACCTTGTCGCTCATTGTTCCAAAAGGGACTTGAAATAGTGCTTGTGTTAGCGCATAACCGCCGACAACTATACCTACTAGAAGAGGAGTTGAACCTTCAAGTTCAAGCGCATAAACCGAAATTACCGGTAAAACCAAAAAAAGACCTAAAAATCTTAGAGAGAGGATTGCTGAGAGTGGAAATACTTTTTTAAACATTATCTACCTTGCTTTAATTTTGGAGCACCTTAAAGTGTTATTAAGGGTTTTAGAGGTGCCCTTTATATATAATTGCGTAATTATATTGAAAAGATTGTTTACACAAACTTTTTAAATCAAAAAAACTTATGTTCAAAGTAATTTATAAGGATTGTATGTGAAGTTAGTATTAGCCACCTCAAACAAGGGTAAAGTAAGGGAAATAAAAGCACTTTGTGAAGATTTTGAGGTGATACCTTATAGTGAAATTATAGATGAGTTTGAGATTGTTGAGGATGGAGATGACTTTAAGAGCAACGCTCTTATAAAGGCAAGAGCAGTCTTTAAAGCTTTAAATGACGATGATGTTGTCGTATTTGCGGATGATAGCGGGATAAGCGTCGATGTTCTTGATGGGGAACCCGGAATTTACAGTGCAAGATACGCAGGGGCAAATGCAACAGATAAAGATAATCTATATAAGCTAATTAGTGATATAAAGGCTAAAAATGTCAACTCTTCGCCGGCGCACTATACAGCAGCAATAGCTATAGTTACAAAAGAAGCAGAGTATACAGTTCACGGTTGGATGTATGGAGAGGCAATTACAAAAGCTCTAGGTGATGGCGGTTTTGGTTATGATCCTATGTTCATCCCGCTTGGGTATGATAAAACACTAGCAGAGCTGGATGATGAGGTAAAAAAAAGAATTTCTCACCGCGCAAAGGCGTTGAGCTTAGCAAAAATAATTTTACAGTCTCTATAGAATTTTTTTGCTGAGTATATAGAGAGACTTTTCGATTTTAGTTAGAAAAAGTTCTAGTTTTGAGTTATATCTTTGTAAAGTTTGCATGCCACATTCCCTATAAAGTTTATGCACTATAAGCAAACACTATTCCACTGTTATATTATTAAACCTTTAGTTAAACATTAAGAGTAAAACAATCCCGAAGATTATCCTATAAACTCCAAAAGATACAAAAGTAAACTTCTCTAAAAATTTCAAAAAGAGTTTCATTGTCAAATATGCAACAATAAAAGAGGTTACAAACCCAATTGCTAAAATAGTGATATTACTCTCTGTAAAATCTTGATAATGCTTTAGTAAGTCATAAGTGGCAACTGCCCCCATTACGGGAAAAGCAAGCAGAAAACTAAACTCTGCACTAGCTTTTCTGCTAAGACCCACAAGAAGTGCACCGATGATGGTAGAACCCGCTCTGCTAGTTCCCGGAATGAGCGCAAAAACTTGAGCAAAACCTATTACAAGGGAGTGTTTAAGTGTTACTTGCTCTACATCGTGGATAGTTTGTGCATCTTCGTGTATAAAAAACTTCTCAACAATCAAAAATATTACCCCGCCAACTATAAACATAACAGCAACTATATTTACGCTAAATAGCTCTTTTATTTGTGAGGAGAAGATAAAACCGATAAGAGCCAAGGGCAAAAAGGCTATAAATACATTCATCCAGAGATCTATTTTTTTTAGAGTAAACTTATCTCTGTAGTTAAAAATTACAGCTAGTATCGCTGCAAACTGAATAATGACTTGATATGCCTTATTAAGAGCATTTTGTTCAATGCCCAAAAATTCACTAGCAACTATAAGGTGCCCTGTTGAAGAGATTGGTAAAAACTCCGTAAAACCCTCAATTATGCCTAATATTACCGAGTCTAGTATTGTCATGAGAGCCTTTTTATGATTACATCTTAGATAATTTAGTGAAATTTTAGCATAAAACAAAGTTTATTAATAAAGAGACACTTTAAGTTTTTTGGATATAATGCGAGGTTTTAAATCATAATCTATTTAGGAACTTTTATATGTTACTTTTCACTCCCGGACCGACCCCCGTACCTCAAAATGTTCGTAATGCCATGAGCGATGAGACGATGCACCATCGTACTCCTGAATTTGAGGTTATTTTTGAAAAAACAAGAAAATATCTCTTTGAGCTTTTTAAAAGTGATGAGGTTGTTATGCTCTCTTCAAGCGGAACAGGCGCTATGGAGGCTGCTGTGGTCAATCTTTGCCACAAAACGCTTTTAAATGTAAACTCCGGAAAATTTGGCGAGAGATTTGGCAAAATTGCAGCGGCTCACGACCTTGGCAGTATTGAGATAAAAAACGAGTGGGATACAGCAGTTAGTGTTGAGGCAGTTGTAGAGGCTGTTAAAGGCAACTCTGAGATTGATGCTATTGCAGTTCAGATAAGCGAGTCTGCAGGCGGGCTTCGTCACCCTGTCGAAGCGATAGCAAAAGCTGTTAAAGAGATTAATCCAAATATTATGATAATAGCTGATGGCATCACTGCTGTTGGCGTTGAGAAGATTGATATAACGAATATTGACGCTCTGATTGCAGGAAGTCAAAAAGCACTTATGCTTCCTCCGGGACTTGCGATTTTGGGTCTTAGTAATGCGGCTATAGAAAAAATTGGCAAGGGGAGGGGTTACTACTTCAATCTTGCTACAGAGATAAAATCTCAAAGAAAAAACACTACCGCATGGACGGCAGCGACTACGCTTACTATTGGACTTTTAGAGATACTAGAGACGATAGAAAAAAATGGTGGATTAGAGAAGCTTTATGAAGAGACTAAAAGTAGAGCAGAAGCTGTTAGAGCCTCATTGGAAGCAATAGGTCTGCACATATATCCAAAAACTCCGGCACTCTCTATGACAACTGTAGATGATGAAAATGCATCGCAGATAAGAAAAATGCTTAAAAATGATTTTGGCGTAAATGTTGCCGGCGGGCAAGATCATTTAAACGGTAAGATTTTTCGTATAAATCAGATGGGTTTAATCCCTCCTTACGAGATGGCATGGGTTGTAAACTCTATTGAGCTCTCTCTTGCAAGATTGGGGCGTAGAGCTTATGATGGAACTGCTAACAGAGTATTTAATGAAATATATTTTAAAGTGGCTACGTAATGATTTTAGAGCATGAGATTCCTAGCGGTTCAAAACTCTACTTCGGCAGTAGCGCTAAGATAAAAAGAGAGATAGAAAAAGCTGCTAGTGATATTTTGTACTCTAAGGGATTTGAGGAGATAGTTACGCCGATATTTTCCTACCATCAGCATAAAAGCATTGCTGATGAGAGAGAGCTCATAAAAGTAAACGATGAGAAAAATAATGCAATCTCTCTTAGAGCAGACTCAACTATAGATGTCGTGAGAATTATCGAAAAAAGATTAGGACGCAACACCGAACACAAAAAGTGGTTCTATATTCAGAGTGTCTTTCGTTATCCTACAGAGGAGCAGTACCAGATAGGTGTTGAGTTTATGGGCGAGAGCAAACTATCATCAGTTTTAAATATTGCAGTAGATATTTTTGATGCACTCGAAGTCAAGCCTCTTATTCAAATCTCAAATATGATGATACCAAAGCTCTTGGTTGAGATGTTTGATGAGCTGACATTGGAAGATTTTCGTCATCTAAATATAGAGAAATTTTTAAGCCTAAAAGTTGATTGGATAGAGAAACTTGTCTATCTTCAGCATGAGCATCAGGTTGATGAGTTGCTAGATATGGTTCCAGACGAGATAAAAACAGAGCTTTTGAAGATGAAAAAGCTTTGCGATGAAATCTCTTGTCAAAATAGTGTTTTAGCGCCGATGTATTATGCAAAGATGCTCTACTATGATGAACTTTTCTTTAGAGTTATAGATAAAAATGAGGTCTTTGCCAGAGGCGGAAGATATAAAAATTCAGAGCTAAGTTCTGTGGGTTTTGCGATTTATACAGATATATTAATAGAAACAAAAGCGAAGTAAAGAGGAAAATGATGAAAGCAGATTTAATAGTAGGCATCCAGTGGGGTGATGAGGGCAAAGGCAAAATTGTCGATAGGCTTGCATGTGAGTATGATATGGTTTGTAGAAGCCAAGGCGGGCATAATGCGGGACATACAATCTGGGTTGATGGCGTAAAGTACGCACTTCATCTTATACCTTCCGGCGTACTGAATCCAAAGGCTATAAATGTCGTTGGAAACGGAGTTGTTCTCTCTCCTGAGTCTATCATTAAAGAGATGGCACAGTTTGAAGGATTAGAGGGACGTCTTTTTATATCAGACAAAGCTCATCTAAATCTCTCCTATCATGCTATGATAGATCAAGCTAGAGAGAGATTAAAAGGCGACAAGGCAATAGGTACTACAGGCAAGGGGATAGGACCTGCTTATGCGGATAAAATAAATCGTATCGGACATAGAGTAGGTGAGCTTTTAAACCCTGCAAAACTTTGTAGTTCAATTATGAACTATTTTGAGCAAAATAGAGACATTTTTGATATTTTAGAGATAAAAACTCCAAATAAAGAGGAGCTTTTAGAGGAGCTTGAAGGATATAGAGTTAAATTTGCTCCTTTTATTACAGATACAACACAGATGCTCTGGAGAGCTCTCGATGAAGAGAACAAAAGAGTTCTACTAGAGGGTGCTCAAGGCACTATGCTTGACATCGACCATGGAACATATCCTTATGTAACTTCAAGTTCAACGGTTAGTGCCGGCGCTTGTACCGGGCTTGGAATAAACTCCAAAGATATAGGTAAAGTAACCGGAATAGTAAAAGCATACTGTACGCGCGTGGGCAATGGACCGTTTCCTAGTGAAGATTTGGGCGAAGATGGTAAAAGACTCGGCAAGCAAGGACACGAATTTGGAACTACAACAGGACGTGCTAGAAGATGTGGCTGGTTTGATGCGGTTGCATGTAGATATGCAAGCCGTCTAAACGGTTGTGACGAGTTAGCTCTTATGAAGCTTGATGTTCTTGATGGTTTTAGTGAAGTAAAAATTTGTGTTGCTTATGAGCTGGATGGTGTAGAGATAGATTATCTTCCTCAAAATCTAGAAGATGTAAAACCTATATATAAATCATTCAAAGGCTGGAGCGGCTCCGCTGGGGTTAGAAAATTTGAAGATTTGCCAAAAGAGGCACAAGAGTATGTAAGAGTGATTGAAGAGATAACAAAAACAAAAGTAGGTATAATATCAACATCTCCGGAGAGAGAAGATACAATAATCTTATAAATAAAATATAAAATTGCACTAGAGCAATGGGCTTCCTGCCGAGGCAGTCGTAAGACTCTCTGTGAGAAAACACAGCGTTAGCGTAGCTATCGGAATTACTTCTGATTGCGTTATAATACAAAAGAAGGTTCCCTTCATTTTACAGGGTGCCCCTTGAGGGTATGAAATAAAATTAAGGATATATTGTGAAGAGTCGTTTTACTCCACTTGTCAAATTAAAAAAAAATATAATACAAAAAAGTGAACAATCTTTACAAAAAGCAAACGGTAACTTAAATAGTGCCTCAACGGCGCTTAAGTTGTCGTATAAATTCTTAGAGGATGTAGAACCACCAAAAAGTGGAAAAATGGGCGAAATGCTTGCCTCTAGAATGTTACTAGACTCTCAAAGAGAGTTGATAAACCATAATAAAGAGTGGGTTACATTTGCCTCAAATCAAGTAATTCAAGCAAAAAAACAACTAAAAATCGATATGATAGAGCATGAAAAGTTTCAATATTTAGAGCTTCAAGAGATTAAAGAGGAGCTAAAGAAGAGAGAAGCGGTAGAGGCAAAAGATCTAGACGAAATTGCTTTGATGAGTTATAACGGGAAAAATAGATGATAAAACAACTACTGCTTATTTTTTTTACTTTAACATCTTTGGGTGCGTTAGAGACTAGTGATAAACTCTTTGAGTGTACTGAGATATTTAAAGCAAGAAAGAGTGAACTTCTTATAGAGCTAGAGAGAATAGATGAACAGAAGCAGGCACTTAGCGCCCTAAAGACGGCAACGGAAGAGCTTTTAAAAAAGAGGGAAGCAAAAGTCTCCCAAGAGGAAGAGGCGGTAGAGAGAAAATTGGCTGAAATCTCCGCTAAAGAGAATTCTGTAAAAAAGATGCTTAAGAAAAATGAGGAGATAATAAAAGAGATAAAAAACCTCAAGATGGATAAGATGTCTGAGACTTTTGCAAAAATGAAAGCTGCAAGCGCTGCAAGCGTTCTCTCTGAGATGCAACCCCAAGAGGCAGCAGCCATACTATCCTCACTAAAACCAAAAACAGTCGGAACAATTTTGAGTAAAATGGATGCAAAAAAAGCTTCAGAACTGACGTTAATATTGGTAAAGTAATAGGTATTAGGAAATATTAGTTAGAATCTTTTATTAAATATTAGAATAAAGGTGTTTTGTGCTTAAAAATCTTAACTTTTATAATTTTATGCATAAACAGATTTTAGTACTTATTGCACTTTTTTCTACAACCGCTTTTTCTTACGTTATTATCGGTATAGTTTACTCATCTTACTTTATAGAGGTGTCATGGTATCTGCTAGTGTTGGTCATGTCGTATTGGGGATATAGACTTTATAGCACCTACTCGGAGAGTGAATATACAATTAAGCAAAAAGAGGCGTGGCTAAGCAAGGTAAGATACTTCGTATTTTTTTACTTCTCCACGTGGACTATCATGTTTGTCATCTATGTCTCTCGTGACAATGTTGATCTTCACTACCTTGCGCTCTTTACACAGCTTGGTGTCTCCGTAGTTGCCACTACAATCCTTGTCTCAGAAAAAAGATTGGCAATTTTAATACTCATCTCTTCAATGCTTCCAATAACAATCTACCTTATTCTTGTAGGAGAGTTCTACTCCTATGTTATTGCGGCTCTTACTCTAGTGCTTGCATGGGTGCTTTATTATGGTTCAAGAAACACATATAACTATCTAAAGAGAAATCATGCACAAGCCTACAAAGATTATCTTACAAAACTTGGAAATAGACGTCATTTTATAGACTTACTTGAAGATGCGATAAAGATTCAAAAAAATAGCAATAGATATATGTTTTTAATACTTATAGACCTTGATCACTTCAAAACAATTAATGATGCGCTAGGGCATGATATAGGCGATAAACTCTTAGTAGAAGTCTCTCAGAGAATGCAAAAGCTTACAAAACTCAACAATGGACATATCTCAAGACTCGGCGGAGATGAATTTTGTATCTTAAGCTCAGAACTTAAGACGATAGATGAGTGCAGAAGAAGTGCCGAGAAGTTTGCACATGAGCTCTTGGGCGCCATTAAAGAGACATATATTATAGAGGATCATCATCTCTATATTAGTGCAAGTATCGGCGTAAGCATTATAGACAAACCGACCGTAACGGCAAGCACACTGATAAAAGAGGCAGATATTGCCATGTATGAAGCAAAAGCGAAGGGAAGAGATAGCGTTATTTTATTTAATGATGAACTCTCGGTAAGGGTTGAGAGAAAGTTAGATATAGAGAGGCTGCTTCATTTTGCCATAGAAAACAAAGAGATATCGCTAATGTATCAGCCGCAGTTAAACTCTAAAGCAGAAGTTATTGGGTGCGAGGTTCTTGCACGTTGGAATAGCGAACAGCTAGGTGCTATCTCCCCTGATGAGTTTATCCCGATTTGTGAAAATACCGGCATAATTATTGAGCTTGGATACTATATTTTAGAAGAGGCATTTAAAACATTGCGTGAGTGGGATAGTATGGGCATAGAGCTAGAGCAGTTCTCTATAAATATAAGCATGAGGCAGATTTTTCATACAACTTTTACAGATGACGTACTGAGACTTTGCAAAAGGCATCTTAGCGGTGATTTGAGTTCTAAGATAATTTTTGAGATGACAGAAACGAGTGTTGCAGAGGAGATGAACATAATAATTGCAAAGATGCATAGACTCAAAGAGTGCGGAATCCGTTTCTCCATGGATGACTTTGGAACAGGCTACTCATCACTAAGCTATCTTCGTCAAATCCCTATTGACGAGCTTAAGATCGATAAATCGTTTATATTTGAGTTAAGTGCCTCTTCTCAATCTAAAAACTTGGTAAGGACTATAGTAAATATTGCTAAAAACTTGAACTTAAAGATTGTTGCAGAAGGGGTAGAGTCGGAGTTACAAAACGAGTTTTTACTTAGAGAGAATTGCGATATTTTTCAAGGATACTACTTTTCAAAACCATTAAGTAAAAGTGGGTTTGAAGAGTATTTAGCCGCAAATCTAAAGAAATAGAGAGTAACATATATTTTAATATAGAAATAACTTTTTTCTAATCGTAAACTAACATTACTTATTGTAAAATACAAAAATTAAATTTTAATACATACAAGGTTTATCGATGAAAATATCACTTAAAACTATACCTCATATAGCCAATAAGATTGCAATTGATTTAAATAAAAGTGGTGTTGTTACGATGACAAAAGGTCTTGAGAGCGTTGCAAAAGAGGCTGAGAAAATATTGACTTATGATGTTAAGCAGGAGATGGCTCTTGAAGAGAAGACTCATGAGATATGCGAAGCAAACGAAGAAGAGATAGAGTTTAACCTTGTTGATGAGAGACAACTCTTTTTTATGATTAAGAAAAAAATAGCACCGGAGTTCGGCGTAATACTAAACTATGAAGAGAGATACTCAGATATTTCACACAAAATTTTAGATGAACTTTATGAAGAGGACTTAATTCACTTTGATGTAACGGAAAATCGTATTAAAAATATTATCTACAATGCAATTACATCTTTTATTACTGAGGCTTCTGAGCTTGATACCATTATCATGGACAAAATCAGAACATACAAAAAAAGATATATTCCAGGAACTGATGAGTTTGATATTTTATATGAAAAGCTATACAGAGAAGAGCTTTTAAAAAGAGGTATGGAGTAGTGAGTATGAGTGATTTGAAAAAAAAAGCTTGGTTATATTTTGAGAATGGAACTTTTTTAGAAGCAAATAGCTTTGGAGCAGAGGATACCGTAGTCGGAGAGATAGTTTTTAATGTCTCCATGAGCGGGTATCAAGAGATTATGTCTGACCCATCTTATGCAGGGCAGTTTGTTACATTTACTATGCCGGAGATTGGAAATGTCGGAGTTAATTCTCAAGATATGGAGAGTAAGGCTGCGCATGCAAAGGGTATGATTGTTAGAAAGTACCAAGATAGATACTCCAACTTTAGAGCAGAAGATTCGCTGGCTAACTTTTTAAAAGAGCAAAATGTTATGGGTATATGTGATATCGACACAAGATATATAACTAAAATGCTTAGACGTGAGGGTGCTATGATGATGATAGCCTCCACAGAGATTAGTGACAAAGATGAGTTGAAAAAATTATTGTCAGCTTCGCCTAGAATAGAAGATATTAACTACATAGAGCAGGTAAGCACAAAAACTCCATACAGACATACACAATCTGTATATAATTACAGAGCTTTTGAGTATGACGAGGCTCCTGAGGCGGAAGCAAATATAGTAGTTTTAGACTTTGGTGTAAAAACAAATATCTTAAATGAGCTAGTGGGTGCGAAGATGGGTGTTGAGGTAATTCCAAATGAGTTTAGTGCTCAAGACCTCATAGATAGATATAATAAAAAAGAGATTGATGGTGTTTTTTTATCAAACGGTCCGGGTGATCCGCTAGTTCTTAAAAAAGAGCAAGTAGAGATAAAGAGATTAATTGATGCAAAAGTACCGATGTTTGGGATATGTTTAGGGCATCAACTTCTCTCTATAGCGCATGGTTACGATACATATAAGTTAAAGTTCGGTCACCATGGCGGAAATCAGCCTGTTAAAAACGTAAAGACAGGATTAGTCGAGATAACAGCTCAAAATCACAACTACAATGTTCCCGAGAATATAACAGATATTGCAGATGTCACTCATATAAATCTGTTTGATAACACAATAGAGGGATTAAGGTATAAAGACTCTCCAATTTTTTCAGTGCAACATCATCCAGAAGCTAGCCCCGGACCAAAAGAGAGCAGATATATCTTTAGTGAGTTTCTATCTTTAATAAAAAGATAAAACTCACCTCCTTCTACCTTCCCCTCCAATAACAGCAATTTGTTAATTTAGTGTTAATTGTAAACAAATAGTTAACTAATCTGTGAAAATTGTCTAAAAAATGTCATTCTTTAAGAATTTTCAAACATTTATACTGTTACTATGCTAATGTTAATTAGTTTAATAAATTTAGATCAATTTGATTAGACGTAATTGCTTTGAATCTTTAAGGAGGCTATATATGGAGAATCGTCCATTAGAGTACGACTACACAGTTGCTAAGATGTTTATGCTTACAACAATCATTTTAGGGATTGTCGGTATGCTCATCGGTGTAATATTGGCGTTTCAGCTTGCATATCCAGGGTTAAATTTAATGCTTGGAGAGGGTCTAGCCGAATATACCAATTTTAGTCGTCTTCGTCCGCTGCATACAGATGCAGTTATATTTGGTTTTACATTAAGTGGTGTTTTTGCTACATGGTACTATGTCGGTCAGCGTGTATTAAAAGTATCAATGGCAGAATCTAGATTATTAATGGTGCTTGGAAAGCTGCATTTTTGGCTATATATAGTTGTAGTAGCAGCAGCTGTTGTGTCGCTTTTTGCCGGTGTTACAAGTTCAAAAGAGTATGCCGAATTTGAGTGGCCAATTGATATCGGCGTAGTTGTGGTATGGGTAATATTTGGAATGAGTATGTTTGGTCTTATCGGTATCCGCCGTGAAAAATCACTCTATATCTCTGTTTGGTACTTTATTGCTACATTCTTAGGTATAGCAATGCTTTACCTTTTCAACAACATGGCAATTCCTACTATTTTAGGTACTGCTGCTGATGGTACAAGTGGAATTGGTGCATGGTATCACTCAGTTTCAATGTATGCCGGAACAAATGATGCGCTTGTACAGTGGTGGTATGGGCACAATGCAGTTGCATTTGGTTTTACAGTTCCTATTGTTGGTATGATTTACTACTTTTTACCAAAAGAGTCTGGGCAAGCGATTTATTCATATAAACTCTCTTTGCTTTCGTTTTGGGGATTGATGTTTGTTTATCTGTGGGCCGGCGGTCACCACCTTCTATACTCAACTGTTCCTGATTGGATGCAGACGATGGCTTCGATATTTTCAGTAATATTGATTCTTCCATCTTGGGGTTCAGCTATCAATATGCTTCTTACTATGAAGGGTGAGTGGCAACAAGTTGCGGCTTCTCCGCTTATTAAGTTTATGGTACTAGCTTCGACTTTTTACATGTTCTCAACACTAGAAGGTCCGATTCAAGCAATTAAATCAGTTAACGCAATAGCACACTTTACTGACTGGATCGTCGGTCATGTACATGACGGTGTTCTTGGTTGGGTTGGCTTTATGATTATGGCTGCACTCTACCATATGGCTCCGCGTGTGTTTAAGCGTGAGATTTACTCTAAATCGCTAATGACGGCACAGTTTTGGATTCAAACACTTGGTGTTGTTTT
This sequence comes from Sulfurimonas sp., assembly GCF_023229025.1. Taxonomy (GTDB): domain Bacteria; phylum Campylobacterota; class Campylobacteria; order Campylobacterales; family Sulfurimonadaceae; genus Sulfurimonas. Next base: position 21,683 of record NZ_JALOAA010000024.1, read on the forward strand.
ATATTTCACTTCTATGTGGATTGCCGGTATTACACAAGGTATGATGTGGCGTGCTCATGATGAGTTTGGTAACTTAGCTTACTCATTCATCGATACCGTTACTGTTTTACACCCTTACTATACTATTCGTGGTATAGGTGGTTTACTCTATTTGGTTGGTTTTTTAATGTTTGCATATAACATCTATAAAACTATGTCTGCTCGCCCTGTTGAAGAGCGTGAGCTACAAAATGCATCGCCTATGGGCGCTTAAAAGGAGGATAGTATTATGTTTCATTGGTTAGAAAAGCATCCGTTCTTTTTTGCGGTAGGTGTTTTTATAGTAATTGCTTTTGCAGGTTTAGTTGAAATTCTTCCTAGTTTTGCTCAAGCATCTCGTCCTGTAATCGGTACGGCACCTTACTCTACTTTAGAGTTAGCGGGTCGTCATGTTTATATTAAAAACAGTTGTAATGCTTGTCACTCGCAACTTGTTCGTCCATTTAAGTCGGAGACTGACCGTTACGGTCACTATAGCTTAAGCGGTGAGTACGCTTATGATAGACCGTTCCTTTGGGGCTCTAAGAGAACCGGACCGGATTTGATGCGTGTAGGTAACTACAGAACTACAGATTGGCATGAGAACCATATGATGGATCCTGCCTCTGTTGTTCCAGGCTCGGTTATGCCTGCTTATAGATGGATGTTTACAAACAAAGCTGACATAGATACAGCATTTGCGGAGCAGCTGACAGTCGCAGAGTATTTTCAAGTTCCATATAATCAACCGGTTCCTATGAAAGATGGATCTAGCGTAGTTGTAAAGATGGGAAGCAGTGTTGCAGAAGCTAATGCTATTGCTTTAGAAGAGGCAAAAGCTATTGCGGCAGACATGAGAGATCAAGATGTCAAAGATGCGGTAGAGCGTGGCGAGATTCCTGAAATAGTCGCATTAATTGCATACTTAAATAGTCTAAAGTAGAGAGGTTTGTAGTGGATATAGCACAATTACAGGCTTATGGATACTTTACATTAACAATAGTTCTTGTTATAGCTCTATATAGCTATATATATCATCTTTATAGCAAGAAGAAAGATGTTGATGGAGTTGACTATGAGAGTTATAGTGATATGGCACTTAAAGATGATTTGGATGATACTCCGGTATCGCCTAAATCTGATGAGAAAGAGAAATAGGAGAAAGATATGAATAAGCTTTATCTTGGGGGAATCATATTTGCTGTATTGATGATGATACTGACATATTTATCTGTCGGTAGCTCAAAAGGCGGTCTAAATGATGATATCGTCAACGTACTTGCCATTACAGGAGCAATAGCGCTAGTAATAATTACCGTTTTTGTTGTAATTAAATATGTGCGTCAAATGCAAGTCGATACAGCAACAGGTGACCTCGCTGATGAAAATTGGGATGGAATAGGTGAATATAATAATAATATTCCTACCGGCTGGGGTATTATGTTTTTACTTACCATGATATGGGGTATGTGGTATTGGACGATTGGATATCCGGTAAATGCATACTCACAAATCGGTGAGTATAACGAAGATGTTGCAGTGCACGATGCAAAGTTTGAAGCAAAATATAAAGATATTGTAGGTGAGAGACTTATCGAGATGGGAGAGTCTGTCTTCTTGGCCGAGTGTAAAGTCTGTCATGGTCTCAGTGCAGACGGTATTGACGGCAAAGCTGCCGACTTAAATGTAAGAATAGAGAAGCAGACGGTAAAACATGTGATAGAGAACGGTTCAAACTATAAACTCTTAGGTTTTGAAATGCCGATGCCAAATCGTAGCGGTCTGATGAATGCAAACTCAGGTTATGCGCCAATTACAGATGCTGAGATAGATACGGTTTCTGCTTATGTTGCAAACGGTTTTAGCGGAGAGGGCGAAGATATATATGCAGGCACTTGTGCTCTGTGTCATGGTCAAGACGGCAGAGGTATTGATAGCATGGCTCCAAATATCAGAGATTATGATATAGCTTTAGTTACTAATGTTCTTACATATGGTAAAAAAGGTGCTATGGGAACTATGCCTAAGTTTGACAGACTTAATGATAAGCAAAAAGAAGCTGTTAGTGCTTATATCACTAGCATAAGTAAATAAGGAGTCTGGGATGAATGATAATAGAAGCATATTTTCTCTCGACGGCATAACAGGTATGCTAATAGCAACTATTTTGCTTTTGGCTATTTTGGCTGGATTAACTGTATGGGCAATAAATGTTCAAAGTACAAGCGCTGCAAACTTTTATGACATTAAAGATGAGCATCTTATACAGATGAGAAGCGTTGATAACGCTAAGCATTTAGTAGATGTGAAGTAAAGGATATATAATGGAAAAAATAATTTCTTGGGGTCTGGTAATAATGGCTCTTTATACACTTTACGCTGTTTTGACACCAAATCATCTATTTATAGGTTAGGAAATTTCATTGAAATTTTCAAGAGGGCTTGCGGCCCTCATGCTTGCACTGCTTTTTAAGACATCATTAGTAGCACAATATTTATATAAAGATGAACTGATTTTTAATCCTGCATTTAGTGCAGAGGTTGAAAAACTAGGTTTAGAGCTATATCAAAAAACGGGAATATCTTTAAGATTAGTAATGCTTAAAGAGTTGCCAAATGAGATGAATATAGTTGAGTATGAAAAAGAGTTGATGAAGGAGTTTAGTGAGCCTACAATTCTACTTACATTCTCAGAGAGAAACTCCAAAGTTGATATTTTAGCTAGTGAGACATCTTTATATGAATATTTTGACAAAAAACAGGTATTAAGTCCTGTCTCCTCTTCTGTTCAGGCATTTGTAGTTGCACTTTTGAGCATGAATTTTAGCGATATGAGCAGCGGCGGCACTATATTACCGCTTTTAGCTCAAAAAGCTAAAGAGAGTGAGCTATTAGGTAAGTACTCAGGAGCCATGTTTAACGGCTATGCCGATATTGCCGAGCAAATAGCAAAAAACAGAGGGGTAGTTCTTGAAAATGCCGTCGGAAGTGCAAACCAAAACGCTATTTTCCTTGTAAAAGTGTTGTTCTACGGTTTTATTGTTTATGGTATATTTCTCTATATTAAAAGAAAATTATATATTAGAAGGCAAAAAAATGAATCTAAGTAACGGCAGAGTTTGGCCTTATGCAATCGGAGCTTCAATTATATTCATATTCGGTGCTTGTGTAGCTACAATAGTTGTTGCAAATACGCTTCCGGTTGAAAAAAGCGATACCTACATGATGGGTTATCATGAGGCTGACGCAAAAGCAAATGAGATTTTAGAAGCTGCTGTTGAGTTTAACAACAACTACAAGATAGAGTATATTTCAGATAAGCTTGATTTGCAAAATAGTATTATAAAATATAGAGTAAGTGACCTCGACTCAAATCCTGTTAATGATGCAGAGATAAAAATTGTTATAACTAGACCAAATAACCATAAGTATGACCAAGAGCTAAATAATCCAAAAGTTCAAAACGGTATCTACAGTTTTGACTCAATTAAACTTGAGCAAGAGGGTAGATGGGATGTTATGGCAAAAGTAACCATTGGCAAACTACAAAGATTTTACAATGTTAAAGCAGACACAAGAGAGAGTAAAATTATAGAGTATTAGGTTATAATAAACCTATGAATGAATCTTTAACTGTACTTCCCTCAGCCCGTGCAATAAGAGAAAAACTCTTCAACATAGAGGGTTCAAGCCTCTTTTTACCAAACTATACAACCATGAGCGACTTTGTCTCAAAGCTCTCTATTGTCAAAGATTTTAAGACATTAGATGAAGATGGCAGAGTTATACTTTTGCTTGAGGCGAGTGACTTTAAAAACTTTACAAATCTTCAAATCCAACGAAACTTTTTCACTTTTACAAAAAACTCATCATATATACTAAAATTTTACGAAGAGTTAAGTGCAGAGATGTATGATATAAGCGTACTTGAATCTTCTGATATATATGGCGAGTATGAGGAACATATAGCGATACTTCAAGAGCTATATAGCAGGTATGAGCAGCTCTGTATGGATAAAAAACTACTCGATAAGATATTTTTACCAAAACTTTACACCTTTAATGAAGAGTATGTAAAAAAATATCAAAATATAGAGCTTCATGTAGATGGTCATCTCACAAATTTTGAACTATCGCTTTTAGATAAGTGTTGCGAGTTTAGTAGTGTAAATATCCTCTTTAGTGCAAGCCGATTTAACACGAAAATGCAGAAGAAGTTTTTAGAGTTAGGCATAGAGCTAGAGATAGGGTACAGCTACAAAATTTCTCTAAATACAAAAGAGATACTCCAAAAAGAGAGTATTGTCCAAAACAGTAGAGTCACATGTGAAGCATTTAGCGAACCTGCATTGCAGGTTGCATTTGTCAAAAAAAAGATATATGACTTCGTACAAAAGGGCTACAGACCTGAGCGCATCGCAGTTGTTTTGCCTGATGAGAGTTTTGCGGATATATTAAAGATGTTTGATGAGAAATCAAACTTTAACTTTGCTATGGGAGAGCCTTTTAGCTCAACTTATATCTATGAGAAGTTAAGTGCTACATGCAAGTTTATAGAGCAAGACTCAAAAGAGAATGAGGCGAGATTAGATAGAGTCGGCGATGAGTTTTACATAAAGTTACGTAACATATACGCAAAAAAGAGCCAAGATGTAGATGTTTTAGAGTTTTTAAAGAGTTACAAAGAGAGTTTTTTCGGCAAAAGTGAGCTAAAGATTTATGAAGAGGAGCTTTATGCCTTTAAAAATATACTCTCTTTCATGAGAGATATGAGTGTAAAATCGGTTATAACTCTATTTTTGCAAAGGCTATCAAGTCGAACGCTCGATGATGTAAGAGGCGGGAAAATAACAGTCATGGGAGTTTTAGAGACACGATCGGTAGAGTTTGATGCAGTAATCATAGTTGACTTTAATGACTCAAATGTTCCAAAAAAGAGCGATAAAGATATGTTTTTAAACACAAACATAAGAGAAGCGGCAAACCTTCCGACAATGAGTGATAGGGAAAACCTTCAAAAACACTACTATGAGATGCTTATTAACAACACAAAAGAGGTGGCAATATCATTTGTAAAATCTAAAGAGAGCACGGCTTCGAGATTTTTAAAGCAGCTTAGTATAAAAGAGAGCAGTAGCCATGGTGAGCAGGGTTATGCAGAAGTGCTTTTTAATAGCGCAATCCCAAGAGCCATCAGAGAAGAAGATATAGTGCTTGAGTATAGCTTTAGGGGTAAGACGCTCTCGGCAACAAGACTAAAGACATTTCTAACATGTAAGAGAAAGTACTATTATAACTATGTTAAATCTATAAGAGAGCATGAGATACCCAAAGATATGCCGCAAGAGCATGAAATCGGCTCTGCCGTTCATAGTGCTTTAAAAGAGCTATATAGCAAAAAAAGTTTTTACGACAACATAGATATGCTCAAGAGAGATCTGCATACAGAGCTAAAGAGCGTTGCGGGAGAGAGTGAGTTTGAGAGATACCTTCTTGCTATACAAGAGAGAAGAATGGAGCTGTTTTGCGAAAATGAGATTCAGAGATTTGCAGATGGTTGGAGAGTAGAGATGTGCGAAGTGACTCTTCAAAGAGAGTTTGCAGGGCTGATGCTAGGCGGTCAGATAGATAGAGTCGATAAAAAAGGCAACGATATATATGTTCTTGACTATAAAACCGGCTCATACCCGCTCTACAGCGAGAAGAACTTTACAGAGGCTACAGATTTTCAGCTGGAGTTTTACTATCTTTTAGCAGGCACTATCGGCAATGTCGTAGGGTGCGGATATTATGACTTAAAGGAGTCTAAGATTGTAGAGGAAGCCCTTTTAGAAGAGAAACTCTCTCTTTTAGAGTCGCATATAAATGATTTGCTAAAGATTGAAGATGTAAACTTTAGCAAGTGCGAAGATGTAAAAAACTGCCTCTTTTGTGAGTACAAGATTATGTGTGGTAGAGAGTAATGTTTATAAATAACCTAGCTTATGAGGCGAGTGCTGGAAGCGGAAAGACTTTTATGCTTGTTGTTAGGTACTTGAGCCTTCTGTTTAAGGGTGCCGAGCCTTCAAAGATACTGGCACTTACATTTACAAACAAAGCGGCAAGCGAGATGCAGGAGAGGATTGTCTCTACATTAGAGGAGCTTGAGAGCAGAGGAGAGCTTGATGAGATTGCAAAGGTTACAAATCTCTCACGCGAGTATCTGCTTGAAAATCGTAAAAAAATCTTAAATGAGTTTTTAAACTCGCACACAAAGATTATGACAATAGATAGTTTTTTTACGAAAATACTTAGAAAATTCTCACTTTACGCCTCCTTGATGCCTGATTTTTCCACATTTAGCTCTCAACATGAATTAAAACTATTGGCTAGATTTTTAAAGGAAGTAAGTGTAGCAGGCAAAAGAGAGACGCTAATTACTCTCTCTCTGCACTCAAACAAGAGAGTAACAGATATATTTGGACTGCTCGATGAGTTTTATACCAAATCTCACGAGCTAGAGGGTATGGAGTTTAAAAAGCAAGATTTTAGGCAATTTGAAGAGGAGGCGATGCAGAGTCTGTTGCATCTTCAAAAGATTGTCGCTTCATGCAAAGATGCTTCCACAACAGTATTAAATGCCGTAGAGGCGAAAGATTTTAAAGAGCTGAGCCAAAAGGCATGGGTTGGCAGAGAATCTCTGAATTACAGAACCTTTTCAAAATGTTTTACTCCTGCTATGGATGATCTGCTCTTTGAGATTCAAGAAGCCGTTAAAAATCAAAACCAAGCACGTGAACAAAACTTCTTTTTTGCGATAAAAGAGCTTGTAGATATTTATGCAAAGAGCAAAAAAGCACTCTACATGGATGACAGCGAGCTTAGTTTTAGTGATGTCACATATCTGGTTTATAAAATTTTAAAGCTTCTTGATGATAGCCAATTTCTGTATTTTAGGCTTGATGCGCAGATAGAGCATATGCTGCTTGACGAGTTTCAAGATACTAGCATACTACAGTATGAGATATTAAAACCGCTCATAGAGGAGATAACATCAGGCAAAGGTACAAGTGAGGATGGCAGCTTCTTTTTTGTAGGAGATGTAAAGCAGTCTATATATAGATTTCGCGGCGGAGTGAGCGCACTTTTTGATGTGGTAAGAAGCGATAACGGTACACATGTCCAGAAGCTTTTGACAAATTATCGTTCACAAAAAGAGGTTGTTGAGTTCGTAAACATGGTATTTGAAGATAATATTAAAAACTACACTCCTCAACTAGTTCGCAGTGGGGCAGACGGCGGCTATGTAGAGGTCGTTCAAAACGATGAACTGCTTCAGGAGGTAGTAGTTCAGATTCAGAGACTTTTAGAGCTTGGGGCAGATGTAAATGAGATAGCTGTTCTTTGTGCTACAAACGGCGACGGCATAGAGGTTGAGAAGATATTACGTGCCAATAATATAGAGGTAGTGACAGAGACTACGACAAAGCTTATAAATCAAAATAGTATAAAAGCGATTTTGGAGTATTTAAAGTATCAATATTTTGGCGAAGATATCTACATGTACAACTTTTTTGCTCTTATTGCGCAAGAGATAAAGCCCATAAAAAGGGTTGATTTAAAGAAAACTAAGCTTCTTGGTATCGTAAAAGATATGATAGATGAGTTTAAACTCTTTAGCGATGATTTCAATCTCATTAGATTTTTAAATGCAATATCAAGATACAGTGATATTGAAGCTCTACTTTTTGAGTATGAGAGGCTAGATATAAGCGCCGCGGCTTCAGAGCTTAACGGCGTAAGAGTGCTTACCGTTCATAAATCAAAAGGGCTGGAGTATGAGCATGTCATAGTTCTAGACAGGCTTAAAAAAGCTCCGCCCTCACGTGATGCAATAATCTATGAGTATGATGGCATAGAGCTAAAAAATATCTATCTTCGCACAAAAGGAAGGGACGCAGTTGATAAGGAGTATGCAGCTGCCCTGCTAAAAGAGAAGAGTTTAATAAGAGAGGATAATCTAAACGCCCTGTATGTGGCATTTACAAGAGCAAGGGAGAACTTAATAGTACTCTTAAAATCAAAAGATTCTATGTTTGAGAATTTAAACCTTCGGCAAAATAAGTACGGGAATTTAAGGTGCAGTAAAAAACTTTATGTAGAGGAAGCAAAAGAGTCGCATAGGTTGGAGTATAAAGAGCTATACTATGGAACGCAGAGTGATATATTGGCTGTTGAAAAAGAGCATGAAGATGATATAAAAGCTATAAATTTCGGTATTGCGATGCACTACATGTTGGAGATGCTTGGAGAGTTTAATGAGAAAAGTATTGCCTATGCAAAAGATATGCTTGTAAATAAGTATGGGCATATATTAGAAGATGAAGAGATAGAGGATATTCAAAATAGGGTAAGAGCACTCTTACAGAGCGATGAATTTATCTCCCTACTAGGGGTCAAATGTTATAGAGAGAAAATATTAAGATACAAAAAAAGTATTAAGTATATTGATCTTTTAGTAAAAACAGATTCTGCAAAATGGAATATTATTGATTATAAAAGCGCAATCTCCCATCAAAAAAAGCATCTTAAGCAGGTAGGCTCATATGTTAAGGCAGTAAAAGAGATAACGGGTGATGAGGCAGAGGGGTATATCTGCTATCTATTGGCAGAGGGCATAAAAATTATTAAAATCTAGAGGAGAGTCTCTTAAAAAACCTCTACCCTATTTCGTCCGAGTTTTTTAGCATTATAGAGAGCCTCATCAGCCTCTGAAAACATTGTTTCATAACTCTCATGCTCTTGGCTGCGCATACTGTTAACACCTATACTTGTTGTTAGGCTTATGGTCTGTTCCTCAAACACTACCGCCTCTTGCTCAATACTCTTTCTTATAGAGTCAGCAACTTTTACTGCTGTATGCAAATCGGTCTCAGGCAGTATAATTACTATCTCTTCTCCGCCGTAACGCCCGATAAAGTCAGTCTCTCTTTGATGTTTTTTAATTCTAGCACTAACTTGTCTTAGTACTTCATCTCCAGCCATATGCCCGTAGGTGTCGTTAATCTGTTTGAAGTGGTCAAGGTCGATAATCATAACAGAGAGCTCTTTATCGTATCTTTTTGCTCTTTTAAACTCGGCTTCAAGGCTCTCTTCAAGATAGCCTCTGCTCCAAAGTCCCGTTAGAGAATCTGTTTTACTTAGAAGCTCTATCTCTTTTGTTCGCTGTTTTACCAGATGCTCTAGTCGCTCTTTTTCTGATCTAGACTGCTCAATTGCAGAGAAGTAAATCAGTCTTGAGGTTAGAAGTGCAAAGAGCAGGGCAATTACCGCAGTTACTGTAGCCGTAGTAAAGAGTCTAGTTTCATGATCTATGTAAGTTGTCGCATCAATGAGCAGTAAGAGTTTCATCTTCTCATTGTTCTCATGCATATGTGAATCAATCATGGTGCGGTATCTTAACTTCCCGTCAATCTTTACAATACTTGACTCAAAAGTATCTCTATCTTTTATCTTTGTTGAGATACGTCTGTTATCGCTGCTGGCAAAAACATTGTTATCTGCATCTATAATAGATATCTCTATGATACTTTTTGCCGATTCGATGTAAGCGTGTAAGAAATCATTTATATTTATCTTTTTAAGTATAGCCAGACTGTTTGTTATAGAGCCGTCCATAGATTTTAGTAAGTTTTGAATGTCAACTTCTCTTCTGAGAATGGAGAAGTTATCAGGAGATCCGTTTTGCAAATTATACTCTGATATATCAACAGCCAAATCAATAATCCCAATAAGCTTGTTCTCTAAATGTATAGGGTAGTAGATTGACATAACATCTACAAAATCACGAACCTCAAAAAAGAATGTATTTAACTTACGGTTGCCTTTTGTTGCTTCAATAAAACTCTCTGATGTTAAAACTTTTCCTATCTCATCTCTAAAGATTGAGTTTTTGATTGTACCGTCGGGCTCAATATACCTAAACTCAAATATCTCCAGACCAAAAGAGACATCATTTACAAGCTTTTGAAGATTAATGGTAGATTTTATATCATGAAAACGCTCTATTGCCGAAGAGACTGAGCTGGCAATATTGAGAGAGTTATTGTGAAGCTGTGTTAGCAGAAGACTCTTCTGTGTCTTATAGTTGTAGTAAGATAGATAAGCTATGCCGACAACTAAAGAGAAGAGAATTAGCGGAACCGCATATTTTTTATTAAAAGAGAGCATTAGTGTCCTGTATTTGGATCGGCATTTTTATAACTATCATACGCTTTTTCAAAATCATGATAAGCTTTGTTCCAACGCTGAGTATGACAGCTTTTACACATATTTTCAAGGATTTTTGGGTTGTCTGCGCCCGCAAGAAAACCGCCCCCCGTGAATTTTTTAACTTCATTTTTTGTTTTATCTTTTGCCAAGGCTATATGAACATTGCCGGGACCATGACACCCTTCACATTGAACGTTTGCAAGCCTTGGAGTTTTTTCCATATCAATAAAACCGGTGGGCATAAGGTGTCCTGTGGAGTGACACATAAGACAGTGAGAGTTTTTTTCATTTCCGGATGTCACAAGACTCTCCATCGCGTGATCATGCGGATCTTGTTTTCTGCCTAAAAAGAAGTTTCTGTGGCACAAGCGACACTTTGAGTTGCCGACATAACTATACTCCCCCGAATTTATAGCATCATTATATGCTCTATCCCCCATAGATTGTTTTAGTGGAATCTCAGGCATAGGAGAGTTCAACTCATCAATAACTCTTTGATTCTCAACCGCATATAGATTTACAAAAAAAAGTAACGCTAAAGCAGCTGAGATTTTTTTAAAATAACTAACTCTCATTCATCATACTCTTTGATATTTATTAAAATAAGATAATTTTTACCTCTTTTTCATTATATCATTTTAAATATTGAATTTTTCTAAAGTTTAAATAGAACTCATAATAAAGAAAGAGGGGTAAGTAAATTCTAAACCTTAAAATAATCATAAATTAAGTTTCCTGTAAGTAAAAAAAGATATACTTTCGCCAATTAAACGGGCATTTTAAATGTTAATGTTAAGAAAATTACTTGAAAGGTTCAAGAA
>NZ_JALOAA010000069.1 GCF_023229025.1 Sulfurimonas sp.
GTATCTTGATTACTTTGGTGTAGGATACACGACCTTTAAAGATGCAAACAAAATAGCTCTTCTTCAAAAAGATGTAAACTACAACCTGCTTTTTGTTGATTATGACTATGCAAATGAAGAGACTCTTGAGGAGCTTTCAAAACTGCCTCAGGAGCTTATTGTTTTAACAAAATCAAACCTAATGAAAAAAATAGATAGTTTAGGTCTTGATATATTTAAGGTCTTATACGAACCTCTGCATGCCTCAAAGATAAAGCAAACGCTTGAAAACTATGTTATGTCAAATGCTTCGACACAAGTTGTTAAAAAAGTGTCTCGCAAAAAATTTGACCTCAACACATCAAGATTTGTTGCAAATGTTTTGGTTGCAGAAGATAATATTATAAATCAAAAACTTATTCAAAGAACACTTGAAGACTTAGGACTAAATGTTACAATAGCAAATAACGGTCTTGATGCATTTCAAAAAAGAAAAGATGAAAATTTTGATTTGATTTTCATGGATATACAGATGCCGTTTTTAGACGGTGTTGAAGCAACGGCTGAGATTTTAGAGTGGGAAGAGGATTATGAGCAGCCGCATGTTCCTATTGTTGCCCTAACCGCAAATGCACTCAAGGGCGATAGAGAAAAATTCCTAGCAGCAGGACTTGATGAGTATACAACTAAGCCTTTGGTGCGTTCAGAAATAATCTCGGTTCTAAATCACTTTTTAGCAAACCATATAGTTGAAGTCAAAGATTTAGCAAATAGTCATACACAAGAAGAAGAGCATAAAGAGGATAGCAGTAGCAGTGCTACACAAGAAGCAATTATAGAAAAACTAGCTGAAGCAGTAGAGCACCCAGATGAAGCGGAGTATAGAGCAGATATACTTTTAGCAAAAAAGAGTGACTTTGAAACAAGACTCTACACAAAAATCATAGAGGGAATGGGGCTTACTTATGAAGTTGTCTCTTCACCTATAGATTTTAGAGAACTGGTTGAAAACTACTCTTACAAAGTTGTTCTTTTTGACAAAGAGTACAATGATTTAGATTTAGCCAACATCTCTTCAAGCATTAGAAATTTAAGCAGTTCAAGCGGTCTTGATTCTCATATTGTACTTATTGATGACTCTATAGACAAAAATGCAACACAGCAGCAAGAGTATGTAGATGAAATTATTAACAATGTAGTAAACAGAGAACTACTTCAATCTCTGTTTAACAAATATGCTTAAAAAGGTAAGATAAAATGTCAAAAGAATTAATAGTATTAGCAGTGGATGACGACATGATAAACCTTAAGCTTCTTAAATCGATGCTTATGAAAAACCCAAATGTAAAAGAGGTTATTGAAGCAAAAAACGGAGTTGAAGCTATTGATATCATAAAAACAAGAAGTGATATAAATCTTGTACTTTTAGATATCATCATGCCTGTTATGAACGGACTTGAAATGCTTAAGATTGTACGCTCTGATGAGAATATTGAGCAGGTTCCAATTATTGTATTAACTACGGATGAGACTAAAAAAACAGAAGCCCTAGAGCTTGGAGCAAATAGTTTCTTAATGAAACCTATAAGAAACAGTGAACTGACTCAAAGAATAGACTCAATTACTATCTAAGCCAAGAAGAGGTTTTACACTAAGATGTGTTTTAAAACCTCTTCTATTCTACTAACACCGATTATCTCAAGTGAATCCCTTACCTCTTTTGGAATATCCTCTAAGTCTCTCTCAAGATTTTTTATAGGAATAAGCACCTTGCTCATATCTGCTTGATGCGCGGCTATTAACTTCTCCCTAAGCCCGCCTATCGGAAGAACCTCGCCGCTTAATGAGACTTCACCGGTCATCGCAATTTCTGAGCGAATTTTTCTAGAACTCAAAATCGAAGATATAACGCTTACCATAGCGATACCGGCGCTCGGACCATCTTTTGGAGTTGCACCGTCTGGAACATGTACATGTAAATCATAACGCTTATAGACTTCACTTGAGTCAACTATTGCTTTCTCTTCCCTCTCTTTAATTGTAAGTGGAATGTTTTGCGCATCTATCTTTAGTTTTTTAGTATCTATCAATGTCTTTACTACACTATAAGCTATTAGCGCCGACTCTTTCATGACATCACCAAGGCTACCTGTTAGCTGCATAGTACCCTTGCCTTTTATACGAATACTCTCAATTTTTAAGACATCACCGCCTACTGCCGTCCATGCAAGACCGTTAACAACTCCAACAACCGGAACTTTTGTTGTTTTTTCTATCTCAAAGATTGTTTTATCAAAATAGTCTTTGAGATTTTTTAGAGTCAAAGAGACTTTGCTGATTTCAGAATTCTCAAGTATCTCACGAGCAACTTTTCTTGACATATTTGCAAGACGATGGCGAAGATTACGTACACCTGCTTCACGCGTATAGCTATGAATAAGCTCTTTAAGTGCAGGTTTTGAGATGCTAAGCTCTGATTTTCGCAGTCCATGTTTTTTAAGCTCTTGGGGGATAAGGTATCTTGATGCTATCTCATACTTCTCCTGTGGGGTATATGAGCTTATAGTTATAAACTCCATTCTATCACGAAGCGGTGCCGGAATCCGACCCACCTCATTAGCAGTCGCTATAAAAATCACTTTGCTTAAATCAATATTGAAGTTAAGATAGTAGTCTCTAAACTCCTTGTTTTGTTCAGGGTCAAGTATCTCTAAAAGTGCAGCAGTTGGATCGCCTCTTCCTGTCTTTGCCACTTTATCAATCTCATCGAGCACAACTACGGGATTCATTTTTTTAGCATCTATAATACCCTGAACAATTCGTCCAGGCATTGCACCGACATATGTTCTTCTATGCCCTCTTAACTCATTTACATCCTCTAGTCCACCAAGAGCGATCCTCACAAGAGGACGCTTGAGTGCTTCTGCTATAGAGTTTGCCAACGATGTTTTACCAACACCGGGAGGTCCTGAAAAACAGATGATTGCACCGGAATTTCCCTTTATGCCTCTTAACTCCATTAACTCTTTTACGGCAAAAAACTCTGTTATTCTATCTTTTGGTTTCTCTAAAGAGAAGTGATCTTTGTCGAGCTGATTTTGTACTTCACTAATCTTGAGCTTCTTTTTGCTCTCATCCCCAAAGGGAATATCCAAAGCCCACTCCAGATAAGTCTGCGTCATTGAGGCATCGGAAGAGTCAGGATGCATGCGAGAGAATCTCTCTATCTGCTTATTTATCTCTTTATATGCCTCCTCGTCCATCTTCTCTTTTTTAGCTTCAAGTTTTTTGCGATACTCCTCTATCTCTTCATCTCTTGAAGTATCGCTTCCGAGCTCTTTTTGAATCTGCTTTAGCTGCTCTTTTAAGAAGTACTCTTTATTTACCTTCTCAATGTGCGTATGCACTTTTGAGCGAATCTCTTTTTGAAGCTTATTAGCTTCTATTTCGTCAATTAAATACTCAATTAAATCCAAAAATCTCTTCTCGGTATTTGCCTCTACAAAAAGGTTATAAGCCTGCTCTTTTTTTAGCTTAACAGTGCTGCAAATTAGGTCAATTATGCGATTGTGGTCATGGTTTTCTTCTATAGTTCTAAGCAAATCCGGAGGAAAATAGTTACTAACGCTTGCAAGCGTTCGTACTTTTTCTCGAACTACTTCAAGGATTGCATCTATCTTTAGAGAGTTTACATTTGTTGCCTTGATAACCTCCACATGAGCTATAAGCGGGTCATCTGAAACCTTGTAAGCAACTTTTGCACGTGCTATGCCTTGAAAAAGAACCTTTACTCTTCCATCCGGAAGTGCAACTTTTCTCATAATAGAGCCTACAACACCTGCGTTGTAGAGTGATTCAAAATCTCTCTCTCCTTCATGTGAGGGCTTTGTAGGACAAACTATAACTAAAGAGCTCTCCTCTATAGCTTTAGTAGCCGCTTTTATATTGTTCTCATCGCTTAAAAAAAGCGGCGAAATCATAAATGGATATAAAAAAAGTTCATCCTCTGCTATTATTGGAATATCAGCGGGAAATTCACTATAATCACTAAGCTTCATAACTTTTCACTCCCTTTTTTAAATCAATATTAGCAGAAAACGGATTTAAAAAATCATACCAACTTGAGTCATCATCGCTCTTTGGTTTTTCTGCCTCTTGCTCTTTTTCTTCAATCTCTACTACTTCAATCTCTTTTACTTCATCCTCTTCAGAGATAGAGTTTCTAGAAACAACGCTTTTTGTATCAGGTATCATAAAATCATACCAACTAGAGGTACCGTCGCCCTCAAACCAAGCACGATACCATGGAGCCACCGCTCTGTCAACTTCTGAAGAGTCTATCCACGGCTGCGGGTTTATGCTTTTGTAGTACTCTGCGCTTTTTGGTTTATCTAGCCTCTCATACAGGTCAGAAATCTCTTCATTAAGTACATATTGGGCTAGATATAGGCGTATGAGCATTGTATTTACAACCTCTAAATACATGGAGTCCGGATAGTTTAGTTTAAATTTTTCTCCCTCTATTATCGCCTCGTCTATCAAGGCTTGATCACGTCTTGGATTTGGTAGTGCTTTATATTTTGCTTTTATTTTTAGAAACTCTGCTTCCTCTTTTTCATTTGGAGTTGCATATCTTTTTATATACTCATCTAAAAAATACTCACTCAAGAGATACTCCTCATGGTACATATGTGCGATTGCAAGTATCATGGTGGCTTCAGGGAGCAGCGGAGAACCTATATGTTCACCTTGAAGTGAGCTGTAGTAGCTGTCTGCCTTCTCCAAATCTCCGCTAGAGACACTCTGCGTTATCTTGGAGTACCAGTACATGGCAGGTTTATTATACTCTTCAATCTCTTTTGAGCAACTTGTGAAAAGTAGTATTAGCAACGCCATGGCAGCTACTATGTAAGTTTTATATTTCATTAAATTAGTTCCTAGTTATAAATAGGTTGATATTTTATCTAAAAGATATATAACACTCATTAAACTAGGTATATTTTATGCTTAAAGTGCTACAATTAGCGAAATATATGAGAAGGGTTTTGATGAAATTTGATATTTGTGTGCCTATTTTAGGCTTCGAACATGTTAAAAAAGTAAGTTTGGAAAAAATTGACGATATTTTTATGAAAATGAGATCTGAGAATGAAGAGCATATATCTTTTACTCTTATAGACCCTTTTGTCTTAAGAGAGTATGATTTTGAGGTCTCAGACACCATACAAGAGCTACTTCAAATAGATAAAAATTCAAATCTAATTATATTAAATATCGTACTTATTCAGTCGCCTATTGAAAACTCTGTTGTAAACTTCATAAGTCCTATGATTTTCAACACAGACAACAACAGAGCCGCCCAAGTAATTTTAAGCGACTCCCCCGAATACGGCGTAGCAGAGAAGATTTCTGATTTTTTGAAAAAATAGATTTCTAATAGATGTCATATATAATTAAAACTTCCAAGCAAAACATTAAGCAACTATTAAGCTTACTTATATATAAAATGCT
>NZ_JALOAA010000025.1 GCF_023229025.1 Sulfurimonas sp.
AGTATGAACATAAGTTTATTGACAATATTATAATGGTCAAAAAAATCAAGACAATTTTTTAACTTAATTAATTTCTGTCTTTACTTATTACTTTACCCTATAAATTCTACTATCAAGTGTAATAATTACCTAAAATTAACTAACCTATCTTTTACAATTCCTTTAGACATTTAAAATTTTATAGAGAGATAAAAACTTATATCAAACTCATTGTCATAGGATAAATAATTGTTTTTTCTGTAAATTACGTAAGGCGGTTTTGTAGTAGTTTCATACTCACTCTTTGGAAGCCATTCATGATATACCCACTGCATAAATTTTAGCATATCTCCCTGTTTTGCAACTAAATCAAACTTGGCGTAAATCCCATCAGCAATGTTAAACTTCGGCAGTCTATCACTTTTTACTTTAGTCTTGGTATCTACGGCTATGCATGCAACATATTGACACTCATCTAGCGGCGTAATAGTCGGGTTATCGTGAAAGAGCGCGATATGTTTAAATTCTGTTATATTATTGCTAAAAGCCCATGTTTGAAGCTTTTGCCAAGTTTGCTTTATCTGTGCATTATATCCGCTGTGCCTTATGTAGTAACTCTCTATAAGAGGCATTTTAACTATTGTAGGCTCTATATAGTCAAACTTTGCGGTAGATTTTTTAGCCTTTGGTGACTGCTCTATAATTTGCTGTGAATAGCTCTTATATCCGCCTACTCTCCACTCTTTTGGCGTCATCCCAAAACGCTCTTTAAAAACACGCAAAAAGGAGGTTTGAGAACTGTAGCCGCAGATATTTGCTACTTGCGTTATTGTTGAGTATCTATTTGTCAAAAGAAGATTTGAAGCTTTTTGAAGCCTGATGGATTTTATACTCTCATAAATATTTTTTGAAAATATATCTTTAAATACTCTATGCATATGAAATCTGCTTATTTTTAAATCTTCACTTAGCTCCTGCATATCTATGTTTG
Source organism: Sulfurimonas sp. (assembly GCF_023229025.1). Classification (GTDB taxonomy): domain Bacteria; phylum Campylobacterota; class Campylobacteria; order Campylobacterales; family Sulfurimonadaceae; genus Sulfurimonas. The sequence goes on from NZ_JALOAA010000025.1 coordinate 971, forward strand.
TATCTATATGCGTATATATATAGTACATGATGTCGTTTGCAACTTGTACTCTTTTTTCTAATGTTCTCTTTTTCATGGTTGTTATTGTAGCAAAAACAGATAACTTACTTAGCATAAAATGTGAAGAAATAATTTTTCTAAAGTTATAGAATTTCAGCAAAATTTATCCGCAAGGCACAAGAGATGAAAAAAATTTCTAAAATATTAGTTGCAAACAGAGGTGAGATAGCTCTAAGAATTATTAGAGCTTGTAAAGAGTTGGATATAAAGAGTGTGGCAATTTTTTCCGAAGTGGATATTGAGGGAATTTGGATAAAAAAAGCAGATGAGTGCTACCCGATAACAGGAGACGCACTTCAAGCTTATCTTGATTATGACAGAATCATCACTTTGGCTCTCAAAGCAGGATGTGACGCTATCCATCCTGGATATGGATTTTTATCTGAAAATGCAGAGTTTGCACAATCATGTGAAGATAGAGGAGTTATTTTTATAGGTCCAAAACCTGCTCACATCGCACTTTTTGGCGATAAGATGGCTTCTAAAGTCGCTATGAGAGAGATAGGTGTTCCCGTTTTGGAAGGAACTGACGAGCCGATAGTAGATAAAGCTGAAGGCGGGAAAATCGCTGCAAAAATCGGTTTTCCAATTATCATCAAAGCGGCATTTGGCGGCGGCGGACGAGGTATGAGAATAGTAAAGAGTGCAAAACTATTTGATGAGATGTTTGACTCCGCAACAAATGAGGCTAAAAAATATTTTGGCAAAGGGGATGTTTTTATTGAGAAATATGTTGAAAATCCTCGCCATATTGAGATTCAAATAGTAGCAGACAAATACGGCAATGTAGTCCATTTGGGCGAGAGGGACTGCTCAATACAGCGACGTCACCAAAAAGTTATAGAAATTGCACCATCACCTAGACTAAATCCTGAAGCTAGAAAAGAGTTGTACAGAATCTCTACAAAAGCGATGTTAAAACTAGGCTATGAAAGCGTGGGAACTGTAGAGTATCTGCTTGATGAAAACGACAACATCTACTTTATTGAGATGAATACAAGGGTTCAAGTTGAGCATCCCGTAACCGAGATTATCTCAGGGATTGACATTATTCAGAGAATGATAGAGATTGCAGAGGGCGATAAGCTTAAGTATCTTCAAGAGGAGATAAAATTTCGTGGGTATGCAATCGAATTTAGAATAAACGCAGAAAATCCTCAGAACAATTTTATGCCCTCAATCGGCACTATTACAAACTACATGACTCCAGGCGGTCCGGGAGTTAGGCTTGATTCAAGTGTTTCCACGGGTTACACTATTTTGCCTAATTATGATTCAATGATAGGAAAACTTATAGTATGGGCACTTGACTGGGAAGGTGCCGTAAAAAAGGCTTCAAGAGCTTTGGATGAGTTTTATATAGACGGTGTTACTACAAACCTCCCACTTCATAGAGAAATCGTAAAAGATGCAGACTTTACAGCAGGGAACATAAACACAAGTTATCTTGATAAAAAGATGGAACTTTTTAATCTAAAAGCTACAAAGACGATAGCCCAAGAGGAGAAGAAGACATCATTTATAGCAAATCTTATAAATAAAATAAAAGAGCATAAATTAATCGTTAGGCACTAACTCTAGCCGAAGCATCGTTACTGTTCTCTTTTTTATATTTGTTTGTTACAATTATCAGATACCTAATTTCTACTCTCAATAAAATGAAAGATAATTAAGGAGAATCTAGATGACTATTTTACTTAAACGCGCTTATGAAGCTCCAAGAAAAGATGACGGGTTTAGAATTCTTATTGATAGAATCTGGCCAAGAGGAGTTAGTAAAGAGGCTGCAAAAATAGATCTTTGGTTCAAAGATATTTCGCCGAGTACACCTCTTAGAAAATGGTTCTCTCATGACCCTATAAAGTGGGATAAATTTAAAGAGCGTTATATAGAAGAACTCAATAATAATTCTGAAGTAGTAAAAGAGTTTATGCGCCTACTAAGAGAACATAAGAGCGTCACTTTCGTCTATGGTGCAAAAGACACGGAGCACTCTCAAGCACCGATACTTAAAGAGTACATAGAAAAAAGGCTCAAAGAGCTATAGTTTTGTAGCGTCGTTTATACTTTTTGCGCAGATGTAACCGCTACTAAAAGCCCACTGAAAGTTATACCCGCCAAGCTCCCCTGTAACATCAACTACTTCACCTATAAAGTATAAATTTTTTACATCTAACGCTTCCATACTATATGGATTCAACTCTTGACTTAAGACTCCGCCACGGCATACTTCAGCCTTACTAAAACCAAAATTTCCTGCAGGCGCAAACTCATAGTCATGTATCTTTTGTAGTTTTTGTTTCATATCTGAAGAGATTTTTCTGCACTCAATATCCTCAACATCAAAAGCCTCCAAAAGAGCTTTAGATAATCTTTTTGGGAGTGGAATTACAGAACTTAAAAGCTTTTTACTCCCTTTTATTAGCTCAAATATATTACTCTCCGGAAGAAAATCAATTCCAATATTTCCTTTTTGCCAATAAAGCGATGCTGACAAAACTGCTGGTCCGCTTATGCCTTTGTGCGTAAAAAGAAGCTCCTCTTTTAAAACTTTGTTCTGAATTTTGATGTTAACGTAACAGCTAAGCCCACTTAATTCTTTCATCCAAAACTGCTCTTTTTGAACGGTTAAGCCTACAAGTGCCGGTATAAACTCTTCTGTTTTTATGCCAAAATCTTTTGCAATTCTTAACCCAATATCGCTGGCACCGAGACTTTTATAACTCTTAGCACCTGTTGCAACAACTACAGCCTTTGCTCTTAGAAGCTCTTTTGAGGTCTTTATCTCAAAGAAATCACTCTCTTTTTTTACCCACAAGATATCGTTATTTATATATCTATCAACATGTTTAGTAGCTTTTTTAAAAATTTTTATAATCTCATCAGAAGAGTTTTTACAAAAGTAGTAACGATTTTTACGAACTACTGCATCAACACCGTTTATATGTAGATAATTCAACAAATCATCTCTTGAAAAACTCTCAAAAACATTAAATATAAACTCTTTGTCGCCGCAATAATTATCCTGACTTACATGTACATTTGTAATATTACACTTTCCGCCACCGGAAATCTTTAGCTTTTTGGCTATTTTTGCATTTCCCTCTACAAGAGCAATGCTAAATCTTCTATTTAAATTTGAGGCACACATAAGTCCACTTGCACCTGCACCAAGTATTAAAACATCATATATCTTCATGACAAAATTATACTTTATGCCACCTTTAGCTATAATACGAAAAATATATTTTACAACTCATACTCGTACATTAAGGCTTCACGGTGGAGTATCCACCGCTGCAGAAACATTCACTTTGTATGATTGTAAAAAGATTATAAATAATGGGAACAAATGGGCAATAAACTTCATATCGTATCTCTAGGATGCACAAAAAATCTAGTCGACACCGAAGTCATGATGGGAAAACTTCAAAACTTTGAACTAACTAATGAACAGAGCGATGCCGATGTTATCATAGTTAATACTTGCGGTTTTATAGATGCGGCAAAACAAGAATCTATAAACACGGTTCTAAATCTTCATGATGCACGAAAAGAGGACTCCGTTTTGGTTATGGCAGGATGTCTTAGCGAGAGATACAAAGAGGAGTTGGCAAAAGATATGCCAGAGGTTGATATCTTTACCGGTGTTGGCGATTACGACAAGATTGATGAGCTTTTAACAGAGAAAAAGAGCAGGTTTTCAGAGGCTGTGTACCTTATAGACGGTGCCGAGCGTATAGTTACCGGCTCAACTTATCACGCTTACATAAAACTCTCAGAAGGGTGCAATCAAGCATGCAGCTTCTGCGCTATTCCATCCTTTAAAGGAAAACTAAACTCTAGAAGCTTAGATTCAATTGCAAAAGAGGTAGAGGGGCTTGTAGCAAAAGGGTATTTTGACTTTTCATTTATCTCTCAAGATAGTAGCTCATACTTAAGAGACAAAAACGTAAAAGACGGGCTTAGTCTTTTGATTCAAAGGATTGAGCTTATCGAGGGAGTAAAGAGTGCTAGAATTCTCTACCTATACCCATCAACTACCTCAATGACACTTCTTAAAAACATAGCAAAAAGCAAGATCTTCCACAACTATTTCGATATGCCTATTCAGCATATTAACGACGACATGCTGCGCATTATGAAGAGGGGTTTTGGCAAAAAAGAGACGTTAGAACTCTTAGAGTACATGAAATCACTTCCAAACTCATTTTTACGAACAAGTTTTATTGTCGGGCATCCGGGAGAGACGCAGGAGATGTTTGATGAGATGTGTGAGTTTGCATCTACATTTGGTTTTGACCGTATAAATGTCTTTGCATACTCAGACGAAGAGACAACATCTGCGCATGAGATGAGCCAAAAGATTCCGGCAAAAATTATCAACAAAAGAGCTGATATTTTAGGCAAGATTGCTTTAGAAGCCATGGAAAAATCACTAAAGTGCGAAATCGGTAAAGATGTTGAAGTTATAATAGACTCTGAGAGTGACGAGCATGAGTATCTTTTGAGTGCTAAAAAACTACTCTGGGCACCGGAAATTGACGGTGAGATTTATATAAACGACAGAACTGCAGATGAAGAGTTAATGTTTGGCAAACTCTACAGAGCCAAAATTACTGACATTGTCGGAAATACTTTAACTGCAACAGTAGATAATGCTTAAAGAGCAGACTCTCTTAAATCTTAAAGCCAAAAAGAACCTCCTAGCCTTCTCAGGCGGAGCAGACTCTACTGCTCTGTTTTTTCTTCTTTTAAAACACAACATCCATTTTGACATTGCAATTGTAAATTACGGCAAAAGAGAACAGAGCAAGGAGGAGGTGGCGTACGCGCAAAAACTAGCAAAGGTCCATCATCTGACATGTCATCTTTATAATGCGCCAAAGATTATGAAAAACTTTGAAGCAAAAGCCAGAGAGATACGCTACGACTTTTTTGAAGAGCTTATTAAAGAGTACGATTACGACAATCTATTAACTGCTCACCACCTTGGAGATAGGTTTGAGTGGATGCTTATGCAGTTTTGCAAGGGTGCAGGTTGTGTTGAGATAGCAGGGATGCAAACTATCCAAAATAGAGGTGACTACACTCTAGTGCGCCCTCTTCTTCACTTAGATAAAAAAGAGCTTCTAGCTTATCTGCATGTAAATGAAAAACACTATTTTGAAGATGAGAGCAATCTTGATGAGCAGATAAAAAGAAACTCATTTAGACACAACTTCTCTCTTCCTCTTTTAGAGAAGTATCTAGGCGGAATTAAAAAGAGTTTTGAGTATATAGATGAAGATAGAGCAGAACTTATTGACAAAGCAGAGTTAAAGAGCATTGATAGCTTTGCATATTTTAAGAGTTCCCGCAGTAAAAGAGCCGATATTTTCACTATTGATAAATATCTAAAGTCGCAGCTCTACATGTTAAGTGCAAGCGAGAGAGAAGTTATTAAAAACTACCCTACCGCTACCGTAGGAAGACGTTTTATCATAAATCAAGATGGAGGGTTTGTTTTTATTGTGCCATATGAGCAAGAGGTGCCCAAAATGGATAAGGAGTTTAAAGATGAGTGCAGAATTTTAAAAATAGAACCAAAACTCCGACCCTACCTCTACAAGAATAGAGATGCCTTTTTAAAAGTAAAGGAGTTACTTCGTGGCGTTTGACTCTTTGCTGTTATAAACCTTCATGGTAAAAGATGAGCTAATCATCTCTCCATCTCTTTTAAAATTTATAGGAAAGTTTACCGCTATTATCCAGTCACTCTTATTTACGGAATCTAAAAAGTTATAAAAACTCTTTGGTGAACTAATCTGTGATGTTGTATTTACTTCATAAACACTAAAATCATCTTCATCCTCAAGCTTGCTTTTTTTAGAAATACTCAAAGAGCTGAAAAACAATCTATGCTGTTTTTCAAACCTCTTAGGACTAAAGTTGTTTGCAAATGCTTTTATGGCATGGAGGTTATCACTCTGAAGCTTTTGAAGAACGACCTCTTTTTCAATAGAGAAATCACTCAGCTGTTTTAGTTCCGAGTTCTCTCTTTTTAACTCTGCTTTTTTTATTCTATACTCTTTACCCTCCGGTATCAATACTAAAAATGAGAATATTAAAACAAATAGCAGCAAAAACAGGGTCATGAAAATAAGGTACATATTTTGTCTTGAGTAATTAATTTTCACTGCCTAACTCCTCCTCATCTATATAGTTTGTTGAGACAAATCGAAGCCAACCGTTCTCTGCCGGATAAAAACTGCTGTATGTTCTGTGAAATATTGAGCGTAGTGGAGCTTGGAGCATAAAATTGTAAATATCTTTATTTGGCGTAATGCCGTAAAGAATAAGCCCATCTTGCATTATTTTTGCTTCAGAGAGCGTTATTCTGCTTGGTACTAAATCAAATAGATTGTTAATGCTATCTTTTAAAACGCTATTTTTTGTAAATATTTTTTCAGACATTAGACTCTGTTTCTCTACAACTGCAATCTGTTCATTAAGTTTTGAAATGTTTGTGCGAAGCTGATTTTTCTCTTCTGTTATACTCTGCAACTCCTGCGTAAATCTATAATCTTTAAAAAGTAAAAAAGCATAAGTGCTAAAGAGCATAAAAATAGTAACGCCAAAAAAGATAAAAAGAAGCTGTAAATCTTTTGTAAAAACTACCTTTGGTCTGGGCTTAATATAACTATATCTCATCTACCTCTGCCTTTGCTAATTCACACAGTGCGGTGCCTAAGTCTATTTTTCTTATATATACGTTTAAAAACATCTCCTCTTCCAAGTAGCTCTTAAGCTCAGGAGTTGCCCCTGCTCCATCTGCTATATATATAGTCTCTACAAATTTACTATCATATTTTGAATCTTTGTAAAATGTATTTAGGGCACTCTGTATTAATGAAAATCTCTGGTAATCTTCATTAAACCCACTGCTTGAGATATCAATATCTTGCTCTACGCTCTCCTTGATTTCCTCTATCTCCGAAAACTCTTCCATATCATCATTGCTGTCTAAATCTTCAATATTTGTAAAATCATCAAAGCCTGTAGAGTCATCATCGATGCTCATATCTTCTAAGTCTATACCTTCAATGTCATCTTCATCCTCTAGAGTTGTATCCAAGAGCATATCCTCATCATCTTCATGACGCTGCATATCTAAATGCTCTGCATATAGTAGTTTGGAGTTCTCAAAGATGCTAAAAGAGATATAGCTATCCTCAATTAAGACAAACATTGCCAATGTACTCTCTATCTTATCTTTAAAAAAGGTAGCCATTATCGTAAAAGGTGAGAATATAAAATCAACACCAATACTTCTATACTCATGTTTTATAGCTTCTAGGTCATACTCCGACGTATAAAAAGCCCAGTCATCTGAGAAGCAGATATATTCTGATGAGTTAATATCACAATATTTATCCATCTCAGACGTCAAACATGTTGGAATTGCACCTTGATTTGAGGATTTGTCTAAAACAGATATATAACAAAACGGTGTCTCTTTAAAAAATGAGCGGACAAACTCATACATCTTAGTATTTATTGTAGTAGTTTCAAATACTTTATGCGTACTCTGTACAACATTTTTTTTGGCACACACCTCAACATATACAACTGTCTGCAGATTTTCAACAATAATATTGATAAAAACTTTTGTATATAAAGTTTCTAAAAATTTACCAATCATGACTTATCAGCTCCGCAAAGAGGATGAGCCGAGTTGTAATTTTTTTGTTTCAATGCACTGCCCAATTTTGTATATATTTGTGTTGTTGCCATAGATGAGTGTCCCAACAACTCGCTCACATCAGCAATAGGAGCCTTCGAGTTTAAAAGGCTGGTTGCATAAGAGTGACGAAGCTGGTGAGGAGTTACCTTTAATCCAACTCTTCTAAAGACATTCATAACTATATATCTTAGACTGTTTTGGCTTAATTTTTCGCCATTTTTTTCAAAAATAAACTTTTTTTGCGTTGTTGTACTCAAATACTCATCCAGTAACTCTTTTGCGTTTGCCAAAAGCGGAATATCTCTTTGTTTATTACCTTTTCCTATAACTCTTACCCATTTATCTGAAATATCTTTAACAGTTAAAGAGGCTAATTCAGATATTCTCAACCCAAGAGTATAAAGAAGTACAACGACAAGTTTTTCTTTTATCTCACACTCTTTTAGTGCTTTTACTATATGCTCATGTGATATGGGTTTTGGCAAAGTTTTTGCAATTTTAACGCTCTCATCAGAGTTTAAAAGAACTCTCATCTGATTGTCGTTTAAGTAGTTTACAAAGGAGTGGATTGCGCTTAGTTTTTTGCTTATTGTCTTTGGATTAAGTGATGCGATTTTTATACGGTACGGCATAAGATTAAAAAGAATACTCTCCTCCTCTTGAACTATTTCAATATGCAAAAATGCCTCTCTTAGAGACTCTGCATAGCTCTTTATAGTCAAATCGGAGTAGCCCCTATTTTCTTCAAGATATAGTAAAAAATCTCTTTTTTTAGCTTCTATTAATTTTTTCAAGTAACTTCTCAAATTTACTATGATACTCAGCTGAGAGCTTTACAAGTTCATCATCTGTTACAACACTTGGTGCTAGTTTAATATAAGCACTACGCATAATCTCGCATATCATTTTTATTTTTGCCTTATCAGCATCGGAGATACTCTCTTGAAGTGCAATCTCATCTATAACTTTCATATATTTTTTAGCATCTTCAATATATGAAACATACTTCAAAGATGTTTGTGACTGCGTCATAATTGTTGCTGCCATTCGATTGTAGAGGTCTAAACTAAACGCCTCTTTAGCCAAAGAGTAAGCCTCTTTATACTCTCCTATTTCATAGTAGTATTTTGCTCTTAATGATTTTTCGTATGATGGATTAATTAAAAAATAAGCAACCATAGCAAAAAGCAAAAAAAGAGCAGTCAGCGGAATAAAAATTTTAGATTTCATGTTTTAATAACCCCTCTTTCATCATAATCTTCGCCTCTTGCATATCCATTGAACTAACATCAATGGGCGATGTTGAGTAGTAATTTAAAGTACCAAAGGGCTTGGGAATAGTAAACTTATCCCAACTATTTAATTGCCAATACTTCGTGGGCTTTATCTCAACCAAAACTATTTTAGCCTTCGCCTTTTGCGCCATGGCTATTATACCATCTGCAACCTCATGTCTTGGACCTTTTGGACCATCCGGAGTGATCCCGATATCGTAGCCATCTTTAAGTGCTCTTATTCCGTGCATTAAAACTCTTGTAGCGTTTCTATTGCTTGAACCCTCTATTGTACCAAGTCCGAAATATTTTATAGTCTTTGAAATCAACATACCGTCAAAATGGCTTGAGATTAGAACTTTTGCATGAGGTATTTTTCTATATTTTGCGTATAAATAAGGAAGCATTAAAAGCTCTCCATGCCAACAAGCAAAGATTGTCGGCTCATCTGGGATAGAATCAGGAGAGTGGAATTTTTTTTTGTTTGTCATGTAGATTAGCCTAATGAATATTGATGCGACAAAAGGCACAATAATTAGTGCTAAAGCACGAAATAACTTTTTACCCAACAACTTCTCCGCTTAAGATAGTTCTTCCTATTTGAGTGATTTTAACATCTCTAAACTTACCCAAAAGTTCATCAGAACCTTTTACTTTTATGACTATGTTGTTATCGCTTCTGCCACTAACATGATACTCTCTGTTTAAATCTTCAAAATAGACGTTATATATCTTACCCAAATGAGTCTTATTTTTTTCATCTAAAATCTCTGTATGGAGATTTTGAAGTGTTGTAAGTCTCTGCGATGCCACATCTTCGTCAATTACATCTGTAAAGTGCTCAGCTTCTGTCTCTGGGCGAGGAGAGTACTTAAATGAAAAAATTTGATCAAATCCCACTCTCCTCATGACATCCAAAGTATCTTCAAAATCTTCATCGCTCTCGCCTGGAAAAGCTACAATAATATCAGTGCTTATACTTACCTCAGGACAGACGCTTCTTAGCTTTTCAACACGGTTTAAAAACCACTCTTTTGTATAGCCGCGCTTCATATCTTTTAGTACTTTACTAGAGCCGCTTTGAAGTGGCATATGCATTGATTTGCATATTTTAGGGTTTTTTGCAAACTCCTCTATAAACTCATCATCCATATGAAAAGGGTGCGGAGAGGTAAAACGAATTCTCTTTAAATCATCAATTTTGCTAAGACGACGAAGAAGCTCTGTAAAATTGACCTTCTCATGCTCTGCTGAAAATCGGCGTCCGTAATTATTTACGTTTTGTCCTAAAAGAAAAAGCTCTTTAGCACCTGAGTCAACTGCCCTTTGCGCTTCACGCAAAATAAGTTCTGTAGGGATAGATATCTCATCACCTCGAGTTTTTGGGACAATACAATAAGTACATGACTTATCACACCCTATAGATATATTTATATAAGCTTTATAGGGCGATGTTCGAAAATCATCAAAGGCAAATTCACTCTCATCATAGTTAATATCTACCTCCACAGCCCTCTCTCTATGAAGAACTTCAGTTATCTTAGATACGTTTCTAGCACCAAGAACAAAACTTACATAAGGAGCTCTTTTTATTATCTCTTCCCCGAGATGTGATGCGGTACAGCCACAAACACCTATCTTTGCGCCCTCTTTTTTCTTTTTGTTAAAAACTCCAAGTTCTGAAAAGAGCTTGGATACGGGCTTTTCTCTGACTGAACAGGTATTAATTAAGATAAGATCCGCAATCTTTAGATTATCGGTAGTCTCGTACCCCTCTTTCTCTCTTAGTGCTGCAATTATATGCTCAGAATCTCGAGAATTCATAGCACAACCTAATGTTTGGATAAATAACTTTTTTGACATTACAAAATCTTAGTTTATAATGTGAACTTGATACATGTACTCATTATCGGCAAGTCCGTACTTAACTTCATTCATATAAAAACTTTTACCTTTAGCCTCAAAAAAATCTTGAAGTGCTAGGAGATCTTTGTGTGAGTTTTCTCTATCAAAATAAAAAATCGCGCTCTCTTGCTTCTCAAGCGTAGCCTCTATCTTCTCTAATTCAGCCTTTTTAGGCTTTGTCGTAACATCAGTTCTTGCAAACTTTAAATCCATGCTATCTCCCTACTTTTTAAATACTATATTTTCTTGCATTATAGTAAAACTCTACTAAAAATCGTATTAAAGCTATTTTTATGACTAATTTTGGTATAATATCATCCTTCATAAGAAATCCCAAAAAATATTTTTTAGCACTGTTTTTTATGAGATAACCTTGTACCAGGAAATAATAATGGAAAAAATTCTAGATATAGTTGAAGCAATCGCACATGAAAAAAGTCTTAGACCTGAAAATGTAAAAGAGGCCCTAAAAACGGCATTTATTCAGACTGCTAAAAGGGTAATTAACCAAAAATTTGCTTTTGAAGCAGTAATAAACAAAGAGACAAAAACTCTTGATATTATTCAAACAATAACAGTTGTCGCGGATGACGATGAAAAACTACAAGATGAAGATTTAGCTCCTGCCTATATCTCAATTACGGAGGCTAGGGAGTATGATGATCAGGTAGAGCTTGGTGATCAGCTTCAGATTCCACATGATTTAGAAGAGTATGGAAGAACTGCAGCTTCATCACTTCACCGTGAGATTGAGTACCACATTCAAAGACTTGTTGAAGATGAAATTTTTAATAAATATAAAGCTAAAATAGGAACACTTGTTACAGGTAGAGTTACAAGAGTTGATGACAATAATGCTACATATATAGATGTTGATGAAGTTCGTGCCGTATTACCTATGAAAAGTCGTATAAAAGGAGAGGTATTCAAAGTTGGAGACCACCTAAAAGCCGTTGTTCGCCGTGTAAATATGGATAAAGAGAGTGGCATTCAAATTGAACTCTCACGTACATCTCCAAAATTTTTAGAGGAGCTCTTAGCTCTTGAGGTCCCTGAAATTGCAGATGGAACCGTAGTGGTTGAAAAAAGTGCTCGTATTCCGGGCGAGAGAGCAAAAGTAGCACTTGTTAGTATGCACCCTCAAGTTGACGCAGTAGGCGCTACAGTAGGCGTCAAAGGTGTTCGTATCAATGCAGTAAGCCAAGAGTTAATTGGAGAAAATATAGACTGTATCGAGTACACAACAATTCCTGAGCTTTTCTTATCAAGAATTATGAGTCCTGCTATAATATCTAGCGTTGAGATTGTAAAAGATGAAAACAATGAAGCCCATAAGGCAATTGTCACCCTCTCCCCTGATCAAAAATCAAAAGCGATAGGTAAGAACGGGATAAATATTCGCCTTGCCTCAATGTTGAGCGGATTAGAGATAGAGTTAGTTGAAAATGATGATAAATCTGACAAAAGTAGTGAAGATGGTGAACAAAAAGAGAGTGTTGACGCTCTACAAGCACTATTTTCATAACACAAATCAACTTCGCTTCATATAGGGATTTAATTTTAATAGAATTAAATCCGCCGTCATATTCCCAAGCAGTGTTAAAAATGCCGTTATCATTAAAGTTCCCATTATAATCGGATAATCACGGCTAAGTGCACTCATGTAAAACAACTGCCCCATCCCCTCTATACCAAAAATAGACTCCAATATTACACTTCCGCCAATCAAACCAGGTAAAGATAGCCCTAAAAGCGTAACAATAGGTGGAAGCAAGTTTGGAAGTATATAGTAACGAAGAAGCACCTTTTTACTCAAACCGCGAGAGAGTGCAAAGTAGTAGTAGTCGCTCTTTAGTATCTCTAGAGTTAGGGAGCGTATATAGATAATCATGCTACCCACTCCTACAAATATCATAACTCCTACAGGCAAAACCAAGTGCCAAGCCATATCAAGATAGTAGGCAAACCCCTCTTTTGGCTCTACAGAGTGAAGTCCTGAAATCGGAAACAACCCTAGTGTCAAGGAGAAAAAAATTATAAAAAGAAGTGCTAAGTAAAACGAAGGCATAGAAAAAGAGATTAAAGATATTTGGCGAATTATGTAGTCACTCTTTTTTTCATAATTTAGAGCTGATTTTATTCCCAAGTATAGCGATATGATAAATACTGCGACAAGTGCCGTTATATTTATAATAAGAGTTATCGGGAGTCGCTTCAATATCTCGGCACTTACATCCTGCCCACTTACAAAAGAGATACCGAAATTTAAGCTAAATATATTTACGACCCAATCTATATACTGCTCAAAGAGCGGTTTATCTAGTCCATAGACAGCCTTTAGTGCGGCTATTGCCTCGTCGGTCATGTTTGGATTTAACTCACCTGCTGCAAAAAAGCTGTTTGGTGCGGCATGAATTGCCAAAAAAGAGATAACAGAAATAAGAATCAACATAAAGAGTATGTAGAGTATTTTTTTTATTAGCTTTTTCATTGAAAAAATTATATCTAAAAAAGTTGAAATAAGCCCTCCTTATCTCCTCACAAAACAGGAAAAGAGGAGATAAGGAGGGCTTATCTCCTCGGAAGGAGGACAAGGAGATAAGCTTATAAAAGGGTATAGGGACTAATTAGAAATTGTATGTCAAATAAACTTGAAGGTGGGTAGCGTCAAAATCATTTGTGTGATCTTTATTATCTTCATACTCGTCTAAAATAATTGCTAAAGAGGTGTCTAGTGGTCCAAATGATTTAGATGCCACTAAAGCAATTTCTGTCATTTTCTCATCTGCATTCGCTTCTGTTGTTGAAGTAGCAGCAGAGTCTATATCTACATTATAGTAACCTAGTAGTAAATCAACACCGACAACAGTAGTCTCAGCAGTTATAGCAAAAGAGTCGGCACCGGTTTTTGATACTGCACCGTACTTCCACCACATTTCAGTATATAGTTTAGACTGAGCATCGGAGCCGTTCCTAGAGGTTACAACATTAGAGCCTGTTGCAACATTAGCTACACCGATAGTACCCTCATTATCAACAGAAGAGTATGCAACTTTTACTGTAGCTATATCTTTAGCTTCATAACCAAGCATTACAGCGTATGCCTCATCTTCTTTTGCACCGGATAAATATTTGTCCGTGTCTATTTCAGTATATTGAGCACCAGCTAAAATACCATCTATATTTAAGTCAGCTTGCACCCAGAGAGCTTCTGCCATTTGCTGTAGACCGTAGTACCATGCTTGAACAGTTAATGGCTTAAAAGAGTTATTTATTAAACCGGCTACATATACACCATCTTGAGCAAAAGTATTAAACTTTCCGCCTTCTGCCACATAGCCTGCTCGTGCAGCGGTAATATCATTTATAGTAAGATTTGTAGTAACGTCATCAGCAGAGCCGTTTGACTTACCTACATATGCACCTACTAAAGTAGTATCAGGAATGCTTTGATTAATTACAACAGCGGCTTCAAAAGTATTTTGATCGATTCCCCAAGTCTCAGTAAACGCTAAAGGAGTATCAAGTGCCTGACGACCTACTTTTAGAGTTGTATCAAATGCAGAGCCTGCAATCCATAACTCACCAATATACATTGCGTCATCTAGTTGATAACCTTGTCCAGCGTTATTTGAGAAACCACCATCATCATTTTCTGTAACACCGTGAACATTTGACCAAGTATTACTTACAAGATTATTCTCTAGACCCAATGTAGTTACAAAAGTACCTTTTACACCGCCAGACACACCTTTAGTAAGATCTGTAGTCAACTCTAAATTAACGGCAGCATTACCATAAGCACCATCAGCATCAAAAAATGATGTTTTACCGTCAACTGGCTGTGATGCAGCATTGGTTTGACCCGCAGTATTATCACTATCCATTGTTCCATAAAATAGTTTTACGTCACCAGAGACTTTTGTATTTTCAATTGCAAAAGCAGTTGAACCTATTAGCATTGCTGCTATTAAACTTAATTTTGTTAATTTCATCTCATTTCTCCTAGTTTTAATATTGTCAACATATTGTCAATATATTGTTACCATAATGTCATATTTATCTTTAAATTAAGTTTAACTTATGGAAATTAATTAATAATTTTCACTTAAATGTTATTTATTTTATGTATACTTACATTATGAAAAACATAATTATGACAATATTGGCGGTTACAATCTTTAGTGCATGTAGTAAGATAGATGGAGTAAATCCATCTCAGAACAAGGCGCTAAAGAGTGTTGCCGGTAAAACAGAAAAAGAGAAGAGTGGCTATATGCAGCAAGTACTGGACAATTGGCTAAAAAATGAGTGGGAACCGGTTATAGCAGGAGTGGAGACTCCTACGGGAGATACCAAAGTTGAAATTATTCCAAATAAAGATGGCTCTGCAAAACTTATAGAGTCTAAAACAGGTGCAGTTTTAAAAGAGCTCACTGTTGAGCAGGTAGAGAGACAAAAAGAGGTACAATCCAAATATAAACAAGAGGATAGAGCATTTACCCTACAAGAGTATGTAGACAAAATGTCTGTTTACAACGCTAATCATATAACAGATGAAGAGAACTCTCATGTAAAGAAGATAGGCACTATGCCTGTAATTGGCAAGACGAAATAAAATCTATTAAAAGATAAGCCTCCCTATTAAGGGAGGAGCTTAAGCTATATTAATTATTTTTTAGCCAAATCCCAAGATAGAACAGTTTTTCCATCTTCATTCTCCTCGGCGGCAGCCATTCCCATAATATTATATCCTGCATCCACATAGTGAACTTCGCCTGTTACTCCGGATGATAAATCACTCAAGAGATACATAGCAGAGTTACCAACCTGCTCTATTGTGACATTTCTCTTTAGTGGGGCATTGATTTCATTCCAGTTAAGAATCTGCTTAAAGTCACCGATACCGGCTGCAGCTAAAGTTCTGATAGGTCCAGCACTGATTGCGTTTACTCTTTGACCCCTTTTGCCTAAATCTACAGCCATATATCTTACAGTTGACTCAAGTGCTGCTTTTGCAACACCCATAACATTATAGTTTACTATATATTTTGGTCCACCTAAGTAAGAGAGAGTTAATATAGAAGCATCATCAGCTAAAACAGACTCTAATCGGTTCGTTAAATCAATCAAAGAGTAAACCGAGATATCCATAGCGATAGCAAAGGCTTGTTTTGTCGTTTTCATAAATGGCTCGCTTAGAGCCTCTTTTGGTGCAAAAGCGACAGAGTGAACCAAAAAGTCAATCTTTCCAAAATCTTTTTCAACCAGTGAAGCAATATTTGACATATGCTCTTCATTAGAGACATCAAGTTCATACACTTTGTCACTACCAAAAGAAGCAGCCAACGGCTCTACTCTCTTTTTTAATGCATCGTTTAGATATGTAAATGCTAGCTCTGCTCCTTGTTCATGACATGACTTTGCTATTCCGTAAGCTATTGACTTATCGTTTGCCAAACCTACTATTAAGCCTCTCTTGCCCTTCATTACCATTATGCTCTCTCCTATAGTTTTATTTATTTAATGATTGCGCATATTCGCACATCGTACAAAAATGTTCCGCATAAAGAGCGGCACTGCCTACTAAAACACCGTCAATACCTTCAAGAGCCAAAACTTCTTTAGCATTTGTTACCTTAACACTTCCGCCATAAAGAAGAGGAGCCAAAGATTTTTTCTTCAGTTCACCGTGTATAGCCACTATATCCTCAGAAGTAGGGGTAAGCCCTGTTCCTATAGCCCAAACCGGCTCATAAGCTATAATGAGATTTTCATATGATGTATCTATCCCTTCATACTGCTTGGAAATATACTCCATCATATTTTCAAATCCTGCTTCTCTGACCTCTAAAGGCTCTCCTACGCAGTAAACAATCTTAAAACCAAGCTCTTTATAAAAATCAAACTTTTTTACAAGCTCCTCTTGCGTCTCGCCTATTACATGTCTTCGTTCACTATGACCTATTAAAATTGTTTTTATACCAAACTCTTCTAACTGCTCATAACCGATTTCTCCGGTAAATGCTCCCTTAATCGTAGGATATGCATTTTGAGCACCGATTGTTACTGCTCCGGAGTGTGCTATCAGACTTGATGTTGCAGGAAAGACTAAAACTTCCTCAGAAATATTTTTTTCTCTTAAAAAACTCTCCACTTCACTTATATATTTGTTAGTTTTTTCTCTTGTAAGGTTTGTTTTTAAATTTGCCGCGATAATCATAATTAGCCCTCTTTAATTGTTAAGGATGCTACACCCGGCAATATTTTTCCCTCTAGTAGTTCCAAAGAGGCTCCTCCGCCTGTTGAGATGTAAGTTATCTCATCATCGACGCCTATTCTTTGAACTAAGTCTGCCGTATCTCCACCGCCAACAACGGTAGTTGCATAACTGTCAGCTACAAAATGCGCTATCTCGTTAGAACCGCGAGCAAACTTCTCTATCTCATAAACGCCCATAGGACCGTTCCATAAAACAGTTTGGACATCCCTTAGAACCTCCTTGTAAAGTCTAACTGTAGCAGGCCCTATATCTAGCCCCATCCATCCATCTGGAATCTCCTGAACAGATGTTATTTTTATGATAGAATCCTCGGTAAATTTTTCTGCTGCAACGACATCAACGGGAAGATAAAATTTAACACCAAGTTTTTTAGCCTCTTGCATTATGTGCCCTGCATCTTCAAGTAAATCATCCTCTGCAAGGGAAGCGCCAATGTCATGTCCGAGCTTTTTTAAAAAAGTAAATGCCATGCCTCCACCGATTAAGACCTTATCGACTCTAGGTAAAAGATTGATTAAAGCCTCTAATTTGCCTGAGACTTTTGAACCACCTATAATAGCGGCAAAAGGGCGAACAGGATTTTGTATCAACTTGCCAAAAAACTGTATCTCTTTTTGAAGCAAAAATCCGGCAGCTTTATGCTCAGAGTCAAAAAAATGGGTTATCCCCTCAACAGATGAGTGGGCGCGATGACTTACTCCAAATGCATCATTTACATAAAAATCAGCCATTGATGCCAACTGCTTAGATAACTCTTTGTCATTTTTTGTCTCACCTGCTTCATAACGAAGATTCTCTAGAAGCAAGACCTCTCCTGATTTTAGCTCTGATGCTCTTAGTAGAGCATCTTTGCCAACTACATCTTTTGCTAGAGTAACTTCTCTTTTTAGAAGATGCTGAATTCTTCTAGCAACGGGAATTAGTGAGTATTTCTCAACTACTTGCCCATCTGGACGCCCAAGATGAGAAGCGAGTACAACTGCACAATCTTGATCAAGACAGTAGTTTATAGTAGTCAAAGCAGAGCGGATACGACGATCATCAGATATATTTCCAAACTCATCCATCGGTACATTAAAGTCACATCTGATAAAAACTTTTTTACCGGCAAGAGCTAAATTTTTAATATTTAAAAGTTCCATAAAATTCCTAAAATTCTTTATCGTCTTTTTTATTTTGATATATGAAGTGCCATATCTATAAGTCTTGTGGAGTATCCCCACTCATTATCGTACCAAGCCATTATTTTAACCATGTCTCCATCTATTACCTGCGTTAAATCCTCAGCAACTACAGCGCTATATTCACATCCGACAAAATCTTGAGATACCCTCATATCTTTATCCATAAGAAGAAGCCCTTTTAGATCCGTATCTGCCATTTTATTAAATACAGCGGTCACCTCTTCTAATGTAGTCTCTCTTTTGACAATTACATTCAAATCAACCATAGATACATCCGGCGTCGGTACACGCACACTCTGCCCATGGAGTTTTCCAACTAGTTGAGGAAGAACTAAACCGATGGCTTTTGCAGCTCCGGTTGTTGTCGGAATCATATTAATTGCACCTGCTCTTGCACGACGCTTATCTTTTGAGTGTTTAACATCTAATATATTCTGGTCATTTGTATATGCATGTATAGTTGTCATCAGACCCTTTTCAATCCCAAAAGCATCATCTAAAACTTTTGCTACTGGGCCAAGACAGTTTGTAGTACAAGACGCATTTGAGACTATTTTTTGTCCATCATAAAGATTTTCATTTACACCCATAACAAAAGTCGCTGTCTCTGTATCTTTTGACGGTGCAGAGAAGAGAACTTTTTCTACGCCGTTATCAATATGTACTTGAGCTGATTTTTGAGTTAAAAATACGCCTGTACACTCCAAAACCATATCTGCACCACACTCGGCAAATTTAAGGTTTTTTGGATCACGGTCACTAAAGACTCTTATGTTTTTACCGTCGATTGTAATGTTCTCATCATCAACTTGCACTACTTCGCTCTTAAATGTTCCGTGAACAGAGTCGTGTTTAAGAAGATAAAGCATCATATCCATACTTGCCATATCATTTATAGCCACAATTTCTACATCATCCCTCGAAGCAGCTATACGAGCTACACAGCGACCGATTCTACCAAATCCGTTTATTGCTATTTTAAGTGCCATTATATTTCCTAGTTAAAATAAAATTGAGCAATTTTACCTAAACTTAGTTATAATTCGCTTTAAATATGGATACAATCGCACTTTTTGGCGGCTCTTTTGACCCGCCGCATATCGGTCACGAGGCAATAGTTAAGGCTTTGATAAATTTCAAAGATATTGATAAAGTTATAATAATGCCTACGTTTTTAAACCCGTTTAAGTCAAAATTTCACGCTCCGGCATCTCTTAGAGTAGAGTGGTTAAAAAAGATTTTTGATGAGTTTGAAAATGTAGAGGTTTCAGAGTATGAAGTTTTAAAAAAAAGAGCGGTAACAACTATTGAGAGTGTAGAATATCTTTTAAAAAGTTATAAAAAAATATACCTAATAATCGGTGCAGACAATCTATCTTCTATAGATAGATGGAGTAGATATGATGAGCTTAAAGAGTTGGTGACTTTTGTTGTAGTCCCAAGAGACGATATTGAGATTTCAGAGCATTTTTTAAGATTAGATGTTAATGAGAATATCTCATCAACAGAGCTTAGAGATAACATTGAAATCTCAAAGCTGCCAAAAAAATGTGCAAAAGAGATATATAAATTTTACAAGGAAAACTATTGCAAAACAGAATTGAGAAAATAACTGGAGCTTTAGACAAATATAAAGCAGAAAACATCGAGGTTTTTGACCTTAAAGATAAAAACTACTTTGTTGATTATGCCATTATTGCGTCATCGCTTGGCTCAAAACATACGCTCGCTTTATTAGATAATATAAAAAAAGATCTCAAGCCTGCAGAAAATTTTAATCATATAGATGAGAGCAGCGACTGGGTTGTCATCGACTTAGGCGACATTCTTATCCACATAATGACACCTGAATACAGAGTCAAATATGACATGGAGAGCTTTTTAAGCACATTAGCTGATGGCAAAGAGGGGATGCCTCTTTAGAGCTAGGACTTTAATCTTTTTAGTAAAATATCCGCTACGCGAAAAGCGTTTGCATATATAGTCCATGTATAAGGAACGCTTCCTCCTGTGGGCATAAAACTAGCATCTGTCACATAGAGATTTTCTAGTGCATGTGCTTTGCAGTTTTTATCAAGTACGGAGGTTTTAGGATTCTCTCCAAATCTACAGCCACCTGCAACTAAGTTTGACGGAGGGGATGAGGAGATACTATAGCTTATCTCCTTAGCACCCATCTGCTTTAAAACTTCTACCGCCTTTTTTGCCAACTCGTTGCCGACTTCTCTATCATGCGGATGACTATAGAGATGTATCGCTCCTACAGCAATACCGTACTTATCCTTTACATCTTCCTCAATACCTATAAAACACTCATCTGTAGGAAGCCAGTCATTAAAAACTTCAAAATTCAAAACCCTTGAAGTCGTAAGTTCTTTATGAACTCTTTGCGCAAGAGCTTCGCCCCAAAGAATTTGCCCTCTTTCATCATAAAAGGCTCTTTTTATACGAGGAATTAAATCTTGATGCTCAAACAGAAAATCTATAGTTCCTCCTTTGATTTTTTTACCGCTCTTTTTATACTCATACCACTGCTGCAGGGAGCGATTGAAAAAAACTCCAACTTCCATAAGCTCCTTTTGCTGCTCTTTTGTAAGCATCTCAAAACGAAATCGCCCCTCCCCTGCTCCTCCTGCTGAAAAAATAAGGTTTTTTCCCACTTGCTTCTCATTGTTGGCTAAACCATGAGGGAAAAAATGATTTTTTGAGTTTAAAAGCAGACGAGAACTCTCTATTGCTTGCGCTGCTAAAACAAAGATTTTTGCACTTAGTTCATGCGTCTTAAAATCGGCATCGTAGTAGTGTGCTTTTGTAACCTTTGTCGCATCACTCTCAAGTTTATAGACAAACGCTTGCGTGATAATAGTTGCATTACACTTTTGAAGAAGAGCTGCCCTGCCGCTCCCTTTTGCGCCTGTAGCACATCCGTAACTCCCGCAAAAATTAGAGTAAGAGCAGCTATTTCGCTCTAATGCGGTATGTGATAAAATTGCCCTTGGAGTAGCAATAGACTCAAATCCAAGAGAGTTACAAGCTCTGTCAAACCACTCTGTTACTCTGTTTTCTTGAAGTTTAGGATAAGGAAATTGTTCGGTACTTCTAGGCTCCAAAAAAGAGTGTGGCACCACTTCTCCGCTAACGCCAACTACACGCTCGACTTTTTCATAGTAGGGCTCTAGCTCCTCATAAGAGATAGGCCAATCAACTATATTTGCACCCTCAATTTTGCCGTAAGCTGAAAGAAGTTTGAAATCATTTGGCTTTAAGCGATGAAAAAAACCACTCATTAAATTTGAGGAGCCTCCCACCATGGAACCATTCCAAAAACTCCACTGCTCCTCACTTCCAACATATCTTGTACGCTTTTTATTTTCATCTAATTCATAGATAACATGCTGCTCTTCTTTAAGCTCAGGTGTAAAAAGTTGACGGCGTGAAACCGCTAGTTCATCCTTATTAAAGTCCTCTTCTTTGTACTCTTTCCCCTTTTCAAGCACGACGACACTAAAGCCGGCACGACTTAGCTCATAAGCGACTGGGGAGCCGCCTGCACCGCTCCCTATGATACAGATATCATACGTCATAAATAAGCTCTTTTTGGATGCGGCTCTCCTGAGTGAAACCCTAGCCACTTCTGTGCTGCATCTTTTTTATTGACACCATAGACAGCGTCACTATAAAGAGCCTCCATGCTATAGGTCAAGAGAGATTCAATCCAAAACTCACCCCAGCTATATTCCGAAATCTCTTGCAATACATCTTGTCGTTTTTGTTGAGAGAGGTTGTAGTAAAGTTTACCGTAGAGTTTCAATGACTCTTCATGTAGCCATTGAACTCCGTTACGAAGAAACTCTTTTTTAGCAGAGCTAACTCTTGAGTGCTCTAGAATAAGTAGAAGATAAGAAGCAGTATCTACTTCTAACTCTTTAGCTTTAGGGAAAAGATCCTCTTGCACGAGAGCAAGAGTTTTTAAAGGCTCTACCGCACCAAATAAAGAGGAGCCGTAAAAAAGTAAAACAGCCCCACCCAAGAAACTCTGCTTAAAAAAATTTCTACGCATGTTAAAAGTCATATTTTATTGTACCACTATTTTTTGCCCGAAGTTTTATTTATAGATAAAATAAAAATAGAGCTATCCTTTAATTTTTTTCACCGAAAAAAAGTCTATCAAGGCTAAAATTTCCTGCTCCATGTGATACAAACAGTAGCAGAAAAAGCATATAATAAAGCGGTATTTCAAAACCGTTATCGCCTGCCGAGAAGCCGTTTGGAAGATGTACCGTCACAATAGCAACAACCATCACTACAATAAGAGGTAGTGAAATCAGACGGGTTAAAAACCCTAAAGTAAGCAGCACAACTCCTGTTATCTCTGTAGTTGCCGCCATGTAAGCATTTAGTGTCGGAAATGGTATTCCTAAAGATTCAAACCATCCAGCTACAGAGGTCATATCGCTCCACTTATTCATCGCAGGCTCATAAAATCCATACGCAACTGCCAATCGTGCAAATAATAAAGCAGATGATTTTGCACATTCGCTCACTCTAGAAAACTTAAGATATAGTTGTTTGAAGTTCATAACGCACTCCTTAAGAAACTTTAAACCGACACCCTATAACAGATATCTACAACCCTATAAGATTAGTTACTTCCGCACTTACCCTCACGTTTCATCTCTTTTTTTGAGTTTCCGCACTTGCCGTCACGCTTCATCTCTTTTTTTGAGTTTCCGCATTTGCCGTCTCGTTTCATCTCTTTTTTTGAGTCACCGCACTTGCCGTCTCGTTTCATCTCTTTTTTTGTGTCACCACACTTGCCGGCACCGCACTTCATTCTCTCAGCACTTAGTGTTGTAGCACCGATACTTAAAACCATAGCAGAAGCTGCAACTAATGATAGAAAATTCAACTTTTTCATATCTCATCCTTTAGTTTTAGTTAGTTCAAGAATCATTGTATCACAACTATTATAATTTTTTATATATTTAAATTAATTAGAATTCATCTTTTATAAATTTTATCTACTCTACTAGCTCTTGCTTTTCTCTATCTTTGCTTAAAAATGGCTCATAGCTGTTTTTTTGTAAAATATCTCTGTAGTCATATATTGAGTCAACATACCTAACAGGTTCACTTCCTCTTGCATAACCATGTTTTAGTGTTTTATAATACTTCTTTTGGGCAAGCAGAGGGAGCACTTTTTTTAAATCACTCCAGACATTTTTATTCAGCCCCATTCTCTCTGCTAATATCTGCGCATCAAAAATATGCCCTAATCCTACATTGTATGCAGCAAGTGCAAATTTTAAGCGATCTTCTCCTTCTACATCTGAAGGTACACGTCTTAAAAGTTCACTTAAATGTTTTGCTCCACCCTCAATGCTCTGCTGTGGGTCGAGTCTATTTTTGACTCCCAGCATTTTTGCCGTAGCCTGCGTAAGCATCATAAGTCCTCTAACTCCTGTGTAGCTTTTTGCTCTTGGGTTCCAGTGTGACTCTTGATATGACTGTGCTGCTAAAACTGAACATGGAAGACCGTACTTCTCTGCATATTTCTCAAATAGCTCTTTATATTTAGGAAGTCTTGTTTTTATTCTCTCATAAAACGTCTTAGTGTTATAGTAATCAAAAAAGAGAGCAAAACTGTAGTAGTGATCTTTTAGACGTGCCATCTCCCCGCTTTGGTTAAATCCATTGAGCCAAGAGTACATATCATCTTTTAACTCCTTTGAATCAGGTGCAAGCACCCATGCAAGCTGCTCTCTATTGCTAACAGAAAAGGCAAGAGCTATCTTTGGAAAATAGCGTTGATTTAGGGCATATATATTTGAGTCTGCAATAGTACAATCTATCTCATTATCAGCTACCTTTGCTAAAAGCTCTTCCGTAGAGTACTCAGAGGTATAGGTGGCATTTATATCAAATCCATCCTCAAGTAGCGAGTCTATAGTCTCGCTGTAGCTAGTCTCTTCTCCTACTACTATTTTAAGTCCTGCCAAATCTTCAACACTTTTTGGAAACTTGCCACTCCATAGCATGCCTCTATAACAGATAACCTGTTGTTGTGCCTCAAAATATGATGGACCGAAATTAAAGTTTTTCTCTTTTATTTTAGTTTTTGCCAAAGATGCAGAGGTTATATGAATATTTGGATTTTTACTAAGCTCTAAAGCCTCTTTTGTCGTGTTTACCATTGTTATATTTAAGTCAACATCCAAATGTTTTGCATAGGCATTAAGAATATCATACTCAAAACCCTTTGCTCCATCGGGACCGATATAGTATGTTGAGGGTGAGTTTAGTAGAGCTACATTTAGAAGCTTATTCTCTTTTATCTCATCAAGTACGGATGCCGTCTTTATTTTGTGAATAGGGTTATAGGCTGTATGAGAGAGCCATCCAAAAACAAAAAAAGATATAGCAAAAAATACAACTACGCTTAATTTAAGATATCTGTCCATTATGTTAGTTTGCCCCTAAAAACTTAGCAAATATAAAGCGATTTGTGCCATCTTCATACTCATGTGCTAAAACCTGATTATGGACTTTTAAAATAGAGTCCACTAGATACAGACCAAGCCCAAAACTATTTTTTGCAGGATTATCTTTAGTAAATGGTTCTATATAGTACTGTAGTGGATGTGCTATGCAGTCTCCTTTGCTCTCAAAACACAACTCACCGTTTTTTATCAAAATTTTTACATGCCCGTCGGCTCCGTACTTTATGCCATTATCTATCATATTTTTTATTGCCGTAGTGTAGAGTCTATAGTTTGCGTTTATTTTGTAAGTTGCTTCTACATCTACCGTAACAGAACTTTTGTCTATCATTGCCATATCTATTGCACCGTCTATAATATCAATAAGACGATACTCTTTAAAATCGGTTTTATCTCCAAGGCTTGTTACCTCCTCAATAAGAGCAAACTCATTAACTAAAGATTCCAAACGTCCAAAAATAGAACTAAATCTATCCTTCTGTTTTTGAGACTCCAACATCTGAGTAGCAATTGTTCCCTTGGCAATAGGAGTCTTTAGCTCATGCATTATATTGCGTAAAAAGAGAGTTCTAGACTCTAAAATAATATTGATTTTTTCTCTTGTTGCCTCAAGCTCGTTGGAGATTAGTGCTATCTCGTCATACCCTTTGGTTTTAAACGATATATTCATATTTCCATCACCATAAAGAGCAATCTTCTTTCTAAGTCTTATAAGTGGTCTTAGCCTTTGTAAAATCAGAACAAAAGAGAAGGAGATTATTACCAAAATAGTCATGTAGGAGTAAGCGACACTCCAGTATCTATATGGTCTTAGCTCTTCGTCTAAAATAAGCACCGAAGATGTTGGTGCTTGAATATAAAAGTATATTTTTTTATTAAACTCAAGCATAGTTGTAGTTAAGTCTGTTACTGTTTTTTTGGTAAAAAACCCCTCTTGAGACAACATTAGAGATGATTTTACACTTTGAAAATCTTTTCTTTTTAAAACTTTTGCATTATTTAGTACTGTTTTTATCGCTTCATTATCTTTTTCTAGTACAAAACTATATACCGCCAAGTTTGCTTCGAGCATAATCTGGGAGTGCTGTTTTTGCTGATGTTGCCTAAATATTTGAGTGATTGTTGCATGTTTTGTAAATATATGATCTATATAGTGCTGCTTGTTGAGTAGAAAAAACTCCCAAAATACAACACTTACACTTATAACCGTAACTGTAAGTGCAGATAAAACGGTTATTAAAACAGCATGTTGACGCACTAATTTTTCTCCATTTTTTTAGTAAAACGAAAAAATAGCTTACTTAAGAAGTTTATAGCCAACGCCTCTAACCGACTCTATAAGAGATTTATCTCCTAATTTGTTTCTAATTCTTCCCACCATTACATCAATGCTTTTATTAGATGAATCTTCATTTATAGCATTTACATTGTGAATCAAGTCCTCTCTTGATACAACCAACCCCTGCTTTGCTATCATGTATGACAAAATTCCAAACTCTGCCTTTGTAAGGTCGATATTTCTGCCCTTATAGGTAATCATCATCGAGGATGCATCACATTTAAAATCGCTCTTTGACTCCTCTTTTTGCTGTGACTTTGCTTCATATCTTCTTAGTACAGAGTGTATCCTAGCCTCTAGCTCTCTTGGGTCATAAGGTTTTGGAAGATAGTCGTCAGCTCCTAGTTCTAACGCTTTTACCTTGTCGGTTACATCACTTCTAGCCGAGGAGATAATAATAGGAATATCTTGTCTCTCACGGATTGCTTCACAAACCTCCAAACCATCCATACCAGGCAGAGTCAAATCCAATATAACTAAATCAAAAGGCTCAAGCTTCAATATGCTTACCGCTTTAAAAGGGTCATCCTCTGTAATAACCTCAAACTTAAACTGATGTAGATACTCAGCTAGTATCTCCGCTAATTCTAAATCATCTTCAATCATTAATATTTTTTTCATAAGCAGATTCTAACAGATATGCGCTAATAAGTAGTTAATATTGTGCAAATATTTAAATATTAAACATGGATGCGATATTAAATGCTATAAAAGCAAGTCCGTAAGCGACTATGGATGTAAATCCTAAAAGGTAAAAGAAATATTTTATACCACCTGCTTCACGCGTAAAGACAACTGATGCAGCCAGACATGGCAGATAAACCATAACAACAACTATAAACGCTACTGCGGAAGCAAAAGGTATATTTTTTGAAATCATCTCTTTTAGGGAGTTATTCTCCTCATCTACCTCACTTCCTAATGAGTATAAAACACCTAAAGTCGAGACTACAACCTCTTTTGCCGCAAGTCCTGTTTGAAGAGCCACACTCATCTTCCAATCAAATCCAAGCGGAGCAAAAATCGGCTCGCTGAATTTTCCAATTTGACCAAGGTAGCTCTGCTCAAGGTATGCTTCTGCTGCTTGATTAGTAAAAAAACTCTTCTCCTCCTGAGTTACAGCTCTTTGTATCTTTGTTGCGTACTCCTCTTCTAGGAGTTGATTATGCGGGTAGCTGCTTAAAAACCATATAAGCATAGATGCCGCTGCTATAAATGTACCCGCCTTTTTAAGATACATCAATGTTTTTGTCATAACCGTATGCCACATAAGCTTTAGTGATGGAAATCTATATTTTGGCATCTCCATAACAAAAGGCTCATCTACACCCTTAAATGCTGTTAACTTTAGTACTTTTGCAGCAAATAGCCCAAGCATTGCCCCTGTTATATAGATAGCAAAGAGAACATTACCTGCCATTGATTCTGAAAAGAATGCACCTGCAAAAAGAACATAAACCGGAAGCCTGGCCCCGCAACTCATAAACCCGATAATAAATAGCGTTAAAAGTCTATCGCGATCATTTTTAAGTATTCTCGCACTCATGTAGGCTGGAATCGAGCATCCAAAACCTGTTACTAGCGGTATAAACGACTGTCCATGAAGCCCAAACTTATGAAAAAAGCCATCAAGTAAAAACGCAACTCTTGACATGTACCCCGTACTCTCTAATAGCGCTATACCTATAAAAAGAATGACAATATTTGGAATAAATAAGACTACCGCACCGACACCTGATATTAAGCCGTCAACCACAAGAGAGCGAATATCATCATTTGATATTGTTGAGCCTATGGTACTACCTAACCATGTGAAAAAAGCGTCTATCCACTCCATAGGAATAGAGCCTATCTCAAATGTAAGCTGAAAAAGAGCCCACATAAAAAATAGGAATATCGGTATGCCAAATATTTGATGAATCAAAACGGAGTCAATCTTGTCTGTTAGAGTTTTTTCACTCTCTTCTACCTCTTGCTTTAAAACCTCTTTTACTACACCCCTGTTAAAAGAGGCGTACTCGCTAGCAAATGCCTCTTTTATGTCGCTTGTGTCATGATGGAGCTCTATATGTTTTGATGCTTCTATTAAGATAGGCTGCAGCTCCGTCCATATAGGATCATCATGAAGTTTTGCATATGTTTGTTTACTATTTTTAAGAAGATTAATCGCTATATTTCTATATGAGTTTTCATCTTGATATTTATGCTTTGTCAAGTAGTCGATTATTACGGTTATCTCCTCCTCTACAGCTTCACTAAAAATAAGCTTATACTCAATACTCTCGCTTTCATACTCCTCTATAATAGCCTCTATAAGATCAACTATCCCAACTTTTGTAACAGCAGAGACTTTTACGCAGGCAAATCCTAAGAGTTCAGACATAAGCTTGCTATCTATGCTTATGCCCTCTTTGTCAGCTTCATCACTCATGTTAAGTGCTATTAACATTTTCTTGCCTATGCTCATAAGCTCTGAAGTAAGTTGAAGATTTTTTTGCAAATTTGTCGAGTCTACAACGTTTATGATAAGATCATAATCCTGAGTCAGGAGATAATCATTTGTCACTCTCTCTTCTATTGTGTAGTCGTTTAGTGCATAAGTCCCTGGTAAATCTACTACCGTAAAGTGGTACTCTTTGTAGTCAAACAACACTTCACTCTTCTCAACCGTCACACCGGTAAAGTTTCCAACATGAAGATTTGCATTTGATATAGAGTTTATCAACATGCTTTTGCCTACATTTGGCTGTCCCACAAGTGCAACTTTTATATGCTTAGCTGTTACTGGGCAGACTTTTATATCTCTGTTCATGCTTTTATGACCTCTATCAGTTCAGCCTCTTTAGCTCGAAGTGCGATTCTCATCCTGCCTACTTTTATCTCTATAGTGCTTTTTGCAGGCGCATGCTCTAGTACCTCTAAGACCGTATCTTTCATTATTCCAAAAGATATAAGCCTCTGCTTTAGCTCTGCATCAGCTTTTAATTTAACAACTTTTACAACAGCCGATTTTTTACAATCTATCAGCCTCTTTATTTCACTATCGCCTGTTTTGTTGTGCATCAATTTCTCTTTAATTTTATATAATGATAATGGATATCATATTAAAAAGAGGTTAATTTAAAAAATATAAGAAGCCGCCAACTCAAAACGACTCCAGTCGCTATCGGTTTTTATTAAACTCTCTTTATCATCTTGCTCAACATAAATAGCACGAAAATAAAACTTTCCGTTACTGTAGTTTAAATACCAACCTACTGCCGTAGAGTAATTATCATTTTGAGCTGTTCTTTTTAGATTATTACCCGCTATGTATTTTTAAAAGACAATCTATGCTTTGTGTATAATAGTCCTTTTAAAATTAAAATTTTCTTAAGAAACACTTTTTAAATACTTTATTAGCTATAATTCCTCTCTATACTATCAGGAAATCA
>NZ_JALOAA010000070.1 GCF_023229025.1 Sulfurimonas sp.
ATAGTTCTGTTTTACTTAATATATCATCTTCTCTAGTTGATGCTGATGGTTCTGAATCATTAGATATTTTACTTAAAGATATACCTGTAGGATTCACTATTTCTGATGGTAATAATTCATTTGTTGCTGATGAATCAAATTCAAGTGTAAACATAACAAATTGGACTCTAAATAGTTTGATATTAACAACACCAAATGTTAATGAAACGACTACATATACACTAAATGTTGTCGCAACTGCTACTGAATCTTCAAATGCAGACACAGCATCAACAACACTACCGATAGAGATAACAGTAAATGATAATCCAGACCTTACAATATTAAACGATAATACTGCTCAGGTAGATGAAGCAGCATTAACAACTGGAACTAATAGCTCAAGCACGGAAGAAGTAGCTACCGGAAATATCTTAAGCGATGATACTCTTCCTGCTGGATTTGTACTTAGTGATGTGTCGATAATAGGAGGAAATACAACTGTAGAAGATGAAGAGATTACAGTAACTACGGCGGAAGGGAATGTTTTAGTTGTTAACTCTGTCACAGGTGATTATGTTTACACACTAAATAATCCTTTAAATCATTCTGTCTCTGAAGATAAGGTAGATACATTTATATATACTGTTGTAGACTCAAATGGTGTCTCTTCGAGCGCCAACTTGGCAGTGACAATACTTGATGATTCCCCAATTATAGATAATACTACGTCAGTTTCGTTGTCGCTATCGGAACCAACTGATACAAACATTATATTTACATTAGATGTGTCAGGCTCCATGGATGATACTGTCTCAGGAACTAATAAAACACGTTTTGATATCGCAAAAGAGGCGCTGATAAATACAATTGATGCTTACTCAGACCAAGGTGATGTTAACGTGAATTTGACACTTTTCAACGGTGGTGCTATAAGCTTAGGATGGAAAAATAAAGCGGAGACTTTGGACTATTTGAGTAGGTTAACTATGGATCATGATACAAATAAAGTTTTATATGATAGTTCAACAATTCCAGAACTTACAAGTGTAAAAACAAATTATGAAGCTGCTCTACAAGCTACGTCATCAACATATGATACAGGATTGCCAGCGGCGGATAACACGGTTGCTTATTTCATATCAGATGGTGCACCTACAGCAGAAAACAAAGAGGGTAAGCGTAGTAGTTGGTGGAAAGAAGGTAGCGATGAGGAGAGTGGTTGGCTTGACACGCCATATGTTGATAATTGGACCGATTTTATTAATACAAACAGCATTGATTTAACAGTAATTGGAATTGGCAATAATATTTCAGTTGATTATTTAGACAAGGTTCAGGTGCAAGATTCGAAAGAGGTTATTGTCGTAACAGATGCTACACAACTAAGCGATACAATAACTTCGACAATAGAATCTATAGAGGGAAGTTTGTATGCTACAGATGGACAATCAGGCATAAATTTTGGTGCAGACGGAGGTCATATTTCTGAGTTAACATATAGTGGAACGGCATATACTTACGATGCTTCTAACCCTACTCAGGCAATTGCGCTTAGTGAAGGTTCAATGGAGTTAAATTTTGAAACCGGAAGTTATACATATAAACCTACTATATATTCAGGAAATGATTTAACTGAAGAGTTTAACATAACAGTAGTCGATAATGATGGTGATATCAAGAGTAGTGATTTAACTCTTAGTATCGGTACTGGCGAAACATTTACGTTTGACGATACTACTGATATTGATGGTGGAGCGGGGTATGATACACTGCTTATAACAGGTGATGAGAGTATTGACTTTAGTGGGCTAAGTGCTACTGTTTCAAATATTGAAGCTCTTAACTTAGGTGATGGCGTGCAAAATATTACGCTTAGTGTCAGCGATGTTTTAAGTGTGACTGATAATAATAATACTCTTCGTATAGATGGAGATGGTAGTGATCATGTAAACCTAGATACCGTAACAGACTCTAATCCTACCGGAGAGTGGAGATCTGGAGAAACAGTTCTTATCGATAATCAAGAGTATAGTAGATATACAGGTGA
This sequence comes from Sulfurimonas sp., assembly GCF_023229025.1. Taxonomy (GTDB): domain Bacteria; phylum Campylobacterota; class Campylobacteria; order Campylobacterales; family Sulfurimonadaceae; genus Sulfurimonas. Next base: position 2,030 of record NZ_JALOAA010000070.1, read on the forward strand.
AATTGGCGGCGACTCTGTTACGCTAGAGGTAAGCGTAAATATTCAAGTTGATGAGAGTTAGTAGATATAAAAATCTATATGTTATTTTAAAAGCAGTATTAGTGAGACCCTGTCGTTAACATGTAATTTAGAAAAAATAGAGCTTACATGCGCTTTTACAGTTCTTGTTGTAATGTTTAACGAAGAGGCAATCGCATCGTTTGTAAGAGCATCAAGTATGAGAAAAAGTACCTCTTGCTCTTTATCTGACAATCTGCTCTCTATCAATTTTTTAGACTCTTTATTAATTGACTCTTTTTTATTTTTTTTAGCAAGGAGAGCTGTTAGTTCGGGATATGTCCAGATATTTCCATCTTCAACCGTTTTAATCATCTGCGTGAAATGATTTGCATGCATTCTTGAGTTACCGTATGCTTTAGTGCCGCGCATTATTAACATCTTACCGGTTACTACTGATGGTTCTTTCTCTAAAACCACCAGATTCTCAGGAGTAAAACCGGATGAGAGCATGCTGTTTAGCTCATAAGCAATAGTGTCGTAATCGGCTATGACTATGATTTGTGTATTTTCTTTAAGTTCATTTTTGAGTGATGTTGAGTTGTGAAATATGGCGCTCTCATCAATAGAGTGTCTTTGCCTCCACTCATCAATTATCTCCATATTTGAACTAAAAAATATAATCTTCATCTATTTTTCTGAAAAAACATACTGTTTAGATTTTAGGATAGGCTTTAAAATATACTCCATAACACTCTTTTTTCCGGTAATTATATCTACGTTGGCAGTCATCCCCGGAATAATATTTAGCGGGTACTCTTTTGTACCAAGGTAGTTTTTCTCTGTCACTACATGTATAATGTAAAAAGTATTCTCTTTATTGTCTGTAATTGTGTCGGGTGATATGTTGACAACTTTACCGGTGAGTCCGCCGTGGATTGTAAAGTCATAAGCTGATATTTTTACTTTTGCTTCGGCTCCTGGGTGTATAAAAGCGATGTCGCTTGGTTTTATTTTAACCTCAAGATAGAGTTTTTTATTTGTCGGGACAATCTCTATCAAGTCGGCTCCGGGTTGGATTACCCCGCCTACCGTATTTATAAAAAGTTTTTGAACAATGCCCTCCACAGGAGATTTAACCATTGTTCTCTCAACTTGGTCACTAAATGCGACTTGTTGCGTTTTTAATCTTGACATTTCGGCAATTACTTCATTTAACTCTTTTTTAGCGGTATTGATAAAGAGCTGTTTTGACTCTTCTCTTTTATTTTTCATCTCTTCTATCGCCGCTGTTAATCTAGGTAGAGAGAGCATGGTTGCTTCTATATCATTTTCAATAGTGCTTGCCTCTCTCTTTAATTTTAGAAAATCAACTTTTGATTTGATGCCCTCTTTAACCATAGGCTCAGTCATCTCAATCTCTTGGGTTACAAATTCCAAAGATTTTTGCAAAGAGTTTACTTTGGCTTTAGCCTCTTTATATGATTGCTCACGCTGCTTTATTTGATTTACAAAGGAGTCATCTTTTGCACTAAACTCTACTTTATTTGAATTATATAAATTTTGTGCAAGTTTTATCTGACTCTTAAGCTCTTCATCTTCTACCTCAGGCACTTTAAACGGTTGTTGATTTGCCTCTGCATAGAGCCTTAATCTTTTTGCTTCAAGTTCATAATATTTCATCTCATTTGTGCGGGAGCTAGATACTGATTTGGCATTATTGATTTTTAAGACAACCTCTCCCTCTTTTACAATCTGCCCCTCTTCGACAAGTATCGACTCGACAATACCGCCTTCAAGATTTTGGATAATTTGATTTTGTCCATAAGGGATGACATCGCCGTCTCCTCTAGTTATCTCATCTACTTCTGCCAAAGATGCCCAGATTAAAAAAGCGGCTATTGTAAAGAGCCATATCTTTATAACTCTGCTCATCTTTGATGGACTTTGCTCTAAAACGGCAGCACTAAGGCTGTTCATAAAGTCATAATCGTTTTTTGTATACTCTACGGGCTTATTTTTTTTCACTGCTATCTTCCTTGCCCTGTAGTTTTCTCAATGCTTCTTCTTTTGGCGCATCAATAAGGATTTTACCCTCATTCATAACTATTATACGCTGCACAATATTTAGAAGATTCATCTTTTGAGTCACTATCAATGAAGTTTTTCCTCTTAGTGCTTGTTGCATATTCTCTAATAGTTTGGACTCTGTTAATTGATCCATAGCATTGCTTGGCTCATCCATCAACATTATATTAGACTCTAGCAAAAATGCGCGAGCTATGCCTATGCTTTGACGCTGTCCTCCTGATAATCCTTGACCTCTCTCTCCGATAGGCATCTCATACCCTTTAGGGTGTTTTTTTATAAACTCCGAGGTTGTGCTTATCTGCGCTGCACGTATCATAGAGAAGTCGCTTGCGTGCGAAGCGCAAAAAGTTATATTCTCTTTTACTGTTCCGCGAAACAACATCACATCTTGAGAGACATACCCCATATTTTTTCTCAAATCCGCAGGGTCAATCTGCTTTATATCTATGCCATCAATTAGGATTTGACCCGAATCCGGTTCATAAAGACCGAGTATTAGTTTAAGGATTGTGCTTTTTCCGGAACCAATCCTGCCTATTATAGCTACATGTTCACCCGCGGTAATTTTAAAAGATACGTTTTTAAGGACATGCATATCAGTTGACGGATAAGAGAAAGTCACATCTATAAACTCAATATCTCCGCTAAAAGCCGGTTTTTCAACAAACTTTTTACCGTTTGGTCTCTCGCTGGGCTGAGATATAATCTCATTTAGCGTCTCATATGATGTTTTTGTATCCTCATAGTTTGTAAGCAGTGCAGCGACTTGCCCCATTGGCGCTAATGTTCTAGAGGTTAATATCACTATGGCAATTAGTCCACCCATAGAGAGTTCAAACTCTTGAATCATGTAAACACCATAAACTATAATCATGACGGTATTTAGCTGTATAAAAAATTGTGTCACAGTTGGAATAGAGGCAGATAAAAGGCGAGATTTCAAGCTTTTGTTTGCTATCTCGCCGGTTGACTCTTCCCAGTTCCACTGAACTTGGTTTAAAGCACCAAGTGTTTTAAGTGTCTCAATATTGTTCAAAGATTCAATAAGAATAGAGTTCTTTTTCGCACTTGCCTCATGTGTTGCTTCTAT
>NZ_JALOAA010000026.1 GCF_023229025.1 Sulfurimonas sp.
AAGCTACGCTTTGTTCTTTATACTCTTGAAGCTGGTTTTCTATAGCATCTATATCAAGCTCCATTCCGGCGTTAAAGCCTGCCGTTGCACTCGAGCTGCCTGCCTTTTTGGTTTGTGTATATACAGCAGCAAGTTTGGTCGCCAAGGTCGTCGTCGCCAAGGCTATATTCGTCAGATAATACTCGTCATCGCTTCTTAGTTCATCGACGTAGTATTGCATCTCATTGACATCTGCCTGTTCTATTGCGAGTTTATGCTCTGATAGATCTCTCTTTAGCTGTGAAAGCTTTTCTTCTTGCGTTGAGAGATAATCTTTATAACGGCTATAGTCATCTTTCGCTTTTTTAAGATCCTCCGTTGCTTTTGCAGCAGCATCTACGGTATAGCCAAGCTGTACATACTCGTTTTTTAGTGTCGCTTTCAATTCTGCCTTACCGTGTGCCTCTTTAGAGTCTATATCCGTTGTCTCTTTGGCTTCTTTTATCGTGATGTCGTTTGTTGCTTGGAGGTTTATATCCTCTTTTGCTTCTATGTTGGAGCCTTGAATGAGGATATCTCCTTTATCTGTCTTTGATGAAGATGCATTAATGTTTATGTTGGTTGCGTCTATGTTTGAACTTGCAACCGTTGTCTTTTTCGTTACTTTGGTCTCATCGTCGTATGTTGCCGTGGCAAGTGTTATAGAAGCTTTTCCTTTGTCGTATTCTACTGCGGCGAACGGATTGACAATTGCCGTTGAGAGCGACTTTAGAGTATCACCAAGCCCAACATCTATTTTTTTATGTTTGGAGTAGGTCTCCTCCGTGTTGGTTGCATTTTTTATCTCTATACCTTGAGCACTTGCACTTAGCATATTGTCCGCTTGCATATCTACACCGACCATATCTATGTTTTCTTTTGAGACGAGTTCTATATTTGTTGCGCTCAAGCTTGAATTTAGAGCTGTTTTTGTAAGTTTTCCTTCCAGGTCTTCACTTTTGGAGTAGAGGCTTCCTCCGCTAAACCATCCGGACTTTGTCGTATGCGACTCGTTCATACTTCCGTTATATCCTGCTTGTATATTGATGTTTTCTGTACTATCAAGAGCTAAAGTGTCGTCTGCTTGGAGTTTTGAGCCTATGATATTTATATTATCATTGGTGGTTGTAAGATTTATGTTCACTGCTCTAATCTCTGAGGCAATGTTTGTTGAAGTTGCCTGCTTTGTTGTAGTAGTCTTTGAGCTAAAAGTCCCTTTTTTTGTTCTTTTTATTTCTGAGTAACTACTGTTGTTCACAGCCAGAACATCGAGTTTTTTGCTCTGTATGTCAAGGTCGCCATCTGCCTTAATGTTCGAGCCTATAACCTTTACACTCTCTATGGCGTCTATATCTACATTGTCCGCATTAATGTTTGATGAAAGGTGTTTTGTAAAGTTTGCTTTGTTGTAATTATCAGAGTCGCCTATAAAAAAATCGCTTTTATCTTCGGCAGTTTTTATCTCAACGTCACTTGCTGCAATATTTAGCTCTTTAGCGCTAAGAGAGCTGCCCGTTACATGCAGGTTCTTATCTGCATTTATGTTTAGCGTGTTTGAGGCCTCTATGGAAGAGGCTTCCCCTGTGAGAGTGTAGTTTGAATACTCCATTCCCTTTTTCCATGAGACCTCTTTTTGAGCCCTTTCGTTTATGATGCTGCCTTGTGTAGAAGTCAGTGCTATATTGTCCGCTTTTATGCTCGCACTTGTATTTGTTATATCATTTGTAGCTTGCAAAGCCATATCCTGAGCGGCCTCTATATCTCCTCCGACGTTGTTTATGGTATCTGTCGCACTAATATTAACATTGCCTGCTTTTATGGAGCCTGCGTTATTCAACTCTGCCATGTTTATATCTATGTCATTGGCGGCAATGATCCTTGAGCCTTTAAGCTCGTAGTTTTGTGCATTGGCGATATAGACGACCGGAACAAGCACTCTCTGCCCCTCTACCTCTTGTTCCTGCATCCATACGATGTCTTTGGTCAGTGCATTTATCTGTTCTTTGCTGAGTGCTATGCCGGGAGCGAGATGAAGGTCTTGGCTTGCTTCTATCGCGTTATCCATAAGATGATTGTACTGTTCATTGTCGCTTGTAAGATTGCCGTTTAAAAATCTTTGCCCTGTCTGCTCTAATATACTATCGCGAACCATCCTGTTCTCATAAAGAGCATCACCAAGTCTTTTTGTAGTTGCCTCGGCATCATACCCGATATGGCCAAGCATATAATCACTGCTGATAAAATTTTCATATATGGCAAACTCTGGGTTTGTCTCTATAAGATAGCTGCTTTGAGGGTCTTTCGATAAGACAAAAAAACCGTTATCGTCTTGTGGAAGCGGTATCTCCGCCATGTTTTGCGAGGGAGTAGTTGATGTTATATCCAAAGGAACAGGCTTTAAGATAGTAGTATTTTCTTGTATGTTTCCATTGTTTAACCGATTGATATCTCCATATATAGTGCCCCCCGCGCTTAGATTTGCAGGGATGGACACGTCATCTCTCTTAACTGCATATGGACCGTAGGTATAATCTCCGTAATAAGCAGCGTATTTTACTAGTTTTCCGTCTTGATACAGCCAGCCGTCATGTCTCTTTTTTTGAATACCACTTAAGCTGTAATCATCGTACAATAAGCATCTCTGTGGTTCTGTATAGCAGTTAACAGAGTTATGTAGGGTAATACGAAGTGTCCCTTCATAAGCCTTTGCCCTATTTTCAAAACTTCCTACATCCAAGTACATATCATTTGTACTGATAATATCACTCATCTCATTCATTACGCTATCACTTACAATATGCAGGTCATTTCCGGCTAAGATAGTTGCCCGTTCATAGCTTGGATTGTCATAAGGTATTTTTTCATTTAGCACTGCTTCAAGCGTTGCAAAATGTGTACGAAAAGGCTCTCTTGCCAAGTCAACAGATAGACGGTAGCCAAAGTCGTTTACGTATGCACGAAAAGTATCATTTCTTCCTTCGCCTTTTAACATAAGCAGACCGTTCTCGCCGATTACAGTAGCACGTGAATAACCTATACTTTCGTTAAAATAAACAGAATCCAAAATGCTATTTGAAGTAAAAAAAACATTATCATCAATCTCTTTTACTCTTTTATTGATAAGCTCTTTTGTAAAGATATTGATGTCACCGCTATAAGTCTCTATATTAGCTGAAATATTTTCAACAATATTAATTTTTTCGTTGGCTTTATTTGCTGCCATGGTCAGATTATTAACAGAAAATATATTTGCGTTTTGATTGTTCTGCAGCTTATTTGAGACATAAAGATTCATATCGTTTGCGGCAAATAAAGTCTGATTGTTTATAAGAGTATCCGCCTCTATATCTATATCATTTGCTGATATTAACGCGTTATTTATAAGCTCTCCATCTGTAATAAATTGCAAATAACCATCGGAGAGAATTTTGGCATCATTTTGAATATATTGCGCGGCTTCTATCGTAAGCTCATTACTGCTTTGAAGTGTGTTTTGATTAAACATCTTATCTGCTTTTATGTTTAAAGAGTTTTGTGATGCCACCATACCGTCTTTGACAATCACCTCATCAGCCGCTTGTAATGATACAGAGTTCGAGGAGTATACCTCGTCTTGAAGCTCTATATTTTTGTTTGACTCTACGGCAATATTGTGCGCCGTCATCTTTTGCAATTTAATCGTACCGTCAGCAGTGACGGTTATATCGCCGTTTGAAGCAACGACTTCTGGAGGAAGTGTAACCCCTACGCCTTGAGCCGTCCCCTCCAGAGTGATAGCGTTTGCATACATCCCTCCAAGTACCGATGCATCAAGAGAAGCGAACTTGGCATCAAGTCCGTTAGCGTATATCTTTGCATTAAGCCTCAGCACATTCGCATAAAGCTGCGCACTGTCAGTCTGTGTGGCATCAAGCCCTTCTCCTTCTATGGATATCTCTCCGACCTGTGTGCCGTATGATGATATAGAACCGTTTTGAATGCTTGGTTTACCGGTAGAGAGCGTTACATTGGAAGTATTTATAAATCCTGCTCCGTTTACTGTGATGCCGTTTGGATTTGCTATAACAAGGTCTGCCCTTTTGCCAGCTACCTCCGTATAACCGCCAAGCTGTGAAGGGTTTGTGCTCGTAACTTCGTTGAGTATGACCTTTGCGTTGGACGTTAGATGTGAGTTTCCGTATATATAGCCGCCGAGTTGAGTATTGACAGTCGTATCCATGGAGTTGTTAAGTATAAGTCCCTCTTTTGAAACATTATAGTGATTATATCTGTTATGAGAGAGTCCTTGGGCACTTGGGTTAGCTATATTGACAATCTGCACACCGTTTGGTGCACTCTCTAATGTCGTGTTTGTCGTTCCGTCCGTTTCTATGCCTGCCCCGCTCAATAACGGTGCAAATACCAACAATAAAGAGGTCATGATAGATAATAGTTGTTTATATATTTTTATCATTTTTTGCTCCTTTAATATTTAAATATCAACGAATACCTAAAAAGGTTTTGAGGTCTTATAGTTGAGGTATGTTTAAGTCCTCGACTCAGCGTAAGTTCCATATCTAGGTTCTTTGCAGCTGTTTTTATCCCTATTGCCGCTCCAGCTAAGGAGCCACATGCATTTTTTGTATTGCTCTCACACTTTACTGCACCATAATCAAGTCCTACAAAAGGGGATATGCTCTGCATAAAATATTGATTTAGACTTGGATAAAAACTTTTTATAAAATCATTTCTGATGTAGTAGCCGTTATTTCCATAGTAAGATGCCTCATAGCCCCTTACGGTATAGTAGCTCCCGACACGAAGTTTATTATTATCGTATAGCAGGTCATCCGTATATTGCACATGTGCATTTGAGTTTATTTGATAAGTAGGTATTGGCAAGTTGTAGATTAAATTGGTATCTAATGAATACTTTGTAAACTGAAGCTTTTCGTCCGAACCTAAAATAGAGCCGTCGTCTCTTGCGCCAAGCCAATTTGTTCCACGGTAATAGCTTAATATACTTCTAACTTGTCCCCAGTTTTGAAAATAAGTGTCTACCAGATCCACCTGAGCAAGCGCTGTTTTATAACTAGAGACATCTATAAGCTGATTTGAAAAGTAGTTTTTATTGTCTTTATATTGCACCGAAAAAGCTGCTTCAAGCTTATTGTTTTGAGTACGATGGAGCATCTTGCTCACTTTTAGATTCGAGCCTGTGGTATCCCCGCTTGAGCGATAGGTGTCATTTAGTCCTAAAACAGCCTGAGAGTATTTAAACCTAAACCAAGTGTACGATACTACATAACTACTAAGAGGAAAAGAGTAATCTATCTCAGTACCTGAAATACTTTGATAATAGCTCTGCACTCTGCTACCGTTATAACGAAATGTCAAAATGTCATTTATATTTAAGAGATTGTCTATAGAGAGGTCAATATTTAGATAAGGGTTATTGTCATATCCGTCTTTTTCACCGACCGCTCCAATCATCAATCTATATGGAGTCTCTTTTTGCGTCTGTATTGCAACTATGCTTTTACCGCTTTGTGTTCCCGGCTTTATCGAAAACTTTGAGCTATATGAGGGGACCCTGTTCATCATCTCCAAAGAGGTTTCCAAATTACGTAAATTAAGAGGCTCCCCTTTTTGAAACAAAAATGCCGTTGCTATCCTACCGTCAGAACTATTTGTCTCGCCATGCACAATATTTTCTAAATATCCTATTGATACACGCACATCAAGCTCTCCATCTAAGATATTTTGCTCTTTATAATACGGCTTGGTTGTAATATAGCCTTTATCTATATAAAGCTGCGAAATTGTATTGAGGATATTTTGTAATAATGTTGCATCAATGCAACTATCTAAATATGATGTTAAATACTTTTCCTGTGCATCTTTATCAAATATATCGTCTTCATTAAGTCTGATTAATTCAAGTTTGGTACAAATTGATTTTTTAGATGTTTTTTCCAAGCTTCTAGGAGTAATATCTGCATAAATAATAAAACTAAAAAAAAGCAAAAAAATAACTTTATTAAACAAATAACACTCCTGTTTATTAAAAAAATCAAATAGTAGCAAAATTTAATAAAAAATACAACTTTAATGATAGTTTGTTCTTTAATGTGGCTATTTATAGATTACTTATTTAAATTCACCTTCAGTTTACTAACCTTATCTACAATAGTGTAAAGTTAAATATTCAATCAACTACAGAGGAAGCAGACTATGGCAAAAATCTCCATCTTAACAAAGCGTTCCGTCTTTTTAATATTTTTAGCCTCTAGTGCGGCAAACCCGCTATTTGCATCAACAATTTATATCTACTCCGCTTCTGAGCGTTACCAGAAAGCACCGATTACTCAAAGAGATGTTCAAGATGCTTTAATCTCTAAAGGTTTACAAAATAGTATTGCGGCAAAAAAGAGTCAAGCTATGTTTAAAAAAAGCCAAAATATTAACTCAAAACTTACACATCTCTACAACAATTCAGGTCTTGGGCTCTCAAGGGAGAAAATTATTGAAGCCTTTGCAAAATATGCACTTTTTGATAAAGAGTGTGACTTAAACTCCTATGACTCTGTTGTAGGCTTTGTTCAGAGCATAACTCCAAATCTAACTCAAACACAGCTAAATAGCATTAAAGAGATAGTTAAACTCTAGCTTTAACTTTTATGTAAATCTATTTAGTTATAGTACTCCTTACAAAAAAAAGGAGAACAGATGGCTATTAGTAACAATCAAGTAGTTTCTATGGAGTATGAAGTAAAAGTGGAAGGAAATGTTGTTGATAGCAATGTTAACCAAGAACCGTTGGAGTTTACATTTGGCTCAGGGCAAATAATTCCGGGCTTAGAGTCAAGAATTGCAAGTTTAAGCGAAGGTGAATCTGCTTCTGTAGTGGTTCCTGCAAGTGAAGCTTACGGGGAGTACAATGAAGAGGCTATGCAAAAGATTCCAAAAGAGCAGTTTGAAGGCATAGAGCTATCTATCGGTCTTCCTCTTCAAGGTCAAGGACCAGATGGCAACCCGGTTCAAGTTGTAGTAAAAGATATTTTAGAGAGTGATGTACTTATAGATTTCAATCATCCTTTAGCCGGAAAAGAGCTAAACTTCAGCATAAACATACTTTCTGTAAAGTAAAAAGCCTGCAAGGGCTCTTTACAGATAAATATCAAGCAACACCCCTACCTTAAGAGCATCTACAAAATCCACATATAAGCGAGTCAAATATGTTATAATCTCAAACACACAATCTTATTTTAATTATTATACGAGGATATTTATATGAATGAACCTTACTTTGAGAATATACAAAAAGATATACTCTCTTATAGAGATTATTTAGAAAAAAACAACATGACTATTGATAAAACAAACAAAATGTTTCTTGATTTGATTTTAGATATTTTATACTATTTTGGCACCGAGAACCCTGCTAAACTAGATGAACTTTGTGAATACAATATTTTAACTATGAGAAAAGAGTTTGAGAGCGTTATATACGGAACTTCCGTAAGTGAAAAGACGGAGACGGTGCTGCTTACTTTTTTTCTGCGCATTGCAAAAGAGATGAACGTTAAATACAACAACATAGAGAATGAAAGCTTGGCAAAACTCTACTCTCTTATGACATCTAAGGATTTTAAATACCCTAGTTACATAAAAAGCCAAAAAGTTTTTGCCCTTGATAGTATGCCCGAAAATATAAAAAGAATGCTATCTCTAAAGTAAGCGGTTCTAGGCTTTAGATTATTCTATCGCTTCCGCCATCTATTGCAACCTGAGCGCCCGTTGTTTTTGCAAAAGGTGCTCCTGCCATCGCACATACAAGCTCTGCCACATCATTTGAACATATCTCAGTTTTTAATACATTGTTTGTCTTATACTCATGAACACTCATGTTATAAGCTTTTGCTCGGTTTCTTAAAACTTCATCCGTCCAGATAGCTGTATCAAACACGGCATGCGGATGAAGTGTATTTACTCTTACACCATATTCGCCAAGCTCTAGTGCCGCAATGCGTGCTAGCTGTGTCTGCCCCGCCTTTGCAACCGAGTAAGCGGCTGCACCTTTTCCCGGAGCAGGAAAGTTTTTAGAAGCTACCATGACTATAGAAGCGTCAACTCCAAGTTTTAGAAACGGTGCCGTATATTTAATGAGCTTTTGATGTGAAGTGAGATTTATATCCATACTTCTTTGCCAATTCTCATCGCTTAAACTGTCAAGATTCTCACTTGGAGTAAATATACCTGCATTGCTCACGACTATATCAACTCCTCCAAAACTCTTAACTGCGCATGAGATTGCATTTTGAATATCTTGGCTAGACGTTAAATCACATTTTACGCCAATAGCGTCAGCCTTACTAAATATCTTCTCTACATCCGGATTTATATCAAGAGCGACAACTGCCGCGCCTCTTTTGTTTAGCATCTTTGCGATTGCAAGCCCTATTCCGCTGGCTGCTCCCGTCACGACAGCGACTTTTCCGCTAAACTCAGGTGCGCTTGCTCCACCTTTAAGTTTTGCCTGCTCAAGCGACCAGTACTCAACTTCAAAGATATTTGCCGCACTTAATGCTTTGTATCCGCCCAATTTCTCGGCTTTTAAAATTGCCTCGTAAGTGTGCTCATTTATATCTTTTATGATATTTGCCTCTTTTGCATTTGCTCCAAAAGAGAGAGTGCCGTTACCTCTAAGAATCGCAAAATTAGGAGCTGGATTTAGAAGTGTCTCATCTTTTTTATTTTGCTCAAAATAATTTTTATACTCTTTTACATACTCTGCCAAATCAGATGCAAAATCATCTCCCAAAATAGCGGGAACTCTTTTTGTTCTTATAACATGGTCAGGCGTTAGCGGTCCTTGTATAGCAATTTTGTCTATATTTTGCTTTGAAAAATGTACTGCTATATCTGAATCATTTAAAATGCTTATTGTAGCTCTGCCTTTAAGGTTTGATACCTCTTTTCGGATTTTTGCCAAAGTGAGAAGCTCTAAAGAGACATAAGCTCTTTCTATATTCAAGGTAGCACCCTTAGCTTCAAGATACTTCTCAGCTTTATCAACAAGCTCTATAGTTTTTTCATAAGACTTTTTTGCATCGTCACTAAATGTAAAAAGTCCATGATTCATAAGAACCATCCCCTCTAACTCACTCCAGTTCACATCTCTTGTCATATCATAAATAAGTTTTGCAAGCACAAATCCGGGCATGATATATGGAATAACAAGCACTTTATCGCCGTATAGCTCTTTTATCCTTGCCTCACCATCTTTTGTGTTTGTAATAGTAACAACCGCATCGGTATGTGTATGGTCAACAAATTTAAAAGGGATAATTGCATGCAGTATTGCTTCAACAGAAGGGTTTGGAGCAGAAGGGTTTGTCATGGCAAGACGCTGATACTTTACCATGTCAGTATCACTTAGCTCTTTTAGCTCTGACATCTTAAGAAGCATCTCCATTTTTACAGGAGCAAAACCCTCAGCCTCTATAGTAGCCAAATCCCAGCCGCTTCCTTTGACGTACAAAATCTCTTCACTCTCGCCAAAAAGATTTGTTGCAGTTGATTTTACAGAGGTGTTTCCGCCGCCATGAAGCACCAAAGAAGGGTCACACCCAAGTAGTCTTGATGTATAGACTCTTAAATCCAAGTCCGTTTTAAATCTACTCGCTTCTTCATCATTCCATAAACTTGTCAAATTATTACCCTCTAAATTTTTCTTTTATTTTATCGAAGTCTGCCTCGCAAACTCCTTTGTTTGTTATCAGCCCTGTAATGAGCCTAGCAGGTGTTACATCAAAACCGTAATTTATTGCGGGCGAATTCTCTGGAGTTATGCGGACTCTTCTTGGCACACCCTCTTCATCCACTCCGTTTATAAATCGCACCTCATCAGGGCTTCTAAGCTCTATTGGTATCTCTTTTACACCATCTTTTATCTCAAAATCAAAAGTAGAAGCGGGGATTGCCACATAAAAAGGGACATTGTTATCATGAGCCGCAAGCGCTTTTAAATATGTTCCTATCTTATTTGCCACGTCGCCATTGGCACTTACTCTGTCCGCTCCGACTATTACCATGTCAACTTCGCCTATTTGCATCAGATGTCCACCGGTATTATCAGCTATGATAGTGTGCTCAATTTCACTTTGGGCAAGCTCCCATGCAGTAAGAGACGCACCTTGGTTTCTTGGTCTGGTCTCATCCACCCAAACGTGAACATCTATTCCTCTTCTCTTTGCCTCATAGATTGGTGCAAGGGCTGTTCCCTCATCTATTACGGCTAGCCACCCTGCATTGCAGTGAGTTAAAATATTTATCTTTGTTTTATTCTTCTTTTTTAAAATATCTTCTATGATGTCACAGCCATGTTTGGCTATCTCTTGGCTCTCTTTTGCCTCTTTATCATTTAACTCTATAGCAAAGACTCTTGCATCTTCTATCAAGTTGTTTGAATCTTTTAAAAGTCCCATCATCTTATCTACTGCCCACATGAGGTTTACGGCAGTCGGGCGGGATTCTCTAATAAGTGCGGCTTTTTGGCTTAACGCTTCGTAATCCCCATCAACCTCAATAGCAGCTATATATATTCCAAATGCCGCAACACTCCCGATAACTCCGGCACCGCGAACAGTCATATTTTTTATAGCACTTACAACTTCATCGGTATTAGTCAAATATTTTGTATCATAAACAAAAGGCAACTGCCTCTGATCTATTACCTCTAAGCACTCATCAAACATATCATCACTTAACCATAAAGCCTTGTAGTTACCCTGCATTTTTTATAATCTCCAATATCTCATCAACGCTATCTATTTTATCATGCCCAATCACGAACTCTCTGGCAATTTTTAGAGCTGTTTTTTCTGCCTCGGCTCTAAGGTCTTTATCTTCAATACCTCTTATCTCTTCAACCCCTGCAACGCCATAAACTCTTCTTGCCATTTTACAACCTGCAAATCCAACACTATCTTTTAAAATATTTTTTATAAATCTCTTCTTATAACTATTTAGCGTTTTTTCGTCCAAATACCCATCTACCAGTAGAGCAGACTCTCTATCCTCACTCCAAAAATTTAAAAACTTCTCACTAAATTTTTCCAAAACCTCTCTGATTGTCACAAGAAGCCAAGTTTTATAATCCTCATCTTTTGAAACTACTGTGTGATGAATATAGCTGTTTATCAGATTTGCCAAAAGAGCTCCCACATCAAAACCAAAAGGTCCTACAAATGCAAATTCAGGGTCTATAACATATGTCTGAGTCTCATTTATCATAATAGATCCCGTATGCAAATCTCCATGCAATAGGGCATCACTTTGTGTCATAAACTTATATTTAAGCTCTAAGACTCTCTCTTTAAACTCCATATCCTCAAACAGTTTCTTTGCTTGAGGATTATTTTTAACATTCTCATTATCGTTTGTCTCATGCTCCATAAAAGCAAAACTAAAAACCAAATCTTCTGTTAGCTTGCACAACTCCGTGTTGCCATTAAATCTATCTACTAGCTCTCTTTTTTGTCTGCTACTTAAATAAAGGGATGATGTATAGTAGAGCGTAGCTGCCATATATGTCGATATATGGTCACTGAAATTTTTATACTTAATCTTATTAATCAGCCCTTTTCTCATAATTATATGTTCACCCAGATATTCCATAACAACTAAGCTCATCTCTTCGCTAGCATAAAATATATTTGGAGTAAAACTAGGATATATAGTATAAAACTTCTCAAGAGCTCTTATCTCATAGGTCATTCTCTCGCGTCCTAAAGGAAACTCCTCGCCAACGCATCTAAGATAGGGAACGGCTTGCTTTGCAATCAAGCTCTTTTCTTGATTTTGTGCAGAGCTGATTTTATATACATAGTTAAGATTACCATCGCCAATCTCCTGCGCCACTAAATCATCAGAGTCAAAATAATCAACAATCTCTTCTATCTTTGAGAGATACTCTATTATGCTTGTTTTATCTAATTGCTCATAGTTCATGTTTTCCTCTTTGTTTAAAAAATTGTATCATAATAAGCTATTATTTCATTAAAAGGAGGTTTTCACATGGGTTGGACTTGTCAACATGATTATAAAGGTTACTGCAAACTTATTAAAAAAGAGTGTGTTCCTGGAATGAAAGGTTGCATATTAAAGAGTAGCGAATATACATTTAGCACCGGAAGCTATGAGGAAGATAAAAAAGCACAAGACGAAAAACAGCAGACGCAGCAGATAGATTTTGCAGAATTAGCGCGGAGCAATTAATCCCAAAACTCTAGCGGATTTGGATGCAAAAAAGTATAGCCAAGTTCTTTAATTAGCTTCTGCGATGAGACTCTGCGGTTTGAAAACCCCTTAAAACTCCCCATCTCTGAACCAAATTTTTGACTATTTTTTATATGAATCTCTTTTCTTGTCGGATGTTGTGGGGCGACAAGATTGTATATACCTCGGTTTATACCGCCATAAAGCATAATTTTTACAATATTTATCACATCATCCCTATGAATGTAGTTGACGAAACCGTCACTAAACTCAGTTGCACTCTTCCATCTTCCTGCAACTCGGTCATCCCCCATAAGACCACCGAGTCTTAAGATAAGGAGTCTCTCTTTTAAGCTAAGAAGCAAATCCTCTGCCTCTTTTATAAGTGATTTTTTGGTAATTTTAAAGCTCTCATCTACCTCTGAATCAAACTCTTTGTAGACAGAAGTTGAACTCATTAAAATTATATTACACGTAGGCTTTGTTAATGTTGCTATTTTTTGAAGTGTTTTTAAGTAGTTATCTTTAGTGTTTATTGCAATTATTATTGTATCGCTTTGCCAAAAAGTAGAGTCGTCTTTGATTAACTCTCTTGAAAAGCACTCTACATGCATCTCCTTGGCAAGCTCATGCGAGAGTGGTTTTCCAAGCCAACCGCACCCAACAATGCCGAGGCTCTTTGGTTTTATCATTTGCTATTTTTTTTATTTAGGTTATAGCTTTTTTTGATTGCTAGCATCTCATATAGTGAGACTTCCTCTCCGGCATCTTGGATAAGTTGATCGGTATCGCTGTATTGACCCTTCATACTTTCAATCTCCTTGTATCCATTTGGCTTAATCTCGCTCATTGCCAAATTAATACCGGCTGCCCAAAACAGAACAATCACTAGCCAGACAATTTTTTTTGCACCGGCATAAACTCCAATAAAATGAAAAGCTATACTAAGAAGTACGGCTACCGTAATTACTATTGTAAGACTCATCTTGTTAAATGCTCCCCTCTTGGTTTCATCTCTATACCTGTTCCCTCTATCATCTTGTCTCCAAGAAGCCTGACACCCATAGTTCCAAGAACCATTAATCCGGAAACAAACAATAAGAAAAAGAGTGCCAGCCCGTATCTCTTAAATCTCTCTTTCATCTACTCTTCACTCTTTTTTATCTCTTCTTCTATATCCGGCTCAATGCCAATCCACTCAACACATCTAGAGGTATGGAAGTCTCTCTCATAATCATCATTTTTAAAGAGATGATCTTCAAGTATCCAGCCCATTTTCTGAGCAACTAAAACAGATCTTGATGTTGTTCTGCGCATCTTGTTTTCACAAATTAATGTATCACCTTTATTGAACATGTCCTCAACATTTTGCATTCTTGAGGTTGTCATGTTGTAGTGAAAAGCAATCATCAAAGAGACCATAACCCCAACTGATATCATCCCTTTTTTAAATGCACCCTTTGGCATAAACTCTCTTGTTGTGACAATTGCGGTTATAGTTAATATAAAAATACCAATTACTATATATACAATCTCTAACTCTAAAAAAAGCTCCATATTATCTCCTAATTTGTATATTGTTTTTCCCAAGCTTCAAACTCGGGAGTAAAGTACTCTATTCTTACTTTTTTAAACTCTCTTGAACTATATAGGGGCATATGGCTCTTTGACTCAATTTCCGATGCCATCTCCTCTATTATTGCATTTGTCTCATCAGTGCTCTTTCCATGAACCATAGTAAAGAGGTTATATGGCCAGTTTGCATATTTTGGGCGAAGGTAACAGTGACTTACCGCACTAAATGCGGCAGCCTTCTCCCCAATAGCTTCTCCATTTTCTTCATCAACATCCCAGACCACCATCGCATTAGCGCTAAAGCCGGCTTTTCTATGATTAAGAATTGAAGCGAATCTTCTCATAACCCCCGCCTCTTGCAGTTCGCTTAAAATTCCAAAGAAAGTATCATAATCAATCCCTAGCTCATCTACCATCTTTTTAAACGGCTCGCTTACCATATCTATATCATACTGAGCACGTCTAATTACTGCATGATGAAGAGGAGTAAGCTCTATTTCTCTATGCTTTACTTTTTTTACTTCCTCTTTTTTCTCATCTTTTCCGGTAGTGTTAAGCTTGACATTTATCTTAAAGAGCTTTAGGGTAGGAAGCATAATATAATCATCCGCTTTAGTGGCTGATGCTAGTACTTCCAGAGTCTTCTCCAAACCGAGTTTAGAGTCAGGAGCAACCGCAAGCGTAAACCAGATGTTAAAATCATGATTTCTCTCATAGTTGTGCGAAATTCCCGGGTGAGAGTTTATAATCTTAACCGCATCGCTTATTTTCTCAGGTGAGATTTTAAATGCAACCAAAGAAGATATGTAACCCAATCTTTTTGTATCAAAAATAGCCGATGTTTGACGGATAATATTGCTTTTTTTCTGCTCTTGCAAAATATCAAGAACCTCATCTTCACTCATATTTAACTCATCAGCTATTACCTTAAAGGGTCTTGCAACCAAAGGAAACTTCTTTTGAATACGTGATAAAATTTCATCTTTCATATATATTGTTTTTCCATTCATTATTTTTATTTGCTTTGATTGTAATCTAATTTCAATTAATCTAAGTTGATTTCTATCAATAAGAGTTTCAAAAAAACTATGATATTATGTTGCTTAAATATAGACAAAAAGAGACAATTTGAGTTATTTTCCAGCATTTTTAAAACTCGAAAATAAAAAGGTCCTAATAGTCGGTGGTGGCGGTGTCGCTTCTAACAAGCTAAAGCATCTTTTAGATTTTACATCAGATATCTCGATAATAGCACTCGAGTTTTCAGCAGATATGCTCAAGTTAATAGAAGAAAATAGTCTCTATTTTGAAAAAAGAGGCTACAATAGGGGTGATATAAAAGATTTTGCGATTGTTATAGTTGCAATTGATGATATTTCTCTTCAAGCAGAGATATTTGAAGAGTCAAAACAGTATAATTGCCTTTGCAACTCTGTTGATTCGGTAGAGTATTGTGACTTTATTTTTCCGTCATATATAAAAAAAGATGATTTAACCATTGCGGTATCTACAGCAGGAGCTTCCCCCGCAATAGCAAAACATCTCAAAAGATATCTTCAAAAGTTGCTCCCATCGGATATAATCAATTTCTTAAAAGAGATGAGAGAACTAAGGAAAAGTTTGCCAAAAGGCAAAGAGAGAATGCAGATGCTTGATACAAAAGCGCAAAATTATTTTAAAACATGGAGTAGTAAATGAGCATGAAAAAAGCTTTAATATTTGGATTTTTTACAGCCTTTTTGTTACTGGGAATAGTCTCAATGCAAAGAGCGGTACCCGAAGCAAAAGAAGAACGTATATATAAGGCTATAAGGGTTTACAGTCCATATGAAGTAGAGAAAAAAGTAGGCGGCTTAAACATTATCGACAAGCGTGACGGAGAGAAAGAGAGCCCTAGCTCAAAAGAGTTTTTTCATAGACTTGATGAGCTTGACAAAAAATGGGGAAAAGAGCACCTAAGAGTTGAGAACAATGAGGTTTTAGTCATTGGTGAAAACAACCAAACAGTCGCTAGAATCTTTATTAAAACAAACAAAGAGAGAGATTTTCTTAAAAATTTCTACGGTATCTAAGCTCGCTTGAAGTAAAACTGCTTCTCTAATGCCTTATCTTAAAAGATAGGCATAGCGCTAAAAAAAGCACAAAAACAGAAGTGCTGTACAGGACCGTATAGCTAAAATAGTGCAAAATCACTCCTCCTGCAATTGAGAAAAACATCCCCAAGGAGACAATATTCATCTGAAGAGCAATATAAATCGGTCTCTTCTGTGCTGGTGCAATCTTGAGTATAAGGTTGCTAGAGGCTATCCTGTTTCCATCAATTGAAGCACCGACTAAAAAGAAGATGAACATATACTCATAAAGCGATGATGCGTTTGCCGCCATAACTACAGCAGTTATCTGAAAGAATATAGAGATTTTTGCGGTTAAGGAGTTGTTTCCGCGTCCACTAAGATTTCCCCACAGAAAATTACTCAGCATTGCACCAATCATCTGAGTTGTAATCAAAGAGCCTATCGCTATACCGTCAAGGTCTATCTTCTGCTGCGCATCAAGAATAATAAACGGCAGAGCAATTAGATATCCGTAAGCCAAAAAAAACGTAGTGACTTGAATCTGAAGATTATTGTCTGCCTTTAAAAGAGCATAAGAGTTTTTTAAAAACTCTTTAAAGGAGTTCTCCCTTTTAGAGACCTCCTCTTTTATCGGCTCATCTACCGAAGCAAATGCTATATATCCAAAGCCCATAATAAAAGAGCTTATTATAAAGAGGTAGCCGTAACTTTGAGGCGGCTGGAATGATTCTAGAATCCAAGCAGCAAGCGCACCGCTTATAAGACCGCCTACAGCGCTGAAAAACTGGCGATATGCCATAGTTTTTCCACGAAATTTATGAGAAAAAATCTTAGCCATTATCTCTCTAAAGTATATTGCTGCAAAACCGGCACTAAAAGAGAACATAAAAAGACCAAAGCCTATGGATACTAGCGTTAAATTTGGATAATTTTCTCCAAAAAGAGTAATTGCAATACCGATTAAAAACCATGATAAAAAGCGTATAAAAAAGATTTTGCGAAGATATGGCATCATTAACTTATATGTTTGAGCATGAAAAGCTGCAAACAGTTGCACTACGATTGCACCGCCTCTAAGAAGAGCCGCAAAAAAACCAACAAGCATTGAGCTACCGCCAAAGTAGTTTACAATAAGCGGCAAAATTGTTGATGGCTCGGCAATTGTAGTTCCTATTGCCAAGAAGAAACCATGTAAAATGTTTTTTACATGGTTAGAGAATTTATCCATTTAACATTTCGTAAGCTTCTTCTATTGAGGCAGCCTTTTGTGCCACAAAAAGAAAAACAGCTGCGTTAAGTCGTGCTAACTTTAAAAACTCATCCGAAGGATTATTTGTTTGCTCTAGTGATTCACTAAGAGTTATTTTCTCCCAAGATTTGGTATAGTTAATCCCGTAATATTCAGGATCTACTATAATCTCCTCGACCTTGTTACCATCAGCAATCCACAAGCGTCCTTTACTAAATAGTTCCGGAGTACCTTCGTTTCCTTGAATAAGGGCAAGTCTTTTATATCTATGCGAAAAAACATCTACATATTTTTGTACAAACGGTTTATGAAAAATCCCTGTAATGGCATAATCACTCAAAGATACATTAGTTAACTTCTCTATTGTATTTAACCCTGTACGAAGCCCAAGTCTCATGCGCAACGGAGTTAAATCATGCATCTCTTTAAAAAAATCAGCTCTATCAAAATAGTAAATATTTTCATCTAACTTTAGACTAGTTGCCGTCTCCTTAAGAGTTATTCCCTTTTTTGCGGGCGCTAAGTCATCTCCTACGACAACAAGATTAAGCTCTGAATTTTTAAAAATCTTTGCAACAAGAGGAAATATAAATGGGTTATTAACTTTACCGTCAAACGGGTAACCTAGCTCTATTGAGTTTGGCACTGCTCTTTTTTTAATAAACCCATCACACACCTCAACAACACCCCTAAACTCATCTATTGTCTCAGGTTTGAGCCTCCACCCTAATAAAAAAGCAGCAATCTGCTCGTCATAAGCAGTTCTATTTAAGGTCTGCTCCATCATATCTTTTGCCTCTTCAAGGCTTAAATCCCTATTGCCTTTTTCACCTGTTCCAACAGCATGAATATATTTAAAAAAATCCATATCTTCTCTTTTTAATAATTTTAATCGATTTGTTTTGCAATGACATCTTATAGTCTCTTGGTTTAAATCCAAGTCAAAAGTATGCAGTAGTATAAAAATTTATGTAGTTATAAATCAATAGGAGTTACGTGAAAAACTATAAAGAGTTATAATTTTTCACCAACATTAAGAAGAGATTAGTGGTTTAATCTCTCTCGCTTAATCTCTTCTACTATAGCTTCTCTAAGAGTTTTTAAATCTTTTTCGGCTACTCCGTCTAAAGAGCAAGAGATGTGCTCTTTTTTAAAGCTTATTGTTGTTGATACTGTTTTTCCATCAATTTCTTTTTCTGCAATGATAGCATTTGACTTAAAAGGAGTCATTCTCCATCCATGCTCTTTGCCTGCAATCTTAATAGCATGAATTATCTCTTCACTATTTTTATCTCCAACAAAAATTGCTGTCTTACATATACTCTTGTCTCCATCAGGGTGAGCAGACATCTCTAAGCCATTACTACTAGAGCTACTACAACCACTGCTTAACATTAAAACTGCTACCGATGTAGCAACAATCGAAAGAATTTTTCTCATTTTATTTTTCCTCACCTTCTTGGCTTTATTTTTAAAATTAATTATATTTAAAAAAAATTAATTAATCAATGATATAATGGCAAACTTAAAAATAAAATTGAAAAGAGTTACCAAATTATGCTTCCAGATATTATATTTATACTAGCTATGTCAGTTCCAATGTTAATGTTTTCTGTTTTTCCGGGAATTAAGCTTGGTGACTATCTCCAAGAAAAATATGACCTTCAAGAGAAGCAAAAGCGAATCGTTACAATAGCTACAACACTGCTATTTGCGATAACTCTTTCATCACTGCTACACTTTATTTAACTATGCTAAAAAAAGACCTTGTCTGTATTAGCAAAAATGATAAAAACACTCCAATATGTTTCAGATAGTTACAGAAATAATAAAACGAACCTTAATTTTTAAATTTAGTAAATAAATTGATATATATCAACAGTTTTTAAACTAAATAGGACTAAACTTCTCTTTGATTCTGAAAAATTAAGGTGATTGAAGGAGATACAAAATGGTTGGTGAAATTTTAATGACACAGGATATACATGTTGATGATTTCTTAACAATATTTATATCTTCTACTCTTGTTTTAATATTTGGAGGATTCTATGTTGGTATATATACGGCTGTAAAAGTTAATCTTCTCAAAAAGTGGACAATGCCTTTTGGATACATATTTTGGGTGTTAACAGCTTACTGTTTGTATCTAATGGGAAGTTTGATGCATGTAAATGATTTTACGGCAAAGGCGCTAGTTGTTGCTGCTATTGGATTACTACTACTTCCACATGCAGTTTACTACATGCAAGATCGTGTTCATGAAGAGAATGAGCACTAGTCTATATATATATTGACCCATAATTTATAGGAGGGTACAGTGGCAAAAAAATCCGTATGGAGTGACAATCGCTTCTGGCAACGTTCGGCAGGATGGGTAACAGGAGTTGCGTCAGTTCTTTTAATGTGGTTGACGTTCGATACGATACCACAAATAACATTAGGTACTGATGCTGATTTGGAAAATGGTGTAACTAAAAGGGTTCCTGGACCTACGGTTATTAATTATAAGATTACTTATGAGATGGACAAAAAACGTCATCATGAAGTTCCGGTAATCGGTGGAGCAAATGCAGAAGGCAAATCATCTTTTCAAGAAAAAGAGAAGTTTTTCGGAAGAGATGACTGGAGCGAAGAAGAAGCAAGAGCACTACTTCGTTTAGGTAAACTAGGTTCGCAAGCTAAAAACTGTATGAATTGTCATACACTTCTTGGAAACGGTGCTTACTATGCTCCGGATTTAACAAAAGCTTGGTTAGATCCAGCTTGGGGTCCTAATGGTCCAATGCAAGCAATGACAGGCAAAAATACAAAGGAAGAGGCTATGGCGGAATTTTTACAATTTCCATCTCAATATCCTACTCATGCACGTATGATGCCAAACCTTGGTATTACTGCTGAAGAGGCTAAAGGTCTAGTTGCTTTCTTAAAACATATGTCATCAATTGATACAAATGGTTTCCCAAGAAACTTTGGTAAAATAGAAGGAGCAGTACATGGCAAATAGTCATTTAAAATATGAATCGAAAAAATTGGCAACATGGTATTTTACTTTTGCTGCAATTATTTTTGGTGCACAACTACTTTTTGGTCTTGTGGCTGCTATTCAATATGTAATGCCAAGTTTTATGTTCGAAGTTGTTGACTTTTCTGTTGCAAGAATGATACACATCAATGCACTTGTTGTTTGGATGGTATTTGCTATGTTTGGTTCTGTTTACTGGTTACTACCGGATGAAACAGGTATTGAGACAGTTGGCGTTGGTATAGGTAAGCTTCTTTTCTGGGCTTTTGCTGCTGCTATCGTTGTTGTTGTTCTTGTTTATCTATTTATTCAAGTTGGACCTGCAGATGAGACTACTATCTGGTTTATCCATGAAGGTCGTGAGTATATTGAAGCTCCTCGTTGGGCAGACTTCGCTATTGTTGTAGTTGCTCTTGGATTTGTTGCTAACCTTTACATGACCGGTATAAAGGGTAACCGTTCTGGAATCGTAACTGTTTTAATGGCAGATATGATTGCTTTTTCTGGCTTATACTTAACAGGTATGTTCTATACAGATAATATCTCTATGGATCAATTCTGGTGGTGGTGGGTAATCCACTTATGGGTTGAAGCTACTTGGGAAGTTTTCGTTGGAGCACTTGCAGCTTACGGTCTAATCACTATGATTGGTGCACATCGTAAAGTTGTTGAGATGTGGTTATGGATTGAAGTAGCTATGCTATTTGGTTCAGGTATCCTTGGTATGGGTCACCACTACTTCTGGATCGGTACACCTGAGTACTGGTGGGAAATTGGAGCACTTTTCTCTGCACTAGAGCCGTTACCGCTTGTTGCGATGTTTATCCACGTTCTTTATGACTGGGGTAAAATGCAAGGTCAAGAGGATGCAAAAGGTCTTGAGCAGTCTGTTATTACTAATAAACCTGCGTTTACTTGGTTTATCTTAAATGCATTTGGTAACTTCTTAGGTGCTGGTATTTGGGGATTCTTCCATACACTACCACAAGTTAACCTATACACACATGGTACGCAGTTTACATCGGCGCACGGTCACTTAGCGTTCTTTGGAGCTTATGCAACCATACTTATAGGTATGATGTATCTTGGTGTTCAAGGTAAAAACGGTATCAAAATCATGAGACACACTAAATCTTCTATCTGGGCAACTAGTATGATATTTGGTGGTGTTCTTGGTATGACTATGGCACTTACAATTGCCGGATATGCAGACTTTATCATCTCTCGTGCACAATGGGGTGCAACTTGGGAAGGTTACTTTGCAGGTCAATCAGGTGTTTGGTACCTTCAAGGTATGAACTGGAGACTTATTATGGGTGTTGTTACATTTATTGGTTTCCTTTTCTTGGTAAAAGATTTATTGAGTACAGGTAGAGCTGCTCATCACGAACGTTAAGGAGAATAAGATGAATGTAATGTTTGAACCATTTGTGGATGTTGTACCAAGTTTTTTCGGTACATTGGCTCAAGGTCCATTAACCTTAACTATATTTTTACACACTTTGATTGTACTTCCAATGTTTTGGATTTACAGACAAGAGAAAGCTCGTCTAGAGCAAGAGGGTTAATTAACCATTAGTTGTGCAGGGCCCCATGGGCCCGCACGTTTATCTATTTTAGAAGGAGAAATAAAATGGGATTAAATAAATTAGTAATGTCAGTAGCTGCAATGGCTGTTGTTGGTTCAGGTATGCTTCTTCAAGCGTCTAACATGGACGTTGAGAAGGTTTTTGAGAAAGAGTGTCAAGGTTGTCATGGTCCTAACTTAGAGGGTGGTGTTGGATCTGATTTACGTCCTGCAGTTACTGCTAAGAAAAACTCTTATGAGCTTGCAGAAGTTATCTTAAACGGTCGTGCCGGCACTGCAATGCCTCCATTTAAAGATAAGTTCACTAAAGATGATGCTGATAAAATGGTTGACTATATCCAACACTTTAAAGGTAGAGTAATTAAGCAACTAACTCTTGAGACAGTTAAAGCAGGATGGAAGCCTCTTAATGACAGAATGGAGTTTTTCACAAAATATCCAAATGCTGCAGATGTTAAAAAAGTTACAGATATCTGTTTCGTAACAGAGCGTGACGCTGAGCGTGTTGCATTCGTTGATGGAACAAGCGGTAAAATTTTATCAAAGCACCCAGCTGGTTTTGCTGTTCACGTAACAGTTACAAATAAGCGTCAGCCTCGTTATGCTTACTCAATCTCTCGTTCAGGTTTAGTAACAATGTTCGACCTTAATACTCCAGGTCAACAAAAAATTGCTGAGACTCAAGTTGGTTCTGACTCTCGTGGTCTAGCGGTTTCTCCAGATGGTAAATACCTAATGGCTGGAAACTATGTTCCAGGTGGTGCTGTACTTATGGATGCTATGACGTTAGAGCCGTTAAAAGTTTATCCTACATCAAGTGTTATTAAGCCAAACGGTGACATCGACTCATCTCGTGTAGCTGGTATTTTCGACACTCCATACGGTCCTTATATTGCATTTGCACTTAAAGATGGCGGTCACGTTTATATTATAGATTACTCTAAGCCAGATTTTCCAATCGTTGGAGATATTCCAAATATAGGTGATATTCTTCATGATGGTTTCTTAAATGAAGGTAAAGAGATTGGTCGTTACCTATTTATCGCTTCTCAAGGAAGTGACGTTGTTGGTGTTGTAGACTTTAAAACTAAATCTTTAGTTACAAAAATCTACACAGGTCCATCATCTAAGCCACATCCGGGTCAAGGTTCGTCTTGGTACAACGAGGGTCTAGGTCAACAACTTGGTGCTACTGTTAACATGAACTTAGGTCAAGTAACTATCTGGGACAGCAACTTTGATGTTATTCGTCAAATCCCAATCGGTGGCGGTGGACTATTCATCGGTACTTCTGAGCATACTCCGTTCCTATGGGCAGATAATGTTCTTGGTTCAAGTGAAGTTTGGAATCAAATTCATTTAATCAACAAGCAAACTCTTGAAGTTGATAGAATTCTTACTGTTGGTACAAAAGAAGGTACTGTTATAGATCCTGTTACTCATAAAGTACTATACAGATGGGATGTTCCAACTGTTAAAGATGCAGATGGCAATGCTGTTGTTCCAAGAATTCTTCATGCAGAGCCGGCTAACCACGGTTACTGGACTATGATTTCTGAGTGGAATGCAGGTCGTATCGGTATTTATGAAGCTAAAACCGGTAAATTTGTTAAGTATATCACTGGTTTAACAACTCCTACATTTACTTACTCTATCGAGCATAGACAAACTATTCCAGGTGCATAATTTGCACCCTCTCTCCTTCGCGGAGAGAAAAATTTATAATACTATTTAAGTTTCTTAACTAAACAATCATATACATAACAGCACCTAAAGCTTCTCAACTATACAGCACCGCGTAAAATTAATAGTTTTTGACAATTATAAGCCAAATTTCAAGCTTTGTTTAGCTAAAATAAATACATCAAGATAAAGAGATAATAATGAAAAAAAGTATACTAATTTCACTGCTTCTAACCTCACTTCTATCAGCTGATAAAGCAGATGGTGAGAAAGTGTTTAAAACTTACTGTTGGGGATGTCATCATCAGCTCTCAGAAGCATTCGGTCCTTCATTTGCCGAAATAGCATCCAAGCGCTCTTATGATGAGATTCAAGCTTATATTTTAGACCCTGAGTCCATGTATAAAGCTTTTGGATATAAACGAACGGTAATGACAAAATTAAAATTAACAGATAAAGAGAGAGAAGAAGTCGCAAAATACATTCTCTTGTATAAAGGTAAATAGATGTTTAGGCTATCAAATCTTATATCTTCTGTTGTAGAGGGGAAGCCGGAGAGAGTCTTAGATGGCTCAATTGCTATATGGAACTTTACAAACCGCTGTAATCTTTCATGTCTTCACTGCTACTCAAAATCGACTTTAGATGAGGTTGATACGCTTACAACAGAACAGATTAAAAAGACTATCTTAGAGATGAAAGCAAACGGTGTTAAGTTTATTATCTTCTCCGGAGGAGAGCCGCTTACAAGAAAAGATCTTTTTGAGATTGCTGACTTTTGTAAAGCAAATGGAATTATCACCTATCTTTCAAGTAACGGTCTCTACTTTACAAAAGGAAATATACAACGAATAGTAGATACTTTCAACTATGTCGGAGTGAGCATTGATGGAGATGAGCCTACTCATGACTACTTCCGAGGTCTAAAGGGTGCCTTTAGAGAGACACTCAAAGCAGTCCAGCTTGCAAACGCAACAGGAGCTAAAGTAGGAATCCGTTTTACAATAACAAAGGATACGATTAACTCTTTAGAGTATATTTTTGATCTTGCAGAGAGAGAGAATATCCCAAAAATATACATATCGCATCTTGTATACTCAGGACG
This sequence comes from Sulfurimonas sp., assembly GCF_023229025.1. GTDB lineage: Bacteria > Campylobacterota > Campylobacteria > Campylobacterales > Sulfurimonadaceae > Sulfurimonas. The sequence continues at coordinate 24,577 of NZ_JALOAA010000026.1, forward strand.
CGGCTTGGATAATCTGAAAATGGACCTCTCAAAAGAGCAAAGAAGAGAGGCAGTAGAGTTCATACTAGACAAAGCATTTGAGTATTATGAAACAGGCAGAGATATAGAGATAGTTACCGGAAATATGGAACAAGATGCGATACTATTTTTAAATAGATTTGCAAAGAGATATCCACACCTCAAAGAGAGCATGAGAGAGCGTCTTGTCACTTGGGGAGGAAATAGTGCAGGCCGAAAACTTCTAAATATAAATAGTGAAGGCGATGTGCGTCCAGATCCATTCTTTCCACTTACAGTCGGAAACATTATAGAGAAAGATTTTGGCGAAATTTGGCAAAGCGGTGAACTCTTAGATCAGCTGCGTATTCATCCAAGAAAGCAGATTAGCGGTATATGTGCGGAGTGTGAGCAGATAGATATTTGTAACGGCGGCTCAAGATCAAGAGCTTATGCTATTACCGGCGATTTATGGAGTGAAGATCCATCATGCTACCTAAGTGAGCAAGAAAGAAGGAAAAATTAATGAAAATAGATAAAATCATATCGGCTGCTGCTTTAGTAGCAGCCCTTTTTGTAAATGCTCAAGCAAAAGGAGTTAATCCAATATTTGCAGAGCTAAGAGGCAATGATAAAATATTTGTAGTCGAGAGAGAGAGTAGCTCTCTTGCCGTTATAGAGCAGGGACTAACTAGAAATCATATGCAAGGTATGCATGATATGAATCATGGCGTTGTAAAATTTTATGAAAATGATGGTTACGTAATAAGCCGTGACGGTTATATAATAAAATTTGACCCTATAGAAGAAAAAATAATCAAAGAGTATAAAACAAGCGATAGTGCTATCGGTTTTACGGTTACTAAAAACTATATAGCCGTTGCAAACTATGCAAAAAAGAGTGTAGATATTTTAGATAGAGACTTAAACCCTTTACAATCATTTGAAACAAACTCTAAAAATGTCGGCATTAAGCAGTACAAGCACTACCTTGTATTTTCTCAAATGAATAATGACAAAATTACCGTGTTAAAAGATAAAAACGAAGGTAAAGGTCTTCCTGATTTTGAGATATATAAAGAGTTTGAAGATGTCGGCGTTATGCCTTTTGATGCCATGATAAAAAACAACCATTTCATCACCGGTTTTTTCAATAGTGACTTTTATGGAGTTGTAGATCTCGATACTATGACATACTCAAAAATAGATATTTTGCTCGAAGATAGAAAACCTGTACTAAAAGTTCCGCACTTTGGCTTTTGGAGCATAAGTGACGGACATGTTTTCATACCTGCTGTAGGTAATAATAAAGTTCTTGCATATACTCCTGACTTTAAATTTGTAAAAAGCATTGAGACAGAAGGACTTCCGGTTTTTACCGCGCTATCTCCTGATCAAAAATATATGGCAGTTACCTTTAGCGGTGACAAATTCCCTGTTGTTCAGATTATAGATACTCAAACTCTTGAGATTATCAAAAGATTTGAGTTTGACGGAAAAGTTCTACATGTAAGATGGTCAAATCTTAGACCTAACCTCTATATATCTGTCAATGACACAAATAAAGTTGCTGTTATAAACACTAAAGAGTGGTACCTCTCACGTGAAATATTCAACATTCAAAAACCATCCGGTATATTTATCTACGAAGAGGAAAACAAGTAATGGGTAAGGTCTACTTAACGGGTGCAGGTCCGGGAGATATTGAGCTGTTGACTCTAAAAGCACTTAGGGTCATTAAGGAGGCGGATGTAATAATTTATGACCGTTTGGCAAATCCAGATATTTTAAAAGAGGCAAAAAGCGGCTGTGAATTTGTATATGTCGGAAAAGAAGATGGCAGACATATTATGCCTCAAGATGATATAAATGAAGTAATTTATCAAAATGCTCTTAAGTATGACATCGTTGTGCGCCTTAAAGGTGGAGATCCATTTGTGTTTGGTCGAGGCGGGGAAGAGGCTCTTTACATTCAAGAAAGAGGTGTTAGATATGAAGTTATCCCCGGGATAACCTCTTCTATTAGCGCTCCCGCTTATGCCGGTATACCGGTAACTCATCGCGGCGTTTCTGTTAGTTTTAGAGTTGTTACAGGGCATGAGTCTCCAAATAAAAAAGAGTCTCAGATTCCTTGGGAGACATTTAAAACTGACGATACAATCGTATTTTTAATGGGTCTTCACAATCTTCCTAAGATAAGCAAAAAGCTTATCGAAATAGGAAAAGCGAAAGATTATCCATGTGCTGTTATATCAAAAGGAACGACAAAAGATCAAATTGTCGTTATTGGAACCTTAGAAAATATTGTAGAAAAGACTAAAGATGTTCCAACTCCCGCTCTAATAGTTGTTGGAAGAGTTGTTGAGCTTAGAGAGCAGTTGCAGTGGTTTGAGGAAAATGTCTAAACTCCCGGATACAACGCAAGCAGTTTTAATCGCACCAAAGATATACTGGGTCGGCATGTACCTAGAAAATGATCCTTTTCAGTGTCACCCATACCTAATTGTAAATGGAGATGAATCCATTCTAATTGATCCGGGCTCTATGATTGAATTTAGTGAAACGGTTAGAAAAATAAAAACTCTTATAGATATGAGAGATATAAAATATATTATTCTTCATCATCAAGACCCCGACCTTGCAGCAGCTGTACCGGAGATAGAAAAGCTCATTAACAGAGATGACCTTCAAATAGTTACGCACTCCAGAACATCACTCTTAATCAAGCACTATCTTGTAAGCTCTAGCTACTATAATATTGATCAACATGATAACAAACTAGTGACCTCCAGCGGTTTTAAGCTTGAATTTTTATTAACTCCATACTGTCACTCTCCCGGAGCGTTTGTCAGTTATGACCCTAACTCAAAAACTCTTTTCTCTGGCGATATATTTGGCGGTCTTGAAGAGTCTTGGGATTTTTATGCAGATGAGAGCTACTTCTTAAAAGCAAAAAAGTTTCATCAGGAGTATATGCCAAGCAAAGATATCTTTAACTATGCACTTAAGAGAATTGAAAAATTAGATATTGATATGATTGCTCCTCAACATGGCTCTATTATAGAGAAAAAATATATAGCAAAACTAATTCAAGATATGAAAAATCTCGATTGTGGCCTATACATAGAAGAGAAGTATAATAAAGAGCTAACCGACACTATAGAGGAACTCAGAGAGAAAGAAAAGGCGCTAAAGGAGCATGGTTTATTACTCTTAGAGCAATCAAAGAGAGCGGAGATTGGAGAGATGATTGGAAATATAGCGCACCAGTGGCGTCAGCCATTGGCAATTATAAACACATCGCTTGCAATACTAAAAGAGAAAAACAGAGCAGATATGTTAAATAAAGAGGAGATAACAGATAAGCTTCAAAAGATGGAAAAGCGCGTAATATATCTCTCCGAAACAATAGAAGACTTTATGAATTACTACACTCCTGATAGAGAGAAAGCATGGTTTAGTCTAAACGAAGCAATAGAAAAAGCACTTGAGTTGGTAAACTTAAAGGCCAACGAAAGAGGTATTGCTCTAAATCTACTACTAAAAGATAGCTACAAGGCTTATGGATTGATGAATGAGTTTGTACAGGTAGTCGTCTCAATACTATCAAACATAAACGACCTAATCTCAATAAACAAAATCACAAATCCAGAGGTAACAATCTCACTGCATGGCGATGATGAGTATATTACTCTAATTATAGAAGATAATTGCGGTGGAATTGATGAAGAAAATCTAAGTAAACTGTTTGATCCATACTTTACTACAAAACATAAATCAATCGGAACTGGGCTTGGTCTTCATATAGCAAAAATGATTATAGAGGAGAATATGCACGGAATTTTAGGTGCAAAAAATGTCTACTCTAGCGAGCACAAAAAACTTGGAGCACAATTCAGCATAAAGATAAAAAATGAAAATTGAAAAAATTAAAGATATATCTATATTGTTAGCAGAGGATGAGACGGAGTTACGAGAGGCTCTCTTGGAGTATTTACAAATATTCTTCCATAGAGTCTATGTTGCATCATGCGGGGATGAAGCTTATGATATATATAAGCAGAAGAGACCAAACATTATTTTAACAGATATTAGTATGCCAAATCTTGACGGTCTAGATATGATTGCCATGATAAGAGAGCATGATAAAGAGAGTAAAATTATTGTTATGAGCGCTCACTCTGATCAAGAAAAACTCCTTCACGCAATAAAGCTTCATCTTGAATCATATCTTATCAAACCGATAAAGACTGATGCTCTCAAAAATATTTTACTTGATACCGTTGAGCTTATTCGAAAGACAACTAACCGTGTTTATGTAAGCGATACTACTTATTGGGATTATGATACAGATACGCTTTGGGATAACTCTAAAGAGATAAAGCTTAGAAAAATGGAGCGTCTTCTCTTAAAGCTACTCTTCTCAGAACCAAATGTCTGTTTCTCAGCAGAAGATATTTTTAAATACCTACATGAGCAAAAAGATGAAAAAAAGTTCTCCTCGCATGCCGTTACTTCTCTTATGAAGAGAATCCGCATAAAACTGCCTGAGGGAGTAATACACAATATATATGGTTCAGGATATAAAGTTATTCCTATTTAAGGGTTTTAAAAACCCCTAATAGTCTTGAAGCTTATGTTTTTTATATAGCTCCTCTGCCTCTTTACTTCCCTTATCTATCGCTTTTTGTGCCCATTTTTTTGCTTTATTAAACTTCTCTTGTTCACAATATATCTCAGCAAGCAGATAATATACACTCTCATCTCCATCTGCTGCGTTTTTCTCAAGCCATTCTGCTGCCTTATCAAAGTTTAACAACTGCATATAGACGCGTCCAACATTCTGTTGTGCTATTTTATGTCCGGAGATTGCGGCACTCTCTAGAAGCTCGGCTGATTTTGTAACATTTAAATCAACTCCTTCGCCATTATAGTACATTAGTGCCAAGTCATACTTAGCGTTTGTGTTATTTTGCTCAGAGGATTTACTTAGCAGTTTAAAAGCTTTTTTGCTATCTTTTTTTACATTATTGCCACGCAGATAAAACATACCCAAATCATACTGTGCATTTGCATTTTCACTCTTTGCCGCTTCTTCGAGCCAATGTATAGATTTTTCAATATCTTTTTTTGTTCCTAAGCCGTTTGCGTAGAGATAGCTAAGTGCGCTTTGTGCGACTCCGTCACCGCTCTTTGCATTTTTCTCATAAATCTTAAATGCTCTCTCATAATCACTCTTTTTAAATGCTTCAAGCGCCTCTTTATTGTCCGCTTGAAGATTTAAAAGCAACATAAACCCCACAATTATAAACTTAAACATATTCACCCTTTTAATATTAATACATTATTATACATTGGACTTTTTAATCTTTTGTAACTGATCTATAATTTTC
>NZ_JALOAA010000071.1 GCF_023229025.1 Sulfurimonas sp.
CTTAAAAAGGTGTATGGCGGCAGTTTTAGAGGAAGTGTTATCGGGTTTGTGTTTCCGCTATGAACCTCATCCCACACTTTTTTATTTTCAGCCAAGAGCTGTTTTAGCTTCATGTAAATTCTTCCCTCGCGCTCATATGTCGTGCCTATCTTATTGTCAACGAGTTCTATATTAGAACCCAGCGGAGCAACTATTTCAAGCTCATCATTAGGCAGAGTTTTATATTTGCACAGGAAGTGAGTCCCCTCCTCATTTACGACTCCGCTTACCTGATGTGTTCCAAGTTGCATTGTAAAATCCAAGCTCTGCGTGTCATGTTTCTCAAACGGTCTAGAGATTAAATAAGCATCGGTATATCCGCGATTTTGAAGAGATTGTAACTCATACTGATATTTATCAACATCTACCTTATCTTCATAGTAGTCATCTATAGCCATTCTATAGGCCTTTGCCGTTACTGCCGCGTAATATGCTGTTTTTGTACGACCCTCTATCTTAACAGAATCTACAACACCGCTATCTAGAATCTCTTTGATATGCGAAGCGAGATTAAGATCTTTTGAATTCATGATGTAAGTTCCCACACCCTCATCCTCCTCAAGTCTAAAGAGCGTTCCCGTCTCAGGATTTGCCGCATACATCTCATAAGGAAACCTACAATCATTCGCGCATGAGCCACGGTTTGGCACACGCCCGCTTTGAAGTGTTGAGATAAGACATCTTCCACTATATGCAAAACACATAGAGCCATGAACAAAAACTTCAAGCTCCAAATCCGGAAGCTCTTTTTTAATCTCAACCAAATCCTTAAGTGAGATCTCTCTAGCCGTAATTATGCGTGTTGCTCCCATATCATAGTAAACTTTAGCATCAAGAACATTCATTACATTAGCTTGAGTCGAGAGATGAAGAGGCATCTCTGGAGCTAACTCGTGGCAAAGTTTAAGTACACCCGGTGTCGCAATTATAAAAGCATCCGGTTTTAGCTCTGCCATTTTTAAAATATGTTTTTTTAACAGGTTGAGTTGGGAGTTAAAAGGAAAGCCGTTTATTGTTGCATAAACTTTTTTACCTCTTGCATGTGCATATGCAATCCCCTCCTCAAACTCTTCAAAACTGAACTCTTTTCCTGAGCGAATACGAAGAGAGAAGTGACTCACCCCTCCATATACGGCATCAGCACCAAAATCAATCGCAATTTTTAATTTTTCTAACGTTCCCGCAGGGGATAATAACTCAACTTTTTGCATCAACTGCCAAACTGCGCTAAAAGAGCTTCTATATCTTCATTTGTCGCCAATTCATTATGAGAGTCGCCTACAATATGCTGTGCAGAAGAGACTCTTTTTTCATCATCAATTTTACCTTCAAAGAGGGAGTTCATGTAGTTAGAGAGTGCGCGCATAACATTAATAACACGTTCAATTTTTTGACGATGAATATCTTGATACTGCATAATGTCCATAACACTGATTATAGACTCTCCACTTGATTGAAGAGTCTCTAAGGCTTCGTTTGTGCTCTGTAGTGCCGAGCTATTTTTATCTAGTTGAACTTTAAAAGCTTCTACATCCGGAAATTTAATGCTTAAGGTTTTAAACAACTCAAAGTTACTTTCTAGCACCTCTATTACTTCTTGGGCTCTCTTCTCTTCCTCAAGCAAATCATTGCTTATCCCCTCAATAATGTCAAAAATCTCACTAGCTTTCTCTTCACTCTCTTTTGTAACATCATCAAGTTGATGTACCATTTTGTTTTCATTTGTTGCAGGAAGAGGCCAATGATGTGCTGTATCGGGACTATATCCCAACGGCTTATCATCACTCTGTTTTGCAGAGACTAAATCCTCTTTTTCATCATCTTCAAATTCAGAATCCTCTTCAACAGAGGCATTATTTATATCATCATCCGCAAAAGAGTCTAAATCTTCAATATCACCGCTCATCATAGCATCTAGTTCTTCTTGAGTCATAGAAAATTCTCCGTTATACATTCGCTAAATTTAATTTTTATCACTATAATATCATAAAACATATAAATATGAGAATTAAACAATGATAGTTGACCTACATAACCATACTAAACTTTGCAATCATGCAGAGGGCGAAGTATCTGAATATATCCAAAAAGCGATAGAGTGCAACATAAAATATTTTGGCTTTTCTGAACATGCACCTATGAATTTTGATGAAAAATATCGCATGAGTTTTGAGCAGATGCAAGAGTATGAAACAACTATTCTTGAGGCAAAAGAGAGATATAAAGAGAGCATTGAGATTCTGCTAGGATATGAAGTTGATTACCTTAAAGGCTATATGGATGAGAGAGTTCTAAAAGCTGATGTTGATTTTTTGATAGGCTCCGTACACTTTATTGATGAGTGGGGGTTTGATAATCCTGAGTTTATAGGAAACTATAAAGAGCAGGATATTGATGAGATTTGGCAAAAATATTTTGATGCGATTGAGGAGATGGCAAGTAGCAGACTCTTTGACATTGTCGGGCATTTGGATTTAATTAAAATTTTTAAATTTTTGCCAAAAAAAGATATAAATGAAATAGCAAAAAATGCGCTACTTGCGATTAAAGAAGCAGATATGTCTATTGAGATAAATGTTGCAGGATTTAGAAAGCCTATCGGCGAAGCTTATCCATCTATGTCTCTCTTAAGGGAGATTAAAAAGCTTGATATCCCGATAACATTTGCTTCAGATGCCCATAAACCTGAGCAAGTTGGATTATTTAGTGATAAGGCTCTTAAGATGGCAAAAGATGCAGGTTATGAGGAGTGTGTATTTTATAAAAATAGGAAAAAAGAGTTTATAAAGATTTGATAAAAATATCATAAAGCAATTTTAAAGAGTTAGACTTGTATAATGCAAAAACTTAAATTTAAGAAGGAAATTAAGATGGGTAAATATATAGAATTAACTGGTTCTGATTTTGAAGCAACACTAAGCGAAGGTGTATCTTTAGTAGATTTTTGGGCACCTTGGTGCGGGCCTTGCCGTATGATTGCTCCTGTAATTGAAGAGCTTGCTAATGACTATGACGGTAAAGCTAAAATCTGTAAAGTAAATACTGATGAAGAGCAAGATATTGCTGTTAAATTTGGTATTCGCTCTATTCCTACAATCATGTTTTTCAAAGATGGCAAGATGGTAGACCAAGTTGTCGGGGCACAATCAAAAGCTGCTCTAGCTGAAAAAATAGACGCTCTCTTAGCGTAACTTAAGAGTAGTGTAGTGTCTGCAGGAGGCAAAAGTCTCTTTTCTCTATCTACACTACTAGCCTCTTTCTTTGGCGCAGCTATGATAGCTGCTGCCTTTGCTTATTTTAATTATAAATTCTCAGAGTATAAATTTATTGACTTTAAAGAGTGGGTATTTTATGAAAAAAAAGATATTTTTACCCCAACGGCTGATAAATATATAGTAGTTTTTTATAGCTCTAAAATAGATAAAACAGCCCAACTTCTTGCAGATATTGATTTAAATCTCCCCATTATTGCAATTGACTACTATAATGAAGTTTATGAAAACAGCAAAAATACCACATTTTTAAGAAGCGGAACAAAAACATCTCTAAGTTTTATACAAAGATTTAACTTATATGAAATTCCATCTATTTTTTTTATAAAGAAAACAAAAGAGTCTCTTTATAAACAAGATAGTATGATACGAAAACTAGATAATTTAAATGAGTTATCTAAAAGTGTTGATTTATTGTAATTTGAGAGCCCACCTTCAGTGACCACAGCGGTCTAAGCGGAATAAAGGGGCAAAGCCCCTTTATGGGAATAATGAATATAGTGATACGAAAACTAGATAATTTAAATGAGTTATCAACCCAAATAAAAGATTTATAAACAAGGATATTTTATGATATTGGATTGCGCAATTATCGGTGGCGGACCGGCAGGTCTTACTGCAGGATTATATACAACTCGCGGTGGCTTAGAAAACGTTGTTATGTTTGAAAAAGGTATGCCCGGAGGGCAGATAACGCAGAGTTCAGAGATTGAGAACTACCCAGGTGTTACCGGCGAAATCAGTGGAATGGATTTGATGATGCCATGGCCCGAGCAGTGCCAAAAATTTGGTCTAAAACATGAGATGGTTGAAGTAAAACGTATCAGCAAAGATGGCGATATATTTAAGATTCATAAAGAGGATGGCTCAATAAGCCAAGCACATAGTGTTATAGTATGTACAGGATCCTCCCCAAGACGAGCTGGATTTGCAGGAGAGGATGAATTGCTTGGTAAGGGCGTGAGTACTTGTGCTACATGTGATGGTTTTTTCTATAAAGGAAAAGAAGTTGCTGTAATCGGCGGCGGAGATACTGCCTTAGAAGAGGCTCTATACCTTGCGAAAATATGCTCTAAAGTCTATCTCATCCATAGGCGTGACTCATTTCGTGCAGCTCCAAATACAGTAAAAAGAGTAGAAAATTCCGAAAATATTGAGCTTATTTTAAACACTACTCCCGAAGAAGTTTACGGCGATAATATGGGAGTTGTAGGTATCAAGGTAAAAAACAGCGATGGAGAGATTCGTGATATAAAAGCACCCGGTGTTTTTGTTTTTGTCGGAAACGATGTAAATAATCAAACTCTAATTCAAGAAGATGGAAGCTTTCTATGTGATGTAAGCAAGCAGGGAGATATAATTGTTGATATCAGCATGAAGACCTCGGTTGAAGGTCTTTTTGCAGCAGGTGATATGCGTATAGCTGCTCCAAAACAGGTTGTTAGTGCTGCAGGTGACGGTGCTGTTGCCGCACTTCAAGCTATATCTTATGTGGATGAAAAATTAAATTAATTTATTTAGTAGGAGAATTAAATGACACGAGTTGGTGTTTTTGGTGCAAATGGCAGAGTCGGCAGGTTAATTATAGATGATTTAAAAGAGAGTGATGATATAAGTTTAAGCTCTGTATATGTCAGAAGTTCTCTCGACTTCTCCATTGACCCATCCGT
>NZ_JALOAA010000028.1 GCF_023229025.1 Sulfurimonas sp.
TGGCGTTCTATTTTCACGTTCACCAACTACAAATGTATCACTTAACTCCAAGATTGCATCTTCTAAGCGATCTCTTTTTGCTCTGATTGAAGCTATTTTTTCTTCTATATCTGTAGTTGCAAGCTCAATTGCTTTGCCCATTGCCACAATATATGGAACATTTAAAGTACCAGATCGTCTTCCGCCCATATGTTCACCGCCATGTAAAAGAGGAGTGAGTGGTTGCGAATCTTTGATATATAGTGCGCCTATACCTTTTGGTCCATGGAATTTATGTGCACTTATAGAGAGAAAGTCAACATGTATATCCTGCAAATCGATAGGGATTTTACCTACCGCTTGAACACCGTCAGTGTGAAATAAAACACCCTTCTCTTTACATATCTCGCCTATCTCTTTTATAGGATTTATAACGCCTGTCTCATTTGAAGCCCACATAACGGACACTAGAGCAGTCTTATCCGTAATAAAGCTTTTTACTACATGAGCCTCTACCACACCTTCGTGATTTACCGGAAGATATGTAACCTTTACGCCCTGCTCTTCAAGAGCTTTACACGCAGAGTAGACGGATGGGTGCTCAACCTCGGTTGTGATAATATGGTTCTTATCGCCGTTTACTATATGGTCTAAATAGACCGATTTTAAAACCCAGTTGTTTGATTCGGTTGCACACGATGTAAAGATTATATCATCATTATCACTTGCATTGAGTGCTTTATAGAGCTGATCCATTGCCTTTGTTAGCGCAGGATGAGAAGCTGTTCCAAATTTATGAAGTGAGTTTGGATTTCCATATATCTCACTAAAAAACGGTTGCATCTCCTTTACAACTAATGGATCAACCATTGTCGTAGCATTATTATCTAAATAAACTTGCATATTTAACCTTGTTGAATCGAATTATTTTTAATTAAGACATTTTTTGTCTTGTTTTACTTCTGCTATGATATTAGTTTTGTTATTTGAATAAGCTTAAATGAAGCTGTACTAATTCAATATTTAAGCTATAATTATACATACTATAACAAATCAGGAATACATCATGTGTAATTTTAACAAATATAATAGCGATACGAAAGCATTAATACATATTTTAGTGCAAAAATGCTCCAAGAGCGTCGGAGGAGCCAACTCTCTTTTGGGATTAATAGAAGCCATAAAAGAGAAAAAACCCAATGCTTTAATAGATAGTGCCTGTAAAGTTGACTCCAAAGATCTAAATATAAGATGGAATAAAATAATTTTTAAAGATAAGTTTGATGTTTTAGAAGAGGCTATCGGCTCTCATAAAAGTTTAGAAGATGAAAGTTTTAATATCTTACAAAACGAAAATCAGAAGAAAAAGAAGAAAATATTAAACATGGTAAAGACTTTAGCACCCATTGAGTTTAAAGTAAGCGTTAAAAATAGTGATGAACTTACCGGATTTAGCTTTAAAATATTTGATACTATCAAAGAGGATTGTGCAGAGCTAAACCCTCTTTTTGCCGCAATGTTCTTCTGCTCAACAGAGTATATGAAAAAAGCCCTAAAATATGAAATTTATGACCTAAATACTACTAAAGATTAATAACTCTATACTCCGATGGCTCTAAGCCTTCAACACCATACTCTCCAAAGCGCACTCTATGAAGTGCGACTACCCTGTTTTTTACTGCACCAAACATTCTCTTTACCTGATGGTATCTCCCCTCGCTAATCTCTAATCTTACAAGAGTTGGATTTATTATCTGCATCTTAGCACTTTTAAGCGGCTTTTTTTCGCCGTTTAACATAAGGTTTCCGCTTGCAAAAATCTCCGCTTCATCCCCTCTTAAAGGCTCAGCAAGGGTAACTTCATACACTTTTGAAATCTCACTTTTTGGACTTGTGAGCTTATGATTAAGTGCTCCGTCATCCGTTAATAAAATCGCTCCGGTAGTATCCGCATCTAATCTGCCTACCGTTGAGATTTTTGGATTTCTTCTTTGCCAACGGGGAGGAAGCAGTGAGTAGATAAGCACCCCTGCATCATCATGAGAGCAGACTACACCGCTAGGCTTGTTCATTAAAATAACCAAGCACTCATCATCAAGCCTCTCGCCATCGACCGTTATTTCGTTGTTATAAGCTTTTTGCCTAACATCAAAAACCCTGACCCCATCTACACATACTAAATTTTTACTCAAAAACTTTTTTGCTTCGCTTCTTGAGCAGTATCCTAAACTTGAGAGATGCGCATCCACTCTTTTATAACTCTTTTGCATACTTTTCTACTTTTTTCTCAATATAGCATTTTTTGGGTTAAATTATATACAAAACAAAAATGGGTATAATCGCAAACTTAAATTACATTCTTAAAGGCTTATTATGGCTCAAACTATAACCGAAAAAATATTCTCTGAGCATGTCGGAAAAAAAGTTTTTGCGGGTGAAATAGTCCGCTCCAGCATAGATATGGTTATCGGAAACGATATAACAACACCAATCTCAATCAGTGCTTTTAATCTAAGCGGTGCTACAAAACTTGCAAATCCAGATGGATTTTCTATCGTTCTTGACCACTTCATTCCCGCAAAAGATATCGCAAGTGCAAATCAAGCAAGAATCAGTCGCGACTTTGCAAAAAAGCATAACCTAAAGAACTTTTTTGATGAAAAAGATATGGGAATCGAACACGCACTTCTACCGGAAAAAGGTCTTATAGTCCCCGGGGATGTCATCATCGGTGCAGATAGCCACACATGTACTCACGGCGCACTTGGAGCATTCTCAACCGGTATGGGTTCGACCGACTTAGCTTTTGCCATGATTACTGGCGGAAACTGGTTTAAAGTTCCTGAATCTATAAAAGTAATCTTAAGCGGAAAACCCGGCAAATATACAACCGGAAAAGATATTATCTTAGAGATTATTCGCATGATTGGCGTTGACGGTGCACTTTACAAAACTTTGGAGTTTACCGGAAGCACAATTGAGCATTTAAATATGGATGATAGATTTTCAATGTGTAATATGGCTATAGAAGCGGGTGCAAAAAGCGGAATCGTGGCTTATGATGATGTAACAAAAGAGTTCTTAAGCGATAAAAACTTAGCTCGCAAGCCTAAAATTCACCACTCTGATGCAGATGCCTCTTACTGCCAGACTTTAGAGATTGATGTAGCAAATCTTGAGCCTGTTATTGCTTATCCTTTCTTACCTTCAAACGGACACTCTATAACTCAAGCGGTAAAAGATAACATCAAAATTGATCAAGCTTTCATCGGGAGCTGTACAAATGGAAGATTAGGTGATTTAAAAACTGCTGCAGAGATTTTAAAGGGTAAAAAAGTTCATGAAGATGTTCGTCTAATTGTAACACCGGGAACTCAAAAAATCTTACAAGAGGCGTATAAACTCGGATATATGGACATTATTATAGATGCCGGCGGTGTTGTAAGTAACCCTACATGTGGAGCTTGTCTTGGCGGGTACATGGGGATACTTGGCGATAATGAAGTTGCAGTCTCAACAACAAACCGTAACTTTGTCGGACGCATGGGAAGCAGAAGTTCAAAAGTCTATTTGGCAAACTCGGCAGTTGCTGCCATCTCTGCAATCACCGGTTACATAACAGACCCTAGATAATGTTTGATATACCTTGTGTCATCTTTGCCGGCGGCAAAAGCTCGCGCATGGGAGAGGATAAGTCTCTTCTTCCATTTGCAGGGTTTGATACACTTACACAATTTCAACTCTCAAGGCTAAAAAAAATCTTTAAAACCGTATATATCTCATCTAAAGAGAGCTCAAAATTTAACTTTGATGCCGAGTTCATAAAAGATATAAAAACAGACTCCATCTATGCTCCTACCGCGGGATTTATCTCTGCCTTTAGAGCCTTAAAACATGAGAAGTTTTTTGTCATTAGCGTTGATTCTCCATTTATTACAAAAAAAGAGATAGAAAAAATCATTCAAGCAGATACGCCTGACATAGATGCGACAGTAGCAAAAACTAAAAGCGGCATACAACCAATGTGCGGGATTTATCACCGCTCTCTTGAAAATAAATTTATCGACATGCAAAAAGAGAATAACCACAAACTAGCAAAGTTGCTTCAAGCATCAGAGACTATTTATGTAGAGTTTGAGGATGAAAAACCATTTTTAAATATAAACCACCCTCATGAGTATCAAGAAGCACTGAAACTAATTTAGCATATTTTTTTATCCTTTAGTTGCACTATCTTACATAAAAACAAATCAGTTTTCTTCTGCTATAATATTAAGAAATAAAGCACAAAGAAATAGTAATGAATTTAACGCATTTGGATGAAAACGATAGACCGAAGATGGTAGATGTTTCTGAGAAAAATCAAACAACAAGAGTAGCCGTAGCAAGTGGTATAATAGAGATGAGTCAAGATGCTTATGATGCAATAGTGACGCAAAAAACAAAAAAAGGTCCTGTAGTGCAAACCGCAGTTATTGCTGCTATTATGGGGGTTAAAAAGACAAGCGAGCTTATCCCAATGTGTCATCCTCTAAATTTAAGTGGAATTAATTGTGACGTAGAGGAGCTAAAAGAGCTTCCGGGATTTAAACTTACCGTTACTGCAAAACTCACAGGCCAGACAGGTGTTGAGATGGAGGCACTAACAGGAACAAGCATAGGGCTCTTAACTATTTATGACATGGTAAAAGCGATAGATAAAGCCATGGTTATACGCAATGTCCAATTAGAGAAAAAATCGGGAGGTAAAAGTGGAGATTATCAACGATAGAGAAGAGAAACTGGAGCTTACTTATCCGTGCAGTTGGTGCTACAAACTAATTGCCGGAGAAAAAGAGGCGCTTGAGCAAGCCATACGAGATGTTATATATGAGAGAGAGCATAAGCTTACTCACTCAAACACCAGCAGAAGCGGGAAATATATAAGTATGAACCTAGACATACTTGTACATAATGAAGATGACAGAAATTTCATCTATGAAGCATTAAAAGCTCATCAAAATATAAAAATGGTACTTTAAAAAGGAGTCTAAAATGGGTTTACCGGAACTAAAAAACATTCAACTGCAAGAATTAAATCTTCATGAGATGAGGGATTTAACGACAGATATTATAGACAAAAAGACAAAAAAACTGCGTGATGAGCTTCAAGAACTTCTTGTACAAAAAGAGCTTCTTGAGAAGAGTTTGGAGAGAAAGTCTGCCCAACTTCAAGAAGCAAAGTATACGATTTTTAACGATATAGAGTCTAAGATAGACAAGGATGACGCCCAGACGCTATCGAAGCTTCATCAAATAAAACTTCAATCAATCGATCTCTTTGACATACTTAGCGAAACTGTTGAGGGAGCGATAATAACTGCAATAGAGAAGTCAAAAGATTCTGAAGCAAAAGAGTCTATTCAAGAGGTTATAAAGGAGCTTACATACCAAACAATTAAAGAGGGAACGCTAAACACCATAAGAGTTAGAAAAATTCTCTCTACAATTTTGCACTCAAGCATAGATATAGCAGAAGCTACGCCAAATACGTCCGAAGATATTTTAGAAGCCACACTAAAGGGAATGAGAGCAGGACTGCTTGAGTCCATCGACAGATTCAAAAAAAGGTTGGCATATATGCCTCTGGAAGCAAAACACATTCTTATTGAAGATTATGACACTATCATGGAGGATTTAAACCAAACTGATACTCTCTTTTTACAAGTTGTTCAAACTCAGGCAAACGAGAGCGATCCGACCATAAGAAAAATATTACTAGATCTTAACAAAAAGATGCACTATGACCTCGAAGAGCTAATCTACATCTCAAAAGAGGCAGCTCAGGTCATGAGAGATAGATTCTCTGCGCTTGCAAAAACAGCTGTTAAAAAAGCAGACACTGCACTTAAGTCCGAAACTGCCAAGGAGGCAAAGAGAATGGGAATTCAAGCTTGGGGTGTTGCAAAAACAGCACTTGGAAGTGCCATTAAATCTGCAAAAGGCGTAATTGAGCCAAAGGATAAGCAGTAGCCCCTATGAGTTACTATTTATAATATTTAACAACTCTATCCATCTGCGTACCCATATTTAAAAGAAGCATGTCGGCAACAACCAAAGCCGCCATCGCTTCACAGACTACCGTTCCTCTTATGGCAACACATGGGTCGTGTCGTCCTTTTAGCGAGAACTCAACCTCTCTGTTTTGTGTCGTAACTGTTTTTTGCTCTTTAAAAATTGATGGTGTTGGTTTAAAATATACATTCATAACGATATCTTCGCCGTTACTTATTCCGCCGAGAATTCCGCCAGAGTGATTTGTTACAAAACCCTCTGCTCTAATCTCATCATTGTTTTGTGAGCCACTCATCGATGCCGTTAAAACACCATCGCCTATCTCAACTGCTTTAACGGCATTTATGCCCATCATAGCATCTGCTAGCATTGCGTCTAATTTATAATAAAGCGGCTCTCCAAGACCTTTTGGGGCACCTTTAATCAGTACCCTTGAGACACCGCCTACTGAGTCATGCGCATTTTTTGCATTAAGTATCGCATCTTTTTGCTCCTGCTCTTTATCTACGTCAAGTGCAAATATTATGCTCTCTTTAGCAGCCTCATAATCAAACCTCTGTGACTTAATGCCATCTACCTCACAAATTCCGCTAAAAACTTCAATATCTAACTGCTTTAACATCAGCTTTGCAACGGCACCTGCCGCAACTCTAGCAGCCGTCTCTCTTGCAGAACTTCTGCCTCCTCCTCGGTAATCTCTTATACCGTATTTATAAAAATATGTAAAATCGGCATGACCGGGGCGAAAAATATCTTTGATATTTGAGTAATCTTTTGACTTTTGATTTGTATTGCGTATTAACATCGCAATCGGAGTTCCTGTACTTTTACCCTCAAAAACACCGCTTAATATCTCTACCTTGTCATCCTCTTTTCTTGCAGTCTCAAACTCGCTTTTTCCAGGTTTTCTACGATTAAGTTCACTCTGAATAAACGCCTCATCTATCTCTAGTCCAGCCGGTACTCCATCAAGCAGACACCCGATTGCCACTCCGTGAGACTCTCCAAAAGTGCTAAATCTTAACTTCACTCCAAAACTGTTCACTTCTCTTCCTCATTTAAAAGTTTTACTGCCATCTCTGCAGCTTCTTGTTGGGCAATTTTTTTACTTTTACCTACCGCTCTTGCGTACTCTTTGCTCTCTATGATAACGGCAACTTCAAACTCTTTCTTATGGTCAGGTCCACGACTAGCAATAACTTTGTATTCAGGAGTCTCTCCAAATCTCGCTTGAGTAAGCTCCTGCAGAGTTGTTTTAAAATCTCTAAATAGAGTCTCAAGCGATATCTCTATATGATTTTTCTCTATCAAATCAATTGCTATTTTTCTAGCAACCTCTAAGCCTGACTCTAGATAGATTGCACCCATAACCGCTTCAAAAGCGTTTGAGAGCAGAGATGCCTTCTCCCTGCCACCATTGTTCTCTTCCGCATTTGATAGAAGTATATATTTACCCAAATCTATAGATCTTGCCAACTTCTCAAAACCATCTTCATTTACGAGTGCTGCTCTAATTTTTGAGAGGTTACCCTCATCTGATTTTGGAAATTTAAAAAAGAGATACTCCCCTACAATCAAATCCAAAACCGCATCACCCAAAAATTCAAGTCGCTCATTATCGTAGGGCTGCTTATAGCTCTTATGTGTCAGCGCTTCGATAATAAGCTTCTCATTCTTAAACTTATATCCTAAAGTCTCTTCTAAAAGCTCTCTATTTTTACTCAATTTTGTGCCTCCTTAATCTTTAATGCTTCTGTTTTTGCCAAAATATCACATCTCTCATTTTCAATATGCCCGTTATGCCCTCTAACCCATATTGCATTTATCTTATGCCCTTTTGAAACCTCTATATACTCTGCCCATAAATCAGGATTTTTCACCTTCTTAAAATCCCTCTTTATCCATCCGGTAAGCCACTCATTTATACCTTTGACAACATAAGAGGAGTCAGAGATTATATCAACTTCACATGGTTCTTTAAGCACTTTTAGCCCCTCAATAACAGCCAAAAGCTCCATTCTGTTGTTTGTTGTATGAGCCTCTCCGCCACTAATCTCCCTCTCCTTAGAGCCAAAGCGCAAAATTGTACCATACCCCCCGGGTCCAGGGTTTCCAAGAGCACTACCATCACTGAAAAGAGTTATTTTCTTCACTAAAATCCTTATGATAATCTTTTACTAAAGAGAGTTCTACCATTGAGGTATCAATTGCATGACAGCCGCTACAACGGCTAAAGGCAAATGGATAAGCAGTCTTACAGCTAGTACATATGTACTCAAATCCAAGCGTGGCATTTACCTTAGAGTCAAGATTTATAAGCACATCAAGTTCAAAAATAGAACTCTTTGTTGCCTCTTTTATATACCCTTTTGCCGTGTATAGTTCCCTTAAATAGCCGTTTTGCATTATTATATCAAAATTCAAATCTTTTTTATCGCATCTCCACAGCACATCAACTAGCAACTCTGCTTTTGAGATATCAATATTCTCCCATGCAGCTTTTGGATTTACTCGAAATATATACTCAAATATAAGGTAGGTCAAGTGACTGCTCTTTTTATATATCTCTAAGAGCTTATTTACCTTTTCATCAGAACTCATGAGTGAATCGTTTAAAATAAGCAAAGAGTTAATATAAGCACTCTCTACGGTTATCTCTTTTTTTAGCTCGCTTATTACTTCTAATACCTCAAGGGCTGCACTATAGTCTCTCATCTGCTCATAGACTAAGAGCAGGTAGTTTAAGGCTTGCGGGGTTCGTGGATTGTTTTTTAGTATCTCTAAAAAAATCTGCCTTGCGCGCTCGAGAAAACCGGCCTTAAAATATGTTTTTCCTAACAGAAAAAGGGTGTCTCTGTAGTTAGATTTATCTCCAACCTTTAAGAGTTCACTATATATCTCTATACTTTTCTCATAGTTACCGTTTTTTGCGTATGCGCTTGCCAGAAGCAACCAAGATTTTTCAGAGAGTTCCCCCTTTGTAATCAAGACTTTAAGCTCATTTTGTGACGGCAGAGTATGAAACTGCTTTAAAAACTTATCTAAATGCCTGTAATCCTCTTTTTTCTTAAATTTTGCAAACCAGTAAGAGAAAAAAGTGATAACAAAAATAAGAACAAAAAAGATTATTATCCCAAAAAGCGGGTCACGGAACTCAAGAAAAAAGGTATTCATTATTCGTAAACCACCACTCCGTAATCATTTTTTAAATTATAAAAAGTGCACTCAGGTCCTATCTCCAACTCCTTGATTTTTCCAAGCACAACAATAGAGTTTTTATCTACTTTTATCCCAAACTCCGTAAAAAATTTTTTTATATTTACAAATTTTACATCTTCTACAAACTTATATTCAAACTCCTTATAGAGTCTCATCTTCTCATATGAAAATATTCTTTCATTCACATGTAGCCTATCAGAAGCGTATTTTATAGGTAGGTGCCCCGATAAATCGGTAAGGACACTCTCTACATGCTCATATTTTGAAGGAAGGGTGTTTTTTTGTATAAAAAGATACTTATTGTTAAGTTTTAAATTTCTAGTCTCACTCCAATATTTATATGCAGGATTTGAGACTCCTAACTTTGATGATATCTCTCTCCAAAGCCAGTAAGAATTCAGCGTGTTTGGCAAATTTGACACTCTACTGACTCCTTGAAATTTGATTTGTCTTTATTATATACTCTTTTAGTTAAAAGTTACAAGTCAATTCTCTCAAGGCTGAGTATAATGCGGTATATTAAAAAATTGCCACAACCCATTTTGTTATAAAATATCCACCGACTAACAACCATGCAAACATTAAACCCGAAGTATATACCGGAGCTAGTCCAAGACCTTTAAACTTTGAAAATACAGTACCGATTCCAAGTGCCGTCATTGCCATTGTGAGTAAAAAAGTATCTATCTCATTTATGATGTCAACTATATTTTGGGGAACTATTTGAAGTGAATTAAACCCTGCCATACCTATAAAATATACGGCAAACCAAGGAATCACAAGCTTAACTCCGCCTACACTCGTGCCGCTTTTCTTTGAGCTATATGAGAGGTATATCCCCAAAATGATAAGCATCGGCGCTATCATAATAACCCTTGTCATCTTCACAATTACCGCGGCATTTGCCATATCTTGGCTTGCATTTGGTATAGATGCCGGAACTGCTACAACCTGCGCAACCTCATGAATTGTTCCACCGACATAGATACCAAACTCTTTTGCACTCATATCAAAAACACCCATGTTATATAACAGCGGATATAAAAACATAGATATTGTTCCAAATAAAACAACCATTGAAACCGCAATTGCAGCCTTGTGCTCCTCTGCTTTTAAAACCGGCTCTGTTGCCAAAACTGCAGCAGCACCGCACACAGAAGCTCCTGATGCGCTAAGCATAGAGGTGTCTCTATCCATGTTAAAGAGCCTCTGCCCCGCCCAAGTTCCCAAAATAAAAGTTGTAGAGAGCATAATAAGAGAGACCATAAATCCCTCTACCCCAACTTCGGCAATCTGCTGAAAAGTTATACGAAAACCGTAAAAGACGATTGCAAAGCGTAAAATTTTTTTTCCGGAGAAGGTGATGCCTAAGCTCCACTCTTTTGGAGTTTTATTGTGAAGTGTATTTGCATAAAAAATCCCTAAAACAATCCCGATAACAAGGGGTGAAATACCAAGAGATTTAACAAAATTTATTTCCGATATCATTGTAGCTGCTGCGGCAAAAATTGCCACAAACAAAATACCGCTTAATGTGCCTTTTCTATTCTCTACTGAAAATGCCATTTTGCTCCTTATAGTTCATTTATAAGACAAAACTTATCTACTAAAATTGAATTATATCAAAAAAATATCACATTTTATTTCGAGGATACTAATCTTTTGTATCCTCAATTATATCTGCCCTAGGATAGGTAAAAGTAGCATCTCTAAAGACTACTATCTCCTCATGCTCCAGCGCATAAGCACGAATTTTTATTGGAATTATCGTATCATGCCTTGCATCATCTGAAAGCTCATCATAAGTTCTTAAAACTACGATTTTTTTCTTTTTTACTCCCGGAGTTACAGAGAAAGGCTCTGTGGGCTTTACTATCTCAAGATTCCCTTTTATATCTTTTGGAAGAGTTACATCAAAATAGAAATCCATCTTCTCGTTTTTTGTATTTTGTATCAAAAATACATAAGCGTTATCCACTGCAATCTTACCGTCAGACTCTTTTGATATGGAGTATAGTCTGTTTTCTTTGTTAATATTTAAAAGCATATGCTCTTTTTTGCTTCCCATAATAACCATAGCTATTACCAAACCGACAAGCAATACAATATAAGCTAAAATTTTTGGGCGAAAATATTTTGTTTTCCCCTTTTTATCTATAATCTCATAATCGCTAGACCATGTAACAAGCGAAGGTTTGCCTAGTTTGCCCATTACAACGGTACATGCATCCACACACTCCAGACAGTTTATACACTCAAGCTGAAGACCCTTTCGTATATCTATATGTGTAGGACAAACGGTTACACAACTCTCACATGCCGTACACTCTGCATGCGGCTCAACTTTTTGAAGCTCTTTTTGTTTTGTGAACACCTTCTCCTTATCTTCGTTATAGATATGACCGCCGCGGTTTGTATTATAAAGAGCCATAACCGTATGCTCATCATATAAAACAGACTGAATTCTTGAGTATGGACATACATAGATACAGTAATCTTCTTGTAAAAATACAATGTCATAGATAAGAAAAAGCGCTGAGACTATGAGTGTGCCAAAGAGAATCATGTGATCAAACGGATCAGCCATATAAGCGAAAAAATCTTCCGGTGGAACAAAAAACCATAGAAGGTTTGCACTCGCTACAAACGATAGAACTACCCAGATTAAAATTGCGACTGCTTTTTTTATCTTGTTTTTCAAGATACTCATATCCGGTTCTTGCTGTTTATTCTTTATTCGTTTTCTAAGTTTTAGCAGTTTTGTCTCTATTAAATCACGATAAATTACTCTAAAAATTGTTTGAGGACATATCCAGCCGCAAAAAACACGACCGCCTAAAACAGTCATACCGAATATGCCTAAAAAAAGTATCATAAGTAAAAACGGTAAAAGGTATAGCTCCTGCATATCAAACTCAACAAATGCAAGATGAAGCTTAAGTTTGTCAAAACTTAGTAAAAAAAAGTGACTCTCATTTACTTGTATCCATGGTGTGATTAACGCCACAACCGTTAAAAAAATAAATACATAATATCTATATATTCTCCATGCAGTCGGTATCTTCAGACTGGCATTCTCTTCTTTCATATTAACTCCTGCCTATATTTTGACAACATTATATCAAAATACTATTTTTAATTACATATCATAATAATAATTATAACCAATTAGACTATTTTTAAAAGTCTTTTTTATGTTCTAACTTGCTAGAATAAAATTACTAATTCATTTTAACAAAAGATTTGTTCATGACACCAAAAAAGTATATCTTAAAAACTATAAAAAAGAGACCTCTTATCATTGATGGGGCTATGGGTACTCAGCTTCAACAGCGAGACGAGAAAATTCCAAAGGAGGCGTGGGAAGGTAATGAGGGATGTAATGAACTCCTAAATGTAACCTCTCCTGAAGTTTTAAGTGAGATTTTTCATGCTTACCTTAGTGCCGGAGCAGACCTCATTACAACAAATACCTTTGGCTCCTTCTCTTGGGTTTTAGATGAGTATGGACTTGGTAATCGTGCCTATGAGTTAACAAAAGCGGGTGCGGCACTTGTTAAAAAAGAGTGCGAAAAGTTCAGCACCCCTGAGCATCCAAGGTTTGTTTTAGGCTCAATTGGTCCAGGAACAAAACTCCCGTCTCTTGGACATATAACTTATGATGAGATGTTTGAAGGCTATACTGAATTTTGTCTAGCACTTATCGACGGTGGAGTAGATGTATTCTTGCTTGAGACATGCCAAGACCCGCTTCAAATCAAAGCCGCTCTTCATGCATGCGAGGAGGCTTCTAGACAAAGAGAAGTGGAGATTCCTATCATGATCTCCGTTACCATAGAGCTAAGCGGAACCATGCTTATAGGAACAGATGCTTCAACGATAGCTACTATTTTAGAGCCTTTTGACATCTTAAGCCTTGGTTTTAACTGCGGAACAGGGCCTGAGCAGATTGAAAAACATGTAAAAACATTAAGTGAACTTTGGCATAAACCCATTAGTGTTCACGCAAACGCAGGACTTCCACAAAACCGCGGAGGTTATACCTACTACCCTATGGGACCCGATGAGTTTGCCGACAAGCAGGAGAACTTTTTAAAATATGACGGTGTAAGCTTTTTAGGAGGCTGCTGTGGAACTACACCTCAACATATCCGTGCTTTAGTAGATAGAGTCAGCAAGACTCTTCCAAAAGAGCCATCAGGATCTCAAGAGAACTCTCTTGCTTCACTCTTTAATACAGTCTCCTTATCTCAAGAATCTTCTGTTTTGCTTGTGGGAGAGAGAAGCAACGCAACAGGCTCTAAAGCGTTTCGTGAACTTCTTTTAGCGGAGGATTATGAGGGGACTCTAAGCGTTGCTCAACAGCAGGTAAGAGTAGGCGCACATGTGCTTGATGTAAGTGTTGGTTTTGCGGGTCGTGATGAGACAAAAGATATGAACAGCGTCATGAGTCTCTATGCTCAAAAGATAGCACTTCCACTTATGCCCGACTCTACTCAGACGGCTGCTCTTGAAGAAGCACTTAAGCTAATCGGGGGAAAACCTATAATTAACTCCGTTAATCTTGAGGACGGTATTGAAAAGTTTGATACTATATGCCGGCTAGCTAAAAAGTTTGGAGCCGCACTTGTTTGTCTAACTATAGATGAGATTGGGATGGCAAAAACTCTTGAGAGAAAACTTGAAGTGGCAGAGCGTATCTATGAACTTGCTACAAAAAAACATGGTATTAAGCCGGAGAATTTAGTTTTTGACCTGCTTACATTTACTCTTGGAAGCGGGGATGCTGAGTATGTTGATGCCGGTATAAACACTATTGAAGCGATAAGAGAGCTCCGTAAAAGACATCCCGAAGTCGGAGCAATTCTAGGGCTCTCCAACATCTCTTTTGGGCTAGACAAAGATGCTCGCCCATATCTTAACTCTATGTTTCTACATCACTGTATAGAAGCAGGGCTTACAAGCGTTATCATAAATGTTCAGCACATTATCCCTATCAATAAAATCTCCAAAATCGACCAAGAGATATGCGATAATCTTATCTTTAACCGTAAGCCGAATTCTGAGGCTCTTTTTGAGTTTATTGAGCACTTTAGCACAAAAGAAGCAACTGATAATCAAGCGGTAGATGAAGCTTACCTAGCTATGAGTGATGAAGAAAAAATTGCAAAACTTCTAATGGACGGCGACAAAGATAGAATGATTCCTCTTGTAGAAGAAGCGCGTCATACAATCGCACCACAAAAAATAGTCAACGAGATCCTAATAGATGCTATGAAAGTAGTAGGAGAGCTCTTTGGCTCGGGGCAGATGCAGCTGCCGTTTGTTCTTCAAAGCGCGGAGACTATGAAAAAAACAGTTGATTATCTAAACCCTTACTTACCAAAAATCGACAAAAAAGTTGATACAACATTAATTCTTGGAACAGTCAAAGGCGATGTACATGACGTTGGTAAAAATCTAGTAGATATTATTCTCTCAAACAACGGTTACAAAGTAGTAAACTTAGGTATAAAAGTCGAGCTTGATGATTTTGTAAAAACACTTAAAGAGTCAAATGCAGACGCAATCGGCATGAGCGGACTTTTGGTCAAATCAACTCAAGTCATGAAAGATAACCTAGAGGCTCTTCAAAGAGAGGGAATCAAAACTCCTATTCTCTTAGGTGGTGCCGCACTTACTCGCTCCTTTATAGATGATTTCTGCCGCCCATATTATGACGGTCCGATCTTTTACTGTAAAGATGCGTTTGACGGCGTAACTGCCATGAGCCGAATTGAGGCTAAAAATTTTGATACAGATCTCCATGGCAAAGATAACGAAGAGAAGATTGTAAAAGTAAAAGAGAAGGTAATTATTCCACCATTTGAGGAGCTTAAGATGCCCTCACGTGATGTTGCAGTTCCGACTCCGCCATTTTGGGGCAGACGTGAACTAAAGCTAACTTCACAACAAGTTGAAATGGCATTTGAGTGGATTAACCATAAGCTTCTTTTTAAATCTCGTTGGGGATATAGCTCAAAAGGAATGACAAAAGAGGCGTATCAAAAGCAGCTTGATGAGGTTGTGTGGCCGGCGTATGAGAGACTAAAGGCGCAGTTTATTGACGAAAAACTCTTTGAGCCTACCATTATTTACGGTTACTGGCCGTGTAGAAGCGATGATGATACTCTGCTTATATTTGATGAGAGTGAAGGGTACAATAGCCAGAGCGAAATAAATCGTGAAACGCTTAATGAAGTTATAGGCAGAGCAAAAGAGAAGTTCACATTTCCAAGACAGTCAAAACAGCCTCACCGCGCACTTAGCGACTTTTTTCATAGAGATAGACATGACGTCGTAGCCTTTACATGTGTAAGCGCTGGCTCAAAACTTAGCGAATTTGAGAGAGAGATTTATGCGAGAGGCGAATATACTGAGTATTATCAGTTTCATGGTCTTGGAGTCGAACTAGCTGAAGCACTTGCTGAGATAGCCCACAAGCAGATAAGATTAGATTTAAATATCTCTGATGGCGAAGGAAGCAGTCTAAGCGATGTTCAGATGAATAGATACCAAGGCTCCAGATACTCGTTTGGTTACGCGGCATGTCCGGATCTTGAGCTTAACCGCCCTCTTTTTAACCTTCTTCATCCTGAAGAGTTTGGAATTGAGCTAAGTGAGACATTTCAGATTCATCCGGAGCAGTCAACTTCGGCATTAGTTGTCTATCATCCAAATGCAACCTACTATAATGTGTGACTTTTTGTATTTATGTTTAAAAATTGTCATTAGTTGACATATTTAATACTTTCTTGGTGCAATATAGTAATATAATGGCTCAAACAAAAAGAAGGATTTAAAGATGAAAAAAATGCAATTAGTAATTGTGTCGATACTCTTAGGAGTAAGCTCGTTATTTGGCGGGGTTTATAATGTAGATCCCTCCCATACCAATGTTGCCTTCTCGGTAAAACATATGATGATTAGTACGGTTAACGGAGAGTTTCAGAAGTTTGACGGTAGTTTTGAGCTAGAAGATGAGACAAATAAGCTTGTTGCTTTGAGTGGTGAAATGGATGTTGAGTCCATAAATACAAATATTGCAAAAAGAGATGCACACCTAA
Source organism: Sulfurimonas sp. (assembly GCF_023229025.1). Lineage (GTDB taxonomy): Bacteria > Campylobacterota > Campylobacteria > Campylobacterales > Sulfurimonadaceae > Sulfurimonas. The sequence goes on from NZ_JALOAA010000028.1 coordinate 16,359, forward strand.
AATCAGATGAAATTTTTAATGCAGAGATGTATCCAAAAGTGACTTTTGTTCTTGATAGTGTCAAAGATGATAAAGCTTACGGAAAACTAACTATAAAGGGCACAACTAAAGATGTTGCACTTGATTATGAGTTTGGCGGCACTATTACCGATCCATGGGGAAGACAAAGAGCGGGTCTTAGCCTAAGCGGAAAAATAGATAGAAGAGATTATGACATTACTTGGAATCAAGCGCTAGAAGCAGGCGGGGTTGTTGTTAGCGAAATAGTTAAGCTAAACATAGAGATACAAGGTATCTTAAAAGCAGAGGATGATTTTTAATCACTAAATTACCTTTGTAGTTGGGGCACTGCCCTAACCTCTTCTTCTATAACTCAACGCCTCAAGAACATGCCTCTTTTGAACTATGTCACTCTTATCTAAATCTGCAATCGTTAATGAAACTTTCTGAATCTTTTTTATGCTCCTAAACGACAAAGCAAACCGTTTTACAGCCATCTCTAAGACATCTTTTGCTTCGCTATCTAGTATGCAGTAGTTATCTATCTCACTATCACTAAGCTTTGCCGTAAAACTTTTTTGCCCTCTTAAAAGTGCTCTTTTATGCACCTCTATAACTTGATTATGCATCTCTTGTGAGCTTATAGTCGCTCTATCCTTTGAGGTTACCTGCTGCATAACAACACATAAATCAACTCTATCCAAGAATGGCTCAGAGAGTCTGTTTTTATATCTCTGCACCTCAAGGTCACTGCATCTGCACTCTTTTTGCTCATTTAAAAGATTACCGCATGGGCACGGATTCATGGCGCTTACAAATAGAAAATCGCTAGGGTACTCAACCTTTGTATTTACCCTTGATATTCTTATCTTATTATCTTGTAGCGGCTCTCTTAGGGCTTCAAGCACACCTCTTGAGAAGTGCGGAAGTTCATCAAAAAACAGAACCCCTCTATGCGCCAAGCCAACCTCTCCAATCCTAGCTTTATAGCTTCCACCCCCAAATACACTTGCCGTAGTAGATGAGTGGTGAGGAGCTCTGTAGCTCCTAAGCGGTTTAAAGGTAGGCTCTTTTGCTTCAAGGGCATCAAGTTTCGCTATATCCAATATCTCATCACTACTAAGTGGAGGCAAAATGTATCTAAGCCTTTGCGCAATCATACTTTTTCCGCATCCGGGACTTCCCTCTAAAAGCAGATTATGAAATCCGGCAGCGCTGATTAATGCGGCTCTTTTTGCAACCTCTTGACCCTTAACATCTGAGAAATCCTCGATATAGTTATTGTCAAAATAGTACTCTTTCTCATTAATTTTATAAGATGGATACTCTATTTTTTTATAGCTGCAGTTTGGTACTGCATTAGCGGACTCTTTTAATAGCTCTATAGCTTCACCTAGTCTCTTAACTCCATAAAATTCTATATTTGGAATTTTAGATAGCTTCTCAAGGCTTTCAAACGGAACAACTGCTTTTTTAATAATCTTTTGATTTGCAAGCGAAAGCAGAAGCGGATAGAGCTGAATATTCTCCTTTATTGTTCCATCAAGCCCCAACTCCCCAAATACAAACCAATCACTCAAATCATCCTCTAAATAATCAAGTGCAATCAGCAGAGCCATGCTTAAATCAAACTGGCTTCCCTCTTTTTTCACGTCACTCGGAGCAAGATTAATAGTAATTCTTTTTGGGGGAAATGTAAACTCATTGCTTAGTAGCGCAGATTTAACACGCTCTTTTGCTTCATTAATTGAAGCACTTGCCATGCCCACAACACTAAATGAGGGAAGACCTTTTGTAAGAGTGGACTCGACATGAACAACTTTTGCTTCCACGCCTTCATAAGTAGCACAAGAGACCATTTTCATAGCATCAACCTTTAGGGAACAAGATACCCTTTACTAAATTGATATAATCATACTGTTTATAGTTTTAAATAGTAAAAAATATGGCATATTGTCATAAAAAACTATAATTTATGGAGTTTTTTCTCTTTTTGCATCCTCTTGTACTCTTTTTCAAACTTCTTTCTTCTTGAGTATGAGAGTTTGTCTATAAATAAAATACCGTCTAAATGATCGATTTCATGTTGAATTGCAATGCTTAATAGGTTGTCAGCTTCAATGATTTTTGTATTTCCATCTCTATCTTGATAGTTAACAGTTATGCTCTCATATCTATTAATATCTTCATAAAAACTCGGTACACTTAAGCACCCCTCTTGGTATGTTGTTACCCCGCTTGTGTGTGTGATAACCGGGTTTATCATCTCAATTAGAGTATCTACTGATTGTTCATCATTCTCATCTGGGATATTAATAAGCAGAGCTCTTTTTGTATGTCCTACTTGAATTGCAGCCAATCCTATGCCGTTTGAGCCTATCATAGTCTCATACATGTCATCAAGAAGTTGGTGCAGCTCTTTATTGAACACCTCAATGCTCTTTGACTTCTCTTTTAATTTTTTATCTGGATATTCTACTATTTTTAATTTCATTATTTTTATATATACTACTAACTATTTCTCAGTAAAACCGCATAGTCTAGATTGGGATTTTCATACGCCTTTTCAACACCATCCATTGAACTTACTATAATCTCCTCTACAGAGTGATTCTCAGTAACATTAGTAACTCCGATAGATATTTTAAGCTGTATCTCGCGATCTCCTAAGAAGAAATTACTGTTTGAGACAAGTTCACATAGCCTCTCACTTGCTTTTTTTGCACTCTCAATATCTGTATGTTTTAAAAGCATTGTAAAGACTCCGTTGCCGTAGTGCGCTACAGTATCGCTTCTTCTTGAGGTTTTTAGAAGAAGTCTTGCCACGGTTTTAGTCATAAGCATTATCGCTTTTTCATTAGTTACGCTTGCTTTAAGGTCACGGGATAGTTCAATCATGATAAGAGAACTTTTATGTTTAAACTTTTTAATAAGTTCTATCTCTTGTTCTATTTTTGTCATCAGATATCGCTTATTATAAACACCGTATTGATTATCAAAAATAGTCTCATTCTCAACATTTTTTATTATTTTTGCTGTTTCATCATACGTCGTTTTAATAGTACCGCTCTGCTTTTTTAAAATCTCGTTAAGCTTTACTATATCAGATCCTAAAGATGCCGCAACACCTTGTACAGCCTGATTATCCGAGCTTGCTTCTAGCTCTTTTTTTCTTTTATCAAGTATTTTTGTCATCAAAGACATATTTTTGTATAGGCTAGCAGTAACGCCAAGAATATTTTTAATTGATGAAAACCCCTGCTTTAAGCTCTGCTCAAGCATAATACTATTTTCATCTTCATTATTCTCTTCAAGCTCAAGCACAGAAACAATATGGCTTCGTGTATTTTGACTCTTCTCTTCTAAGAGTCTATCAAAATATAGAGAAAAGTTATTTGGAGTCGGCGGCAATCCATCTTTTAGGAGTGCATTTAAGACCTCCCTTGAATAGGTCTCTAACTCACTCTCCGGCTCTTTGGTTACCTCTTTATCTGTTACCGCAGCCGATGGTTTTGCATCCTTGGTGCTTCGACGTCTACTTCTTAAAGCTCCTGACATACCGTCTCCTTCAAATTACTAATCTTTACTTTTTTTTACCAAAACTTCGTCGATTATTCCGTAAGCTTTTGACTCTTTAGCACTCATAAAGTTATCTCTATCGGTATCTTTTTCAACTTTTTTAATATCTTGACCTGTATTCTTTGCCAAAATCTCATTTAGCTCCTCTTTCATTCTGAGGATCTCTTTTGCTTGAATTGCGATATCTGTTGCTTGACCTTGAGCACCGCCTAGAGGCTGATGAATCATAATTCTTGCATGCGGAAGTGCATATCTTTTGCCTTTTTCTCCGCTTGAGAGTAAAAAAGCTCCCATAGATGCTGCTTGACCTACACATATCGTAGTTACATCCGGACGAATATAATTCATTGTGTCATATATTGCCATTCCGGCAGTAACAACACCACCGGGAGAGTTTATATAAAAATATATATCTTTCTCCGGCTCTTCAGCCTCTAAAAAAAGCATCTGCGCTACAATAGATGAAGCAACTGCATCATTTACCTCTCCGCTTAGCATTATAATTCTATCTTTTAAAAGACGAGAATATATATCGTAAGAGCGTTCGCCGCGTGCTGTTTTTTCAACTACGTAAGGGACATAACTCATCTTACTTAAGCTTCTTTCATCTTAGAGTTAAGAATTTGCGTAAGAACCTTATCCTCAACCATTGACATTTGAATAGCAGGTAAATAACCTGCCTCTTTATATTTATCATATGCCATTTTAGGATCTTGTCCCATCTGCATTGCTTCATAATAGATAGTCTGCATAACTTCATTCTCATCAACTTTAACGCCCTCAGCAGTAGCAAGCGCGTCAATAATAAATGTAGCTCTTACGCTTCTTTGTGCCTCTTCACGGAAAGTATCACGAAGTTTCTCTAGTTTATCACTATTTTCGCGAAGCTCTTTTATCTCATCTTCACTCATCGTACTTGCTTTTTTGTTTAGTGAAACATCAATCTCTTGCTCAACAACAAACTCAGGAAGATCAAAATCAAACTTAGCTACAAAAGTCTCTAAAAGTGCCGGTTTTAGCTCTTCGTTGTAAAGCTTTGCTACCGTTTCATTCTCTAGCTGAGCTCTTACCTGCTTCTTTAGATTATCTAAGCTTTTATCATCTTGTCCGGCAAGTAATTTTTCAGCAAGCGCATCATCAATCTCTACTTTTGCTTTCTCTTGAATATTGCTAAGCGTGACTTTAAACTCAGCATCTTTGCCTGCTAATTTATCAGAGCCGTAGTTCTCGGGGAAAGTAACTTTTATAACTTTCTCTTCGCCTATTTTCATCCCGATAACCTGATCCTCAAAACCGGGAATAAACTGACCGGAACCAAGAACAAGAGCAAACTCTTTTGCTGCACCGCCCTCAAATAGCTCTCCATCAATTGAGCCTTCAAAATCAATTATAGCGCTGTCGCCTTTTCTTGCCATTCTTTTTCTTTTAAGATCAACGAACTTGCCTTGAGAATCGGCTATTTTTTCTAATCTCTCTTCAACCTCTTTATCAGTCACTACCGGCTTATCAAAAGCATCAACCATATCTTTGTATTTATCAAGATTTATTTCAGGTCTCATAGCAATTTTAACCGTAACTTCAATGCTATCTGCATTTTTTACAAAGTTTGCAATGTTTGGCTCCCCTATTAGTGAATCCATGCTTATTTTTAGCTCATCGAGTCCTCTATTTAAAACATCACGCAACGCTTCTGATTCTGCATCTTGAACTAGGCGCTCCCCATACTGTTTTTTAACTACTGCCACAGGAACTTTACCTTTGCGGAATCCTTGCACAGAGGCAGTTTTTGTTAAATTTTTAGCTATTTTTTCTATGTTTGCGTCAATTGTCTCTTTTGGAATGTTGGCTTCTATCTGAGCATTTGCACTATTAATTTTATTTGTTTTGATTTTCATCAATTTCCTTTATTTGAGTTTTTCTTTATTATAGTTATGTAACTATTATTTTGAGTAATATTACCCTAAATCTGCTTTTATCTATCTTTAGGTGCTTTTTTTACAAAATTTCGGTTTGAAATTTAGCACTAAAATCCAAACAACTGCAACATCTATCATCACATCTGCAAAATTAAACACCGCAAAATCAAATCCACAGTGCCAGTAAACCATATCTACAACACCGCCATGAACAAACCTGTCATATATATTTGAAAAAGCACCGCCGAGCAACAATCCTCCGGGAATGGCATAACATAGCTCCCTTAAGTAGATTATATAGGCAAAAACACCTATGATAAGCACTAGTTGAATATACTTTAACCACTCATTTAAAAATGCGAACATTGAAAAAGCGACACCCTTGTTATAGACTAAAATCAAATCAATACAATCCCCGTAGTATCTCCAGCCATCTACAAAAATTGATTTTATATTCTGGTCAATTATAAATATACCCGATATTGTAAAAAAGAGTATCGTCAAAAGACGAATTGTTCTATTATGCATTTAAAGCTTTTTGAAAAAACTCTGTTATCTCATCCATACAAGAGTTCATTTTTTTTGCATCCTTACACTCCAGCAGAACTCTTAGTTTATTCTCAGTTCCCGAATAGCGAATCAAATGATGAACGCCATCTTTTTCCAACTCTTTTAATCTGCTATCAAGTCCCTCTATCTCTGCAAGCGGTTTTTTGCTCTTTACACTTATATTTACTAACCTTTGAGGATAAAGCTTAAAAGGGCGAAGAGCTTCTGAGGCTCTCTTCTTTGTCTCTATTAAAAGCGCTAAAACTTGCAGAGCACAAACTAATCCATCGCCTGTTTTTGCAAAATCACTAATTATTACATGTCCGCTCTGCTCGCCACCGAAATTGATACTCTCTCTCTTCATCATCTCTAAAACATTTTTATCGCCTACATCTGAGCGAAAAAGTTTTAAACCTTTTTCTGCGGCAAAGTCATCCAATCCTTTGTTGCTCATAACGGTTGAGACAATTCCACCCCCTTTTAAAGTCCCTCTATCTTTCATATATGCCCCAAGAGCACCTAAAAGCTGATCCCCATCTACTACCTCCCCATTTTCATCAACAACTACGACTCTATCTGCATCACCATCTAGCGCTATCCCCAAATCTGCTCTATACTTCACAACACTCTCGCGTAGATTTTTTGTGTGAAGCGCACCGCAGCCATCATTAATATTAAAACCATCAGGCTTATTGTGTATAACTATAACCTCTGCCCCTAGCTCTTCTAAAACTGTCGGACCTACTATATATCCAGCTCCGTTTGCCGTATCAAGAACAATGCGCATATCTTTAAGGGAGAGCTCTCTTGGAAAAGAGTTTTTAAGCTGTACAATATAGCGACCTATCACATCATCTATCCTCTTTGCCTTACCTATATCTTTGCCACGAACAAGAGCGCCTTGTAGTAGTTCACTATTTTTGTAAATCTTCTCTATCTCCTCTTCAGCACCGTGAGAGAGTTTATCGCCACAACCATCAAAAAACTTTATCCCGTTATCTTCAAAAGAGTTGTGTGAAGCACTTATCATGATTCCGGCATCACAACGCATATTCTCAGTTATAAAAGCGATAGCCGGTGTGGGCATAGGACCAATTTGAACAACATCATACCCTATCGCCGTAAGCCCGCTTACTATGGCATTTTCTATCATATACCCGCTTCTGCGCGTATCTTTACCTATTAAAATCCTATTGGTATTTGAGTGTGCTTTAAAGTAAACTCCTGCAGCCATTGCCACCTTCATAGCAAGCTCTGCCGTTAAAAAACTGCCCGCTTCGCCTCTAACTCCATCAGTTCCAAATAATTTCATTTTAATCCCATAGTTTTAAGTGCTGTATTTTAACATATTTAAGCAATAAAATTTAAATTATTCTCTTTTACCTTGTCTTTAACTTAATTTTAATTATCTTTAAGCTAGAATTGCGCACTAAATTTATATGAGAAGGACTCATGCATGGCAAATCACAAGTCATCAATTAAGAGAATTCGCCAAACAATCGTTCGTACAGAGCGTAATCGTTTTTACAGAACTCGTCTTAAAAACATTGTAAAAGATGTTCGTTCTGCTATAACTGCAGGCAACAAAGAGGAAGCTTCATCAGCAATGAATGTAGCAAACAAACAAATTCAAAAATTTGTAAGCAAAGGTGTCTTAAAAAAAGAGACTGCCGCTAGAAAAATTAGTCGTCTACACAGAGCTGTAAACGCTATATAAGGTTAACACTATAAATGTTAGCCGATAAACTCCTACCGTTTATCAATCGTTATAATGAACTTGGCGAGATGCTGAGTTCACCTGACATCACTTCTGACATTAAAAAGATGACCGCTCTCTCAAAAGAACAATCTTCTCTTTTACCGATTGTTAAAAAAGCAAAAGAGTACAGAGCTCTTTTAGAAGAGATATCTGACACCAAAGAGATGCTTAATGATCCGGAGATGGGTGACATGGCAAAAGAGGAGCTCAAAGAGCTTGAACCTCGCAAGCCGGAGATAGAGGAGGAGATAAAACTTCTTCTACTACCAAAAGACCCCAACGATGAGAGAAATATCATTGTAGAGCTTCGTGCAGGAGCAGGTGGTGATGAGGCTGCTATTTTTGTCGGTAATCTATTTGAAGCTTACTCACGTTATGCTGATCTTAAAGATTGGAAGATTGAGATTTTAAGCTCATCTGCTTCAGATGCAGGCGGATTTAAAGAAGTCATTGCTCTTATTAAAGGTGAACAGGTCTATAGCAGGTTAAAGTATGAAGGTGGAACGCACCGTGTTCAACGTGTTCCGGCAACAGAATCACAGGGGCGTGTACATACATCTGCTATTACGGTTGCTGTTATGCCTGAGGTTGATGATGTTGAGATTCAAATTAACGAAAACGACCTAAAAGTTGATGTTATGCGCTCCTCCGGTTGCGGCGGTCAAAGTGTAAATACCACAGACTCTGCCGTAAGGATTACTCACTTGCCGACAGGGTTAGTAGTAACAAACCAAGATCAAAAATCGCAGCACAAAAACAGAGAAAAGGCGATGAAGGTATTAAAAGCTAGACTTTATGACTTAGAGATGCAAGAAGCACTAGCTAAAGATAGCGCAAACCGTTCAGCACAAGTTGGAACGGGAGATAGAAGTGGGAGAATTAGAACATACAACTACCCGCAAAACCGCATTTCTGACCACAGAATCGGTTTAACACTCTACAGACTTGCCGAGATTATGCAAGGCGGTCTTCTTGATGAGATAATAGAACCGCTTATAGCCGACCATCAAGCTAAAATAGTCGAAGCTGCCGGACTTTAATTTTTACCTAACATCCCGATTTATTCGGGATTGTACTCGGCTGTAAAAGTATTTTTTACAACACCTCTAAAAGTAATTCTCTTCTCATTCATTCCCAGATAAAGAGTATCGCCGCTTCTTGGATATACCTCTATATTATCCCCAACCATCTTCTCTAAGTAAGCTCTATAAAAACAAGCCGCCATCCCCGTTCCACAAGCCAAGGTCTCATCTTCTACACCGCGCTCATAAGTTCTTACTCTAAGATTTTTTCCATCAACAAAAGCAATATTGACATTTGCGTTGTATCTATATCTTAGCTCTCTTGCTTCCTCAATATCAAACTCTTCTATATTTTTAGTAATATTTACCAGATGAGGAACTCCAGTGTTAAGAAGCCACCATGATTTACCGTTATGCTCTATATTTTTATCAACTACCGTCGGCGTAGTTAATTCGCTCTCTACCATAGTGCCATCAACAGTTGCGCTTATTACTCCGGCACCGGTTAAAAACTTCATATCTTTTGGTGCAAGCTTGTTTGTAAATGCATAATGCGCTGCCGCTCGACTTCCATTTCCGCACATCTGGGCTTGGCTTCCATCAGAGTTATAAAATTGCCACTCAAAATCAATCTTTGATTGATTTTCTTGAAGGTCATTTTTTTCATTTACAACTATAACAATAAGCCCATCGGCCCCTACGCCGTTTTGCCTATGACACAACTCTTTTGCCAAAGCGCTTCTATCTTTTTTTATATCTGTATGAAAAATTACAAAGTCGTTTCCGTTTGCACTATATTTTGATACTATCATTTTTTCCCCAGATATTTGGCTTTTATCTTTTCGACAAACTCTTCACACTCTTGCTGTAGATGCTTTAAATCCTTTGAGTTGTCTATAACCCAAGTAGCTCTTTTTTTCTTCTCCTCTATGTCCATCTGAGACTCTATGCGTCTTATGGACTCCTCCTTAGAGTAGCCGTTTCTTTTTATAAAGCGCTCTAGTTGAATCTCTTTGGGAACATACACGACAACACTCTCTTTTATATCATAAGCTCCATTTTCAAAAAAAAGAGGGATATCTATGAGATATGGAAATTTAAAGCTATCTTGTTTTTTGCTTCTTTTTTCTATCTCGGCTCTTATCTTTGGATGCAAAAAATCTTCAAGCTTTCTCTTAGCTTCTCTATCTGAAAAGATCAAACGACCAAGCTTTGCTCTATTAACCTTTGAATCATCTAAAAACTCTTCCCCAAAATTCTCTCTAACCCACTCATATGAAGCATCTAAAATCTCATGGGATATGCTATCTGCATCTATAACCCTCATGCCGTTAAGCGCAAGAAGGGAAGCTACCGTACTCTTACCGGTAGCAATTCCGCCAGTTAGTGCAATAGCATATTTAAACGCCATTAGTTTTTGATAATCCCTAAGTATTCTTTTCTAATATAGTTACCCATTGCAAATGCAGCTGGATGAACATCACTATTGTAATAGTTAAGTCCATCTATCATGTCGGCACGTTGAAGATTTATATCTGCTGTTGGATGGTACTCTTTTGAAGCCAGAAGTGCAGTAGCGCCGTTGCCTATGTTGTACGGCATAATTATCTTGAAATATTTTCCAAGAATACTCATTAGACTTTTATTCTCTTCTAAGCTCTCTAGTGAAGGGTGGGTTGTTACAAACTGCCCATCTTTTTTCAAAACACGGTTTACATGTGAAAACAGCGCTGCATCATTTCCCATCTCTGAGATTACAACATCATAACTCTCATCGCTAAGAGCACTAATCTCATTAAGCGTGCATCCTATAACCTTTAAATTTGCTTCCTCATGTCTTGCTACTTCTGCACTTAGCTTTTGTGCATTATCGCTTATTATTAAAATATCCTTTGCCTCTTTAGAGGTACACATAGGTACATGCACCATCATTTCGGCATATATAAAATCTTTCATATTTAAAATTCCTAGTTTGTTTTAATGCGATTTTAGCATATTTGTTTTAAATTACATAACGTTAGATTAAACACCACTTTTTTTCTATGAAAAAAATAAGCTCTCGGTAAGTCAATAGATGATAATATAATTACAATTATTTCATATGAGGATTACCCATGGCTATTTCAAGAAGAGAGATTTTAGCGCTTTCAGGTTTGGCGCTTGCATCTTCAACACTAAGCGGCAATACAGACTCAAATAGCAAAACAAAAACTCAAGCCGCTAAGTCGCTTACGGATTATAAAGCACCGCTACATGAGACAAAAAAACCTAGAGTTGTTGTTGTGGGAGGCGGATGGTCCGGTCTAGCTATCGCCAAATATACAAAAATCTTTGCTCCAAACACAGACGTTGTTTTAGTTGAGCAAAGACATCAGTTTATCTCCTGTCCTGTAAGCAACTTATGGCTTGTAGATAAAGTAAAACTAGAGTATTTAACACATGACTATCTCCAGGCCGCCAGAAAAAACAACTATATATATTTTCATGCAACAGCTGTCGATTTAGACAAAGAGAATCAGATTTTAAAAACAAGCAACGGAGATATCAAGTATGATTATCTTGTTTTCTCTCCCGGTATAGATTATGACTACTCAAGATGGACAAAAGATATCGCTTTTGAGAATAGATTAAGACAAGAGTACCCTGCCGGATTTATCCCCGGTTCTGAACATATTACTTTAAAAAATAAAGTTTTAAACTTCAAAGGCGGTAATTTCATAATTACGGTACCAAGCGGAAACTACAGATGTCTTCCTGCTCCATATGAGAGAGCTTGCGTTCTTGCCGA
>NZ_JALOAA010000029.1 GCF_023229025.1 Sulfurimonas sp.
AATTTTTATAGTTTTTTATATTTGAAGCCACAAGAGATGATTCTATCTCATTTGCCATCTCCACTTCGTTTGGTCCGCCAAAAATTATTATGTCGTATTTGTCGCTAAACTCTCTTGCTACTTTGGCAAATCTCTCGGGATACCATCTCTTAGCACTTCCATAAGTCGCTCCTGCATTAATGCCCATTGTCGGTTTTTCAAACACATCAGGCTCTATGTATAATTTTAGTTTTGGGGTGATTTTGTTCCACCTGTCATTATTAACCATGGCAAGTTCGGCATACTGCATGCAGAGGTGTTTATCTGCCTTTACGTTAGGTGTGTGCGAGAGCAAAAACATAGAGTGCCATGACTTTCTGGCAATTGATAGAACAGTACCTGTTAGTTTTAAAAGCAAAGATGAGTGAATTTGATTTCTAAATGAGATTGCCAGATCAAAACTACCGAGTTTTTTGGCAAGCGTATATGTCGCTTTGATTCTGTTTGATGATTTTTTTGTCTTATCTACCACTGCTATTTTGCAAAGAGGATGATACTTTAGTGCTTCAATAGAGACGTAACTGCCTACAAAGGTAAATTCTGCATTTGGATATTGCGTTGCTAGAAGCTCAATTGCCGGAGTTGCCATAACAGCGTCACCTAACCAGTTTGGTAAGATTATCAGTATTTTCATAGCAGAATTATACCGCGTCTTTTATGTAAATATAGAGAGGCGAAGAGCCTATTTCCAACATTTGACTCTCTACTTTTTCGCCATAACGAGAATAAACCGTAAAAAAATCTTCACTTTTTAGCGTTGTCGGCTTAAGTGACCAGTGGATTTGCAGAAGAGTGTTATCTACTAAAAATTGAAGGATGTAGTAGCCACGTTTTATATCAAGTCGCAAGAATTGAGAGTTTTTTAAATTTTGTACCATAAATTTGTAGGCATCAAATGCTAAGCGCTTTTTAATACCGTCTCTATTGTCAACAAGCCCATAACCGGGAGCAATTAACTGATGCCAAGATACAGAGTCGACCTGCTGTGATGCAAAAGCAAGAAGATAGTATCTTAACATGTAGTCGGTATATAAATCTTCGCTAACGCACTCATATTCGCTTGTCGGTGCATAAGGAGCAGTGTTGCTTATAGGCCAGTTAGTCTCAGTAATATGAAGCTCATGGCTGCTTTTTGGGCTAAGCCAAACCATAGTGCTAAGAAGTGAGATTTTGTCTTGAAGATTAAACCCCATCTGCAAATTTTCAGGTGCACCGCGTCTATCTACGTATAAAAGTGAAGAGACTCCTTCGTAGCGGTATTTAAAAGAGTTAAATAAAGTATGTGCAGTAAAGTGATACTCAAAGTCAATAACACCGCTTCCTATGAGTTTAATATGCGAAAACTTTTCAGATTTTAGATCATAAGCGACTTTAAAAAAACGGTTATACTCATCAACGCTGAAAAATCCCCATTTTGCTCTGTTGATGGTCGAGCCAATCTCAAATATCTCTACATATTGAGCCAACTCTGTAAAAATTGTCTCTAATTCTTTACGCAAAAGTGTTAAATCTTCGACATGTTCTCTGTCTTGAAGGATTTTTATAGTTATTTTTTTATCTCTGTTTTGTAGTATAAAATCTTTTAAAATTGGCAGTTTTTGCATCTCCCACAGTTTTAAACGAAGAAGTATTCTCTCAACTTTTAGCTCCTCTATCATCTCAAGTGTGGCTTTTGGATTGCGCTCAAAATCTACACCAAGGCAGAAAAACTTAGTTGAGTCTATCCTTTTTCTTTTTACAAAGGGAGTCATCACAATTGAGACGGGGAGTATCAAAAGAGAGATAAAAAAAGTTTTAAGAAGTGAGCCAAGCTCCTTTCTTCGCATCTTTTTCTTATAACTTTTGTCCTGTAGCGGATATGGTTGGTCGGAATAGTTATCCCAGATAAATGGCTCTTTCATAAGGCGAATTATAACCTTTTTAAGATAAAATTACCCATTAATGATTTGGAGATTTTTTTTTGAATATTCTTGTAGTGCGTACCGATAAACTAGGTGATTTTATAACGGCTCTTCCCGCTATGTATGTACTAAAGCATCATGCCCCGCAAAACAGAGTAATTGCTTGCGTAGCTCCTATAAACAGAGCTTTGGCAGAAGCTTGCGACTTTATAGATGAGGTTATTGTAGATGATGGCAAAAGCTTTTGGGGGCTGGTTAGAAAAATAAAAAAAGCAAAGGCAGACGCTTCTGTTACTCTTTTTTCAAACACCCGTGTGGCACTTGCACAATTTTTTGCACACATACCAAAGAGAATAGCACCTGCAACTAAAATAGCACAGATTTTTTATAATAAAAGAGTTCTTCAGAGACGAAGCGAAGTGAAGATGGCCGAGTTTGAATATAACTTAAAGCTGACACGTGCACTCTTTGCCGATATAAGTTTAGAGTATAAAAAACCTCTTTTGACATTTAAAGACAAAGAGCTGATATATAGAGTCTTTCATGCAAATCACGATATACAAAAAGATGAAGTAGTTGCTTTTCATGTAGGCTTTGGCGGCTCAAGTGATGCGAATTGGAGCCTTGATGAGTATGAGATTTTAATACGTGAAGTTATAAAAGAGAATAGATATCAGGTAGTACTTACATTTGGTCCGGATGAGAAAGAGCTTTATGAGGAGATGCAAAACAGACTTTATGATGTAGATATTATTTTTTATCTCTCGTTAGAAGGGCTTGTCTATTTTGCAAAACTCATAAGCAGTTTTAAGCTCTTTATATCAACCTCTACAGGAACATATCATGTGGCTTCTTTGGTAGGAACACCTACAATGACATTTTTTGCGGATAATCTATTTGCGAGCTCTAAAAGGTGGAAGAGTGTCGGGGATGAAGGATTGCAAAAGCACTATATGATACCAAGTGATAAAGAAAAAAGAGAAGAGCTTTTTGAGAAGGTAAAAGCAGAACTATCTAAAATATAATAATCTACTTCTCTTCTTTATTTAACTCATAAAGTTTTATATATTTGTAAAAATTTGTAGCCATATGTGAAAACGCTATAACTAATCCTGCATATCCGTCTAAAAAACCGCGTTTAAAAAAGTATGTCTTTATAAATGAAAACACACCGTTAAATATCGCTTTTGCGGGGGAAGAGCTCTTTTTCCCGGCATTATTAGTTGCATATAGAGATGAATATCTATCAACTTTAATAATAAAATCACTAATAGAGTGATAGCTGTAGTGCTTTATGTTTCCGTCTAAAATTTCTTGCTCAAATCCCGTATCTATTATATTTTCATGGACATAGTTGTCATTGAATTTTGTTACGGTTTTATTATAGACTCTTTTAATTTTCTGGTTGTTCCAGCCACAATGCTTTATCTGTCTCTCTTTATAATAAGCTAAGAAATTTAAAACATATATTTTATTCTTTTGAAATTTTTTTGTTTTTAAGGTAGCTAGTAGTTCATCATCGATAACTTCATCACTATCTATAATAATAATCCAATCATTTTTTGCAAATGAGGCAGCTCTGTTTTTAGTGGGACCAAAACCTATAAACTCGCCTTGAATAAGATTTACATTTGAGTATTTTTTTACAATTTCAACCGTAGCGTCTGTTGAGCCGTTGTCATAGACGACAACATCATCAAACTCTTTTAACGCATCCAGCGTGCGGCTAATAGTCAAAGCGCCATTTTTTACAATTATAACTGCACTGATATCCATGTGATTCCTAAAAAGATTTTATAAAAGATTTGATGCTATATTTTACAATATTAAAAAAAGAAAATATAGAGCTCTCATCTTTAAGGTTATCAGCATTTACTCTATATATGACTCCTTTTATGCCACTAAAATCACTATTGATGCCATTGCCTATTCTAAAGAGGTATTTATACTTTTTTTGTGCTTTTTCAACGATATTTTGATTGTATTTTCCATAAGGAAATATAAATGTATCACAATTTATATTTAGTTTTTCTTCTAAAATTCTTTTTGACTCTTGAAGTTCAAAATCCAAATTTTTGCATGTTAATAAATTTACGTGACTATGTGAGTGAGATGCTATTTTTACAAATCCGCTCTCACTCATCTCTTTAAGCTCTTTAAACGTGCAAAAGGGTGCTTTTTGTATTTGAGTGTAAGTATCATCATGTTTGATATTTAATCGTTCCTCTTTTTTTACATCTGTATCATCTAAAATAAACTTTGTAGGCACCGCCAAAACAGCTTTAAGACCCAGCTCTTTTAAGAGCGGAAAGACATACTCATAAAAGTTGTAGAAGCTATCATCAAAAGTAAGGCAGATGTTTTTTCTGCCCTCTAGCGTTTCTCTTGGTAGTACGACACTGAAGTTCTCTTTTATATATAAGAGATGCTTCCTAAAAACATTAAAATCATTTGAGTATTTATCAGAATTTATATTGTGATACATCGTACTAATCAACAACGTCTACTCCTCTTAATCTTTTTTTTCTGTTTTTTCTATCTTTATGGGCTTGAGAGTATTTAAGCGCTATTTTAACACAACTCTCTTCGTCACTATTAAAAAGCTTTGCATACTCTTTGATAATTATCTGCAAATCATCATTTTTTGCCCAAAGTTTAGCAAAATTTTCAAGCCTCTCCTCTAGACTTAAACTGCCAAAGCGCATTCTGTTTATATCCACTATTTTAAACGTATAGTTGTCACTCTCTCTCTTTATCAAAATATTTCCCGGAGAGTAGTCAAGATGAAAAATACCGTTTTCATGAAGTGCTAGCGTAAACTTGGCAAAAGCCTTTAAAACAGTACTTTTGTCTTCAAATGAGTCATCAATAAGCGGCTCTCGTATGGTAAAGTCGTATTTGAAGT
The DNA here is from genome assembly GCF_023229025.1 of Sulfurimonas sp. Classification (GTDB taxonomy): domain Bacteria; phylum Campylobacterota; class Campylobacteria; order Campylobacterales; family Sulfurimonadaceae; genus Sulfurimonas. The sequence continues at coordinate 4,846 of NZ_JALOAA010000029.1, forward strand.
TTTCACTTACAAAGTAACTCTCATCAATCAAGCAAAATCTCTTAAACTCAATATAGCCGATAGGTTTTGGTACAAACTCTATAATTCTCATGCTGTTGTCATATGATTTTTTTGCTTTAGAGTCTTTAAAAAATGTGTATATAATTTTGTTGATGATATTTGGGATTTTAAAAGATTTTACTACAAGTTCTTTATCCTCAAAGATAATAGTTTTTATCTCGTTTCTTGCTTTGTGTATAGAGTTTTTAGAGAGTTCAAAGTATCTTTTTATATCAACAAGAGACTCTTTGAAATTTTCAAAATTTTGATTTAGTGCGTATTTGTAGCTCATGTGCGTATCGCTTCTTATATGAAAATAATTTATATTTAGTTAAAATACGCGCATTATAACAAAAGGTACCTTGTCACTTGAATAAAAATATACTAGAAATTTGCCTTTCACCTGATTTGGGTGGGTTGGAACTCTATATGTATAAACTCTGTTTATACCTAAACCCCAGAATGAATATTGTAAGTATCATAAATGAAGAGGGTAAGCTAAAGGATAAGTTTTCACAGAGCGGTATAAAGTTTTTTGAGACAAAGCGAAAATCATTTTTTTCTCTCTTTTCTAACGCCTTTAAAATAGCAAAGTTAATAGACAAACACGATATCGACTTGCTTCATGTTCACTGGACAAAAGATCTCCCAACAGCAGTTCTTGCAAAAAAAATCTCAAAAAAGTCTCCAAAAATTGTTCAGACTAGACATATGCATATGACCAGATTTAAGAGTGATTTTTACCATAGATGGCTATATAAAAATATTGACCTGATGATAGCCGTTACAAAACGGGTGCAGAGTCAGATAGAACAGTTTATACCCCAAGAGATAAGACCAAAAGTTCTCACTTCGTATATAGGCGCTGCGGGATGCGATAAAATAGAGCAAGATAAAAAAGAGCAGCTGCAAAAAGATTACGGCATCAAAGATGGCGATTTTATAATCGGTATAGTCGGAAGAATAGAAGAGCCAAAAGGGCAGTATCTTTTAATAGACGCTATAAAGAAGCTCAAAGGTAAGGGCATAGATATAAAAGGGCTTGTCATCGGTCATGCTATGGATGAGCTTTACTTAAAAAAGCTTCAGGATGAGGTGTCGCGCGACAACCTTAATGAAAACATAGTATTTACCGGGTTTACAAATGAAGCGCAAGCCCATATGAAGCTGTGTGACGTAATCGTTTTAGCAACACATAAAGAGACCTTTGGTCTAGTTCTTATAGAGGCTATGCAGTGCGGTATATGCGTTATAGGAAGCAATGACGGCGGCCCCTTAGAGATAATTGATGATGGACAAAGCGGTCTGCTATTTGAAAGTAAGAATTCTGATTCACTGGCCGAGAAGATAGAGCTTTTGTATATGGATAAAGAGTTAAAAGAGAAGCTTGCTGTTAGTGGGCGCAAAAAAGCGCAAGATGTTTTTGAGGAAGTGAAGCAATTTGAGGAAGTAAATAGTGTTTTGGAGAGTGTATAGGTGAAAATATTATATATAAACACACAGTCTTTTGACTATGTTCAGGATCTTACATACAGCGGACTAGTAAAAAAGTTCGGGCTTGACAATGTCATAGACTACAAATGGAACAAAAAATTTCACGTGCCGTATAGAAAATATCCTAAAAACAATGGTTATATCAAAGGCTCTTTCTTTAAATCACTGTTTAGAAATATGGATTTTAAAAAGTTCGATTATGTTTTTGTGGGTTCTTGCAAAGTAGAAGCATTTAAAACATATATAGAGATAGCTCATAAAATTCCTGCAAAAACACCCGTTGTTTTTATCGATGGCGGTGATGGGAGTGAGATAGGAGTCGACCTTAAATCCTACGGTTATTCTGTGCTGTATCAAGAAGCTGTAAATATTAGACCGTTTGATATAATTTTTAAAAGAGAGTATTTGGTAGATGTTGAGCATAAGGAGAATGTATTTCCTCTTCCAATGTGCTTTAATTTTGACAGACTCCCGAATATAAAAAACGAGTATAAATATGATTTCTCTTTTTGGGCAGTCGAGTCTCATCCTATAAGGACTAAAGCGCTTGCTATACTAGAAAATGAGTTTAATTGTAGGCAAAACGGTACATCAAGAAATCAGAGGTTTAGCAAGTATAAACGGAAAGGGGATTTTTACTTACAGGAATTGGCGGCTTGTAAGATCATACTAAATCTTAGAGGTGGCGGATGGGATACTATGAGATATTGGGAAGTGCCTGCGGTAGGAGGATTTATGATGAGTCAAAAGCCGGGTATCGTTATACCAAATAATTTTGAACACGAAAAAGAGGCTATATTTATACAAGATAATCTTTCCGACTTGGTAGATCTTGGCAAATATTATTTAAAACATGAAGACAAAAGAGAAAAGATAGCTAAAAACGGTTTAAAGAAGATGTTGGCGTATCACACTGACCTAAAGAGAGCAGAATATATATTTGAGACAATAGATAGGTTTAACAATGCAGACTGAGAATATAAGAAAAAAGAAAATACTAGTAACAGGAGGAGCGGGCTTTATAGGTTCCAACTTATGTGAAAGACTTGCCCTTGAGGCGGAGAACGAAGTCTACTCTTTAGATAACTACTTTACAGGAAGTATAGAAAATCATGTTGAGAACGTAATATACATAAAAGGCTCTACTTCTGATATAGTGAAGCTGATAACCTTTTCTCCAGATATAATATATCATCTCGGGGAATACTCAAGAGTGGAGCAGAGTTTTGATGATATAGAAAAGGTGTGGGAGTATAACAAGAACGGTATATTTGCGGTTTTGGAGTTTGCCAGAAAAACTGGTGCTAAAATAGTATATGCTGGGAGCAGTACTAAGTTTGGAGATGGAGGGCTTGGGCGAAGTCAAAGTCCATATGCATGGACAAAAGCGTCAAATACGGAACTGGTGGAAAACTATGGGGTTTGGTTCAATGTGCCTTATGCTATTGTCTACTTTTACAATGTTTATGGCAAAAGGGAGATTCAAAGCGGAAAATATGCGACACTTATAGCACTTTTTAAAGAGAAGATGAAAAAAGGCGAGCCGTTAACAATAGTAAGTCCAGGTACGCAGAAGAGAAACTTTACACATATCGAAGACATCATAGACGGATTAGTACTTGTAGGAAAATACGGTTACGGAGATGAGTTCGGCATTGGCAGTCCTGAGAGTTATACTATTCTTGAAATAGCAGAAATGTTTGGCGGTAAGATAAATATGCTACCTGAGCGCAAAGGCAACAGAATGAGTGCGGATGTTTTGACAGATAAGACAGAAGCCTTGGGATGGAGAGCTACAAGAAGCATAAAAGAGTATATAGATAGTTTAAAAAATAATAATTTTCTAGCAGGATGATTAGGCAATGTACAGAAACTTTAAAAGGGAAAAATCCTCTAATGCTTGACAAAAACAGAAAAGTAAGTCTGATAATAGCAGTATACAAGGATGTTGAAGCATTAAAGCTTATAATGGATGCTCTGAGATATCAGACTTACACAGATTTTGAAGTAGTAATAGCGGAGGATGGAGAGAATACTCAAATGAGAGAGTATATAGAATCTATTAAAGATTTTAACATTAAGCATACAACTCAAGAGGATCTTGGAATAAGAAAAACCCGCTCTCTTAATAACGGTATAATCGCAAGCAGTGGAGATTTTTTAATATTTATTGATGGTGATTGTGTGCCATATAGTACTTTCGTGGAGTCTTATGTCAAGCTTGCAGAGGATGGATATGTGCTAAGCGGAAGAAGGATGAACCTTGGACCTAAATACTCAAAAAAATTAAGAGATAGAGAGTTGTCAACTCTTACATTAGAGAAGACATTCTTGTTTAGATATCTGTTTATTGCAAAAGATGCTATTGAAAGGCATAGCGAAGATGGATTTCGTGTCTCACCTGATGGGTGGATATACAAAACATTTATAAAAAATAGAAAAGCAAGCACCTCGATACTCGGATGTAATTATGCATGTTTTAAAAAAGATATAGTTGAGATAAACGGTTACGATGAGGCATATAGAGATACTGCTGTAGGGGACGATACCGATCTTGAGTGGCGATTTAAGGCTATAGGACTTAAATTAAAATCTGCAAAATATGTGGCGAATGTTTTTCATCTATATCATCCAAGAAGTATCAGGGAAAAAATAAGTTCAGATTGGGCTTTAGAGCTTATGGAGGAGAAAAAGAGGAGCAAGCAATTTAAGTGTGAGCAAGGAATTGACAGACACTAAGTGTTCAATCTCTTTTCAGGACTTTTTTTAATAACAATAACAGATAGCAATATAAAAATATTTATAAATACGTTGTTAACCGGTTTGATGATTAGCATATCATCTCCAAGAGAGCTAAATAAAATCGTTGAAAAAAACACAACTCCAAGAAGTCCAAAAAGCTTCTCTTCTTTTTGAGACAGTGCAAGTATAAGCAGTATTATGCTGCCTATAAATAGGGTATATCCAAATATGCCGTATTTAAATAAGATATCTACGTGCAGATTATGTGTTGCTAAGACTGTAGAGTCTGAGTAGAATGGGTTGTTTTTCTGAAACTCAAGAATATAGTCGATATTGCCGCCTGCTCCGACACCCAAAAAAGGGTTCTCTTTTACTCCTTCTATGGCACCGCTCCATACATATGCCCTTGCTCCCCAGCTGCCTTTAAACTCACCTTTTTCTACCAAAAGTTTTACCTCGTTAAATCCTTTTATAAATCTTTTGTCTTTTCCTAAGAAGTGAATCGCAGACAAAGATAATATAACTACGATTACGACAAAAATAGTACTTTTGAGACTGATAAGTTTTTTTGAGTATATAATCATTAACATAAAAAGGGTTCCGAAAAAAGCAAGCTGACCGGCTCTTCCGTTTTGGATAAATATTGCGATAAAAAACATAACGGCAATCATATAAAAAATATATTTTATTTTTTGGTTTTTTTCGTAAAGAGATAGAACAATAGCACAAAAGAAGCCTATAACCATAAATGGGGTCGCAACTGAGTATGCCAAAGTTCCAAATGGGTCTTCAGGTGTTTTTGTAACTGTCAATAGGCCTAAATAGATCATAATGGTAAAAATTGCATAAAAAGTAAGACTAACTAAGAAAATTTTAAAAGCATTTTTTGCCTCATCTGCAGTAAGTGTTGTTGCCAAAACAGGTATTATTATTAAATAGTATTTGAAAAAACTTTGTATATGAAGCCAATCTTTGATATTTGAAGACCATAAAAAAGATATAAAATTTAACAGAAAAAATAGAGCTATCAGCAAGAATGGAGGGAAGGAGAAAAGTTTTTTTAACTCTTGAATAAATCTATTTTCTTTAAAATCAAAAGTTAAGAGCCATCCAATTAATAGCAGAGTAGTTGTTATGAACAGTTGGCTCTTAAATGTATTAAGAGGAGTTATAAATATAAAAAAATAGATATAGTAAACAAGGTAATCTCTTTTAGTTCTTGTCAATTAAAAATCCTTGCTTTTTTGTTGAATGACTTTTAAAATATAGTCTTCGACTTTAGTGAAATTATTTGTTTTAATACTTTTTAAAAGGAGATCATTATCTGCCGTTGACATTTTTATTTCGCTTCTTGAGATATTTGTCGTTTTTATATTAATATTGTTTAGTTTAAGGTAATCAATTATATTTTTTATAGATACTCCCTCTCCGGAGCCTATGTTTAGAATCGGCAAGTTTTTAATCGTTAAGATGTCTCTATAAATCTTTACTACATCGTCAATGTGGATAAAGTCCCTTATAGCAGAGCCGTGATTTGCAATATTTAAAACTTCATTGTTTATATAACTGTTTATGATCTTTGAAACTATTGAAAACTCATCATCACCGCCGTACATATTGAAAACTCTCGTTATTGTGTAGTCTATATTATTAAGTTTGCAAAACTGCTCAATTAATCTCTCATTTGAAGCTTTTAGTGATGCGTGAAGGTTAATCGGCTTTATATCATCACTCTCTTTACAAAAAATATTATTTCCATATACGGAACTGCTGCTTGTATATATAATTTTATTTATATTCTGATGTTTTGCCAAGTTTTCTAATACTATCGAAGTAGCTAAAATAGAGTATTTAATATAATTTACAGGGGATGTTAAGTCATTTAACATCGTTGCTTTTTGAAAGTTATTGAAAATAATGTTTAATTCTTTACCTTGATAGCTTTTCCATGGTATCTCTTCATTGCAAATATCGCGTGTTGACAATAGCTCTGCATCTTCAATGAAATTCATTAATCTAATTGAGAGATTGCTGCTTTTGCCTATTATTAATGTCTTCATCTCATTACCGCCTAAACTAAAATTTCCAGATAGCTATCTATCTCTTGTTGTGTGTTAAATACATTTTTTGCCAATTCAAAGTTTGGTTCTGCTCTTAATATCTCATTATCTATATTTTTTGACACAAAAAGTAGTTTTTTTGAGAGTTCATCAATATCTCTATCTTTGACCAGATGAGTATAAAAACCAAGTTCTTTAAATTCCGAAAATGATGTATTGTCATAAGAGATACAGACAAGATTATTGCTAAGAGCCTCAACAAAAGCATTGCTTAAACCTTCTCCGTAGCTAGGAAATAAGAAAATATCCGATCTTGCAGTGTATGATTCAACGTCATTTGTGAATCCGACCAAAACTATTTTGTCTTTGTATGGTAAATCGTTGTATAAATCCATAAACTTATTTTTATAAGCATCGTTCTCAAAACCACCAACCACAAAAAAATTGAACTCTATGTTATTTTCAAATAGGCTTTTACAAGCTTTTATGGCATCTGTCTGCCCTTTTCCTTCAGCTATTCTCCCGGTATGGAGTATTGTAAGAATTTTTTCGTCTGTATTTTTTTGTATCTTTTTTATATCAAAAGAGGAGTATATGACTTTCAGCCGGCTTTTTTTTCCAAAAGGAATTATCTTTTTTACATTCTTCTCAAGATGTTTGCATATTGCAATATGCCAATTGACGTCACTGTAAATCAGTCTGTGAAAGAAACTTTTTTTTGGAGTAGACTTTGTGGTGCTGTGCACAATAATCAAATTTATATCAAGACCTAAAAATGCAAAATAGAGCGATTTTAATTCACTTGCTCCAAAAAATATGACATTTTTAATATTATTTTTGTTTATGAGTTCTTTTGTCCTTGAATATATTGAGAAGCTTATGGAGGAGCGAAACTTTATTGTTTCTATATTGACCTGGCTGTTTTGTATATATTTGGAGTGATTGTTTTTGATAAAGCTGTTTTCTTTTGCGATCAGGGTTATATTTGAATGCAGGCTGAGCTTTTGTGCCAGTTTCATAGCATTAATCTCCATACCTCCGCTATTTGGAGATAGGCAAATAACGGCAGTGCTGCTTTTATGCATTTTTTCCCTTCAAGTAATATCTCAATAAACTATTAATATATCTTGGTTTGTAAAATGAGTAAAGAAATGATTTTTTCATATACTCTTTTGTCATCTCTTTGTTGTTATGTTTTGACAGATCGCAGAACCATCTGTAGTGCAACATTTTAATCGCTTTTTTGTATTCAGGTTCATTTTTATAATCAGCTAGAATATGTTCTATTTCTTTTATCATTTTAAAGAGATCTCCGCTGACATTTGAGTCGTGCAGTCTATAGTAAGTTAAAACTTCATCAAGAAAACCTATTTTGTATTTTTTTGAAATTTTTAGCCATAAAGGGTAATCCTCAAGAAAAAATCTTTCATCAAAGCCGCCGAACTCTTTTATGACAGAAGTTTTAACCATTACTGTAGGCAGTGTAATAAAATTTCTGTATAGAAGTTTGTCAAAAACAAAACCGGAGGCATTATATTTTGTTTTTGCCTCTTTTTTTATATTGCCGTTACTGTCAATATAGATCATCTTGCCATAGCAAACTGCATACTCTTGGTGTGTTTTAAAAAAATCCACCTGTTTTTGAACTTTATCCAAGGCAAAGTAATCATCAGAGCCACCCCAGCAGATATATTCTCCATTGGCTATCTCTAATGCTTCATTAAGTGTTTTTATTAAACCTTTGTTTAGTCTATGAATATATTTAAAACCATATTTTTTTTGCAATTTTAAAATTAAATGATGAGAGCCGTCCGTTGAGCCGTCATCTATAATAATGATTTCTAAGTTTTTATATGTCTGTTCACATACAGAGACTATAGATTTTTCCACATACTTGATATGGTTATAGCTTGGTATAAAAAAAGTAACTAGAGGGTTGAACTCTTTACTCATGCATACCCTTATTATACTTTTTCAAATACCACTCGATTGTTTTTATTATGCCGGTATCAAAAGTCTCATCGGCTCTCCAGCCGAGCTCGTTTTCTATCTTAGAGGCATCAATGGCGTAGCGTCTGTCATGCCCAGCTCTATCTTCAACAAATGTGATGAGCTCTTTATAGCTTTTGTCTGTTGGAACTTTATTGTCTAGTATCTCACAAATAGTATTGACTATTTGAAGATTTGTTCGCTCGTTTCTTCCGCCTATGTTATACACTTCTCCGCCTTTGCCTTTATGATAAGCCAGATCTATCCCTTTGCAGTGGTCAAGCACGTAGAGCCAGTCTCGTATATTTTTACCATCACCGTATATGGGAATAGGATTACCCGCCAGCGCATTTCTTATGATGGTAGGTATTAGTTTTTCGTCATGCTGTTTAGGGCCGTAGTTGTTTGAGCAGTTTGTTATTACCGTGTTTAAGCCATAAGTCTCTTGATAGCTTCGAACTATCATGTCGCTGCTTGCTTTTGATGCACTGTATGGAGAATTAGGTGCATAAGGAGTTGTTTCGCTAAATAGACCGCTCTCTCCAAGGGTGCCGTAGACTTCATCGGTGCTGATATGATGGAATCTGCAGTTTTGATACTTCTGTTTATATGTAAATGGTTTATCCATCCAATATTTGTATGCTACATCTATCAGAGTAAAAGTACCGTTGACATTTGTTTCTATAAAGACCCCTGGGTTTTTAATAGAGTTGTCCACATGTGATTCCGCCGCGAAGTGGATAACTCCCTCTATGTCGTACTCGTTAAATATAAACTCTACTAACTCGCGGTTGCAGATATCGCCTTTTATGAACTTGTATCTTGGATTGTTTTGGCACTCTTTTAAGTTTTCAAGATTTCCCGCATATGTCAAAAGGTCAAGGTTTACAAGATTATACTCCGGGTATTTCTCTAAAAAATATGGAACAAAATTGCTTCCGATAAATCCTGCAGTGCCAGTCAGTAAGATATTCATGCTATTTTAGACCTCTAGTTGCAAAAAAATCTTCAAATACCTTAAATACATATTGATAGATCTCTTCATTTAGCCCAGGCCATACACCAATCATAAATGTTTGGTTTGTGATTTTTGATGCATTATCAAGTGGGTATCTCAGATCAAAATCAAATTGTTTATAGGCAGGATGGTCAAGCAGATTACCTGCAAAAAAGTTTCTTGTTTGAATTTTATTCTCTTCTAAAAACTCAACTATATCGGCTCTCTTAAATGGTGCTTCGTCTTTGATGGTTATAGGGTATGAAAACCATGAAGCTGTAGTTCCTTCAACTGTCGTAGGCAAGATAAAGTATTTTTCATATCTTTTCATAAAGTTATTTAAGCATGTGTAGTTATCTTTTCTTTTTTGTGTCAGAGCATCTAGTTTTTTTAGCTGTGCCAGTCCCATAGAAGCTTGAAGCTCTAGAGGTTTTACGTTGTAGCCTATTCTGTCATATACGTATCTGTGGTCGGTTATCACGCCTGTTCCAAGCCAATCCGCAAATCTTTTGTTACATGCCCCGGTAGATGAGAGGACATCTTTGCCGGAACAAAAACATGCGCGCCCCCAGTCTCTATATGATCTGGCAATGTTTGCAGCACTTCTTTGTGAGAATGCAACCATTCCGCCTTCTCCGGTTGTAATGTGGTGAGCTGCATAAAATGACAATGTAGCAGCATCGGAATACTTTCCTACCAAATCACCGTTATTATATGTAGAGTCAAGAGCATCACAGCAATCTTCCACTAAAAAACCACCTTTTTGCTTAATCAGTTCATAATATTTTTTAGTATTTGCAACAGGAATACCAAGCGGGTGTGCATACATGATGCCGATAACGTCATCATCCTTTAGGGCGTCTAGAACTTGTTCGTCAACCATGTTGTATGTACCAAGTTCAACATCTACAAATAGAGGCTCAAACCCCAGTTGGATTATAGGATTGACAGTAGTCGGGAATGATGCGGCAGGTGTTATTATCTTATATGTTTTTTTCTCTTTGCAGTAGATCTCTTTCATGGTCTCTAGAGCTATTAAATTTGCAGATGAGCCGGAGTTTACATACACAGCATGGAGTTTTCCAAGTCTTAGAGCAACTTTAGCTTCAAATTCTGTAGCTTGAGCCCCAAGCCCGAACCAGCCATCTAAAACGGTACCGATAATTGCTGTATATTCATCTTTATCTATTGTTGGTCCAGTGTATTGAACTATTGACTCACCAGGTATAAATTTTTTCTCCTGTTTATCTATAAACTCTGCTACTAACTCTAAAATTTTATCTTTCATTTTCTGTTTTCCTTATATAAATTATATGTCTCATTTAACGCTTCTTCTATTGAATACTTCGGGAGCCACTGAAGCATATTTTTTGCTTTTGAGTTGTCTGTATATGCTTCAAATATTTGGCTGCATGGGTACTCTTTTGTACATTTTATCAGCTTCTCTCCATGTAGTTTGTTTAATATATCTGCAATCTCTTTTACGGCTACTTTAAGGCCGGTTCCTATTAATATATCTTCATGCAGGCTTCTTTGGCTGTTTGATGAAAATAATATAGCTTTTTTAAATGCTTCTATTACATCTTTGACATATACAAAATCCCACTCCTGCTCACCTTTTTCAAGTATGACCTCTTTGTTCTCAAGCAGAGAGTTTATTAAAAACGGAATTAATTTATGGTTGTCGTTATACCCAAACGGGGCAGCAAGCTTTAGACTCACAATATTTAATGCCGAAGTATTAGCATAGTAGCTAAGAACAGAGTTAAATCCAGCTTTGGTTGAGGCATAGAGGTTATAAGGCGTCTGTTTTGAGGATTCCCTGATTGGATTTGAGTAGAGGTCATACTCAAAGAAAGTTCCTGTATTTATAAAAAACTTGCACTTATGTTTGGCAGCTGATTCGATTAGTTTTGTGGGAAATGTTATATTTGAATATATCATCTCTTCAATATCGCTACTGCTGTGTGATTTTTTATATAGTGTTGCCAAATGCAGCACACCGTAGATGCTGTTTTGAGTAAAGATTGTCTCTATATCTGTTTTATCCACATGGTAAACTTTGCACTTTTCAAGAAGCTTCTCTATTCTAAATAAATCAGAAGTGCTTTTTACTAAAACAATTGGTTCAAACTCGCCATCTTCCAATATGCTCTTAAGTAGATAGCTTCCTATAAATCCGCTTGCACCAGTAATTATTAGCTTTTTTTTCATAATACTCTTTTATTCAAATAGTGTGGCATCTTTTAAAGATGGCAACTCTATATCTTTTTGTGAAATTATGAGTGAATCTCTATCTATGGGAAGCTCAATATTTAGCTCTTTGTCAAAGATGTTTATGCCGGTATATGACTCTGCATCATAATAGCCGTCAAGTTTATAGTGCATTACGGCTGTGTCAGATAGGGCTAAAAATCCATGTGCAAAACCTTCAGGTATATAGAGCTGCTTGTTGTTCTCATCACTTAACTCTACACAGATATGCTGCATAAAAGTTTTTGATGATTTTCTGATATCTACAAGAATATCCAAAACTTTTCCATAACTTACGCTTACAAGCTTTGACTGTGCGTGCGGCTCTATCTGATAGTGCAATCCTCTTAGTGTATTTTTAAGAGATCTTGATTCAAACTCTAAAACAAAAGGTTTTGTAAGATTAAGCTCTTTTTGCATTACATCAAGTCTAAAGCTTTCTGTAAAATAACCTCTGTTGTCTCTAAAAACAGACGGTATTATCTCAAAGACTCCGCTTAAGAGTGTTGGGTTAATGGTCATAATACTTGCCTCTCTTTGCTTTTGCTATAAGATACTGTCCATATTGATTTTTTTTGAGCGGTTCAGCAAGATATAAAAGCTGCTCTTTTGTTATATAGCCCATCTCGTAAGCTATCTCCTCAAGGCATGCTACTTTTAGCCCTTGGCGTTTTTCTAAAATCTCAATGTATTGGGAGGCTTCAAGCAGTGACTCATGTGTGCCTGTGTCCAGCCATGCATAGCCACGCCCCATTAGTTCAACTTTTAATCTTTTTTCGTTTAAATAGTCTTGGTTTAGCGTGGTTATCTCTAGCTCGCCTCTAGCACTAGGTTTTACATTTTTCGCTTTTTTAATTACGTCATTTGGGTAGAAATATAACCCTACAACTGCATAATTGCTTTTTGGGTTGCTCGGTTTCTCTTCCAAGTTCGTTACATTTCCCTCTGAGTCAAATTCAGCTACTCCGTATCTCTGTGGGTCGCTTACATAATAGCCAAATACAGTTGCTTTGTTCTCCTCTTTTACGTTTTTTACGCTGGTAGCCAAAAGCTCTGTAAGACCGTGTCCGTAAAATATGTTATCTCCGAGAACCAAACAAGCATCGTCGTCTCCTATAAACTCTTCGCCAAGTATGAAAGCTTGTGCAAGCCCGTCGGGGGAGGGCTGCGCAACATAAGAAAATTTCATTCCCAGATCACTTCCGTTGCCTAAAAGCTCTTCAAATCGCGGCAGGTCATGAGGAGTAGAAATAATTAATACCTCTTTGATTCCCGCAAGCATTAAAACGGACAAGGGATAATATATCATCGGTTTATCATAGATGGGAACTAACTGCTTGCTTATCCCTTTTGTTATAGGGTAAAGTCTTGTGCCGCTCCCGCCGGCTAGTATAATCCCTTTCATTTTCATCTAATCCTTAATGCTTTGTTTTATTCTTTGTAATTATAGTCAAGTAACTTTCCTCTTATGCTTAAATAGCGACCTTTTATTTTTTTAAAAGAGATTCAAAATACTCTATATATTTTTTTACAGTGTTCTCATGCGACATCTTATTTTTTATGACATCTTTAGCATGCTCTTTTAGATTTTGCAGAGTCTGCGGTGAGTCGTACAGCTCTCTTATTTTTTGTGCTATTGCTTTTGCGTCTTTTATGGGTACAATAAAGCCGTTTACGCTGTCTTCTATTATCTCTAAAGAGCTTTCGTTTGCAGATGCTATAACAGGGGTTCCGCTGGCCAAAGACTCTAAAATAACCCTTGGTAGCCCCTCTTTTCTTGTCGAAGCGTGGATTAATATGTCACATGCAGATATGATGCTTGGAACGTCACTCCTGTATCCCGTTATATGTATTCTTTCGCTCATACCGCTATTTTTTATACTGGATGCGTGCGGTTCTTGGGATATTTTGTCTCCTATAAGCAGAAGATGCAGGTTTTGTAAATCTGAGACATATTTCATTGCTTCTAAAACATAGATAAGACCCTTGTGAGGTCTTACGTTTCCTACAAAAGCAACATTAAAGTTGTTTTTGTCCGTTTTAAACTCTCCAAGATTAGCAGGAGCTTGGTCATACCACTCTACATCATGCCCTTTATATATAGTGACAGCTTTTTGAGTATTACTAAAGAGCTGTTTTTTAACATGTCGCTCTACAGACTCTGAGACGCAAACTACACCGTCAACTCTTGGATTTAGTGCGTTTAGATACGCGCTGGGGTCATACCTGTAAAGACCTCCTGTTGTTCCTCTGTATGTTACTAGTTTTACATCTGTAAACAGTGAGGCAAAAATTGCATTTGATATGCCTCTTGAAGATGTTGCATAGAGTATGTCAATTTTTTTTTCTTTAATTATTTTTTTTGCGAGTATTATATTTTTTAAATCTATTTTTTTTGAGTGTAGGGCATGTACGATTTCTACTCCATGCTCAATAAGTCTTTTGCAATATATACCATTGTCTTGAGCCATTAACACTAGCTTATGTCCATTTTTGGCTAAGGAAACATATATCTCTAACTCTGGTCTTTGGCTATTAAATGTTGATATATCACCTGTTGAAGTAAATATAAGTATGTTCATAATTTAAAATATCACCTTGTTTAAATTAGTTGAATTTTAGCAAAAACTTACTTAATAACGCTATTGCATATAAGTTCATTAGCTATTTCTACGATTTTGTTTGATTTGATTTCTTGTATAGAGAAGTCATTTTTATTTAGCTTGTAGTGGTTTACTTCACTGCTTGATTTTATAACTCTGTTTATAGGTGTAACATAGACACGATTTATAGGAGTGGGTCCGAAGATGGTGATTGATGGCACATTAAGCCCCCAAGCCATATGCGTCGGACCGGTGTCATTCCCAATGAGCAAATTACATTTTGAGATGACAAATTTTAGCTCATCCAAAGAGCAGCGAGGCAGAATATGTAAAAACTCGGACTGCTCTTGCATCCAAAGCGCCTTTTGATACTCCTCTTTGCTACCCCAAATTATGTAGGTATCTGTTTTTAAAGCCTCTGCAATCTCTACAAACTTCTCTTTTGGATAGTTTCTGCTCTCCCATGTTGAACCTATAACAAAAAGATTAAAAATTTCCGGCAGATTATCTACATGTGAGCTCCAAAAGAGAAATTTCTCTTTATTTATGATTTGTTCGCTTGTAACTTTAATGCCAAGCGGTTTGCAGATTACGGCAACATTTCTGTCTATAGTATTTGCATCGTAAGCAATATGGACTTTTTTATTGTAAAAAAACGAAGCAATTCCTTCTCGAATCGACTCTTTGTCAAAACCAGCTATAACTTTTGCGCCGATAAGTCTGGCAACGATTGCTGACTTTAAGAGTCCTTGAGCATCAATAACGATGTCATAACTGTTTTTTGAGTACTCTTTTATAAGCTTGTATTGATTAAAGATCTCGCTCTTTTTCTTTTTTATTGATTTTAGATTTACGGGAAGAGTATTGTTTATATCCGGATTGTTCTTTAACACGTCGCTAAAGGCACTCTCAACTACCCAGTCTATTTTTGCATCCGGAAGCTCTTTTTTTATAAACTGCAAAGCCGTCATTGCATGTATGATGTCGCCCATTGCCGAGAGTTTTACTATACATATTTTCATAAGTAGGATTTTACATAAAAGATGATGAAAAATAGATAATTTGAGGGTTATTTCTGTTTTTTAGATAAAATTCACTCCAAAATAGAAGTTTGGGATGGTTATTGAAAAAAATTTTAAAACGATATTGGCCATATATAAAAGAGTATAAGCTCCAATATTTTCTGGTTCTTGTCGGTATTATTTTTACCGTAAGTGCTACTACTGCGACCGCACACATCATGAAGCCTTTGATGGATGAGATGTTTATAGAGAAAAAAGAGCAGATGCTCTATATGATTCCGCTTGGACTTATCGGCATATACTTTTTTAAATCAGTAGGCAGATATATGCAGTCGGTTTTTATGAACTACATCGGGCAACATATTGTTACGAGATTTAGAGAGATACTGCTAGAGAAAATCATAAATCTTGATATGAAATTTTTATATCTAAACCGAAGCGGTGAGCTTATCTCAAGGGTCACAAACGATATAGATCGCATAAGATATTTTGTCTCAAATATGCTACCTGAACTATTTCGTGAGAGTTTAACCGTAGTCGCTCTTGTTGGTTATGTTATATATTTAAACCCAATGCTTGCTTTTTACTCGCTAGTTGTTCTTCCGATTGCCGTATATCCTATCTTGTTAATAGGAAAAAAGCTTAAAAAATACTCCCATCGTTCTCAAGAGAAAAATGCAGATGTTGTCAGCAGGTTAACGGAAGTATTTAATAACAGCGAAATTATAAAAGCCAATGCTACGCAGAGATTTGAGCTAGATAGATTTAGTGTGCAAAATTGGCAGTTTTTTAAGATAAACATGAAGTCTGTATATGTCGGCGATATAGTATCTCCGCTTATGGAGATAGTGGGAGCGGCAGGACTAGCGGCAGTAATATTTATAGGTGGACAAGAGGTTTATGAGGGGCGAATGAGCGTTGGAGAGTTTACCGCGTTTATAACTGCAGTTGGACTTGTTTTTCAACCCATTAGACGTATAGGCTCAATTTACTCAAAAATTCAAGATGCAGTTGCTGCAAGCCAGAGGGTTTTTAGAGTTCTTGACATGCAAAACAAAATTATCGACGGGGGTAAGATATTAAAAGATGATATAACTCATGTAGAGTTTAAAAATGTCAAGCTTAAATATGATGACTCCTATGCTTTAGATGATGTAAGCGTAGATATAAAGCGTGGAGAGAATATTGCACTTGTCGGAGATAGCGGAGGAGGAAAAAGCACTTTTATAAATATGCTTTTGCGTTTTTATGACCCATATAGCGGGGAAGTTCTTGTAAACGGTGTAAATATAAAAGAGTTTACTCAGGATTCTCTAAAACATCACATTTCGCTTGTTACGCAGAGAGTTTATATATTTCAAGATACTCTTGCGGCAAATGTAGCTTATGGTCAGGAGATAGATGAGAGAAGAGTCATAGAAGCTCTCAAGCTCTCAGATGCATATGAGTTTGTAAGCTCTCTAGAGGATGGGATATATACAAAGATGGAGGAGTATGGTTCAAACCTATCAGGCGGTCAAAGACAGCGTATCGCGATAGCAAGAGCCATCTATAAACATGCATCGCTGCTACTTTTTGATGAAGCAACTTCAGCTTTGGATAATGAGAGCGAAAAGAGAATCCAAAATGCTCTACATGAGTACACAAAAGATAAAATTACCATAACAATTGCTCATAGATTAAGCACAATCCAGAGTGCAGATAAGATTTTGGTAATGCAAAAGGGTAAGATAATAGCAAGCGGAAAACATAGCGAACTTCTAGAGAGTTGCGATGTTTATAAAAAGTTATCTGGGCGATTTGAAAATTAGATTTAATGATAATTTCAACACTTTTTAGAGATAATCGCCACAATTATAAAATATAAGTAAGATTAATTAAGGACACATATGCTAGATTTTGCAAAATTCACAAAATACTCAAAACCGGGACCTCGCTACACAAGCTATCCTACAGCTCTGGAGTTCAGTGACTCCTTTGGATATGATGAGTATATACAAAAGCTTAAATCGCAAGATTCGTCTCGTCCTTTGAGTCTCTATTTTCATCTACCGTTTTGCAAAAATGCATGTTATTTTTGTGGCTGTAATGTAGTCTTTACTTCAAAAGAAGACAAAATGATGAGGTACTTAGAGTATCTAAAAAGAGAGCTAGAGATACTCTCTTCACATGTAGACTGCTCTCGTAACGTAATTCAGATGCACTTTGGTGGCGGAACACCTACATTTTTTAGTGCCTCACAGTTAGAAGAGGTTATAAAAGAGATTCGCTCTTACTTCCCGAATTTTACTGATGACTCTGAAGTTAGTTGTGAGATAGATCCTCGCCATATAGATGAAAATCAGATGAGGGTTTTAAGCGAAAATGGATTTAACCGTGTTAGTTTTGGGATACAAGATTTTAATGAAAAAGTTCAACAGGCAATTCATAGAATACAGCCATATGATGTAACAAAAAAAGCTATGGATCTGGCAAGAAAATACAATATGGTCTCAGTAAACGTTGATCTTATCTACGGACTTCCATTTCAAACACTAGAGACTTTTAAAGAGACGTTATCTCTTGCAATCACACTAAATCCGGATAGATTTGCGGTATTTAATTATGCGCATGTTCCATGGATGAAAAAGACGATGCGTAAAATAGATGAGACAACCCTGCCTCTACCTGATGAGAAGCTTAGTATAATGCAAGAGACTATCGACTTTTTAACATCAAACGGCTATAAGATGATTGGTATGGATCATTTTGCAAAACCTGAGGACGAACTATTTAGGGCGATTAAAAAAGGCGAGTTGCATAGAAATTTTCAGGGCTACACTACAAAAGGCGGTGCCGACCTTATAGGAGTAGGACTTACATCCATCGGTGAAGGTGTTGCGCACTATGCTCAGAACTTCAAAGAGATGAGGGATTATGAGGAGGCAATAGACGCAGGAAAACTTCCATTTGAGCGCGGTATTGTTTTAAACGAAGATGACCAAATTAGACAATTCGTTATTATGGAGCTTATGAGTAACTTTAAGCTTGATATTAAAAGATTTGAAAAGCTCTTTGGTATTGAATTTAAAAGCTATTTTGCAGATGCAATTGAGGCTCTTAAGCCTTTTGAAGAGGATGAGCTATTAACTATTGATGATGATTTTATAGAGTGCTCCGAGACAGGGACCCTTCTTATTAGAAACATTGCGATGCCTTTTGATGCCTATATGAAAAAACACGCTGCAAGCTCTAAAACATTCTCTAAAACGGTATAGCCATGAGCAAAACCGCACAAGAAATTTTTAACTTTAGTGCTATAACTGATGAGTGTATTAAGTGCGGGAAGTGTATTCCGGTTTGTACTATTCACAATGTTAATGCAGACGAAGTTACTTCTCCAAGGGGTTTTTTAGACCTTTTAGGAGCTTATCATAAAGGTAATCTTGAACTTGATCAAAACGCAAAAGATATCTTTGAGAGCTGCTTTTTATGTACTGCATGTGTCGAGGTCTGCCCAAAATCACTTCCAACCGATATGGTAATAGAGCAAGTAAGAGCGGATATTGGCAAGAAATTTGGCATAGCTTGGTACAAAAGAGCATTCTTCTTGCTTCTTCGCCACCGCTGGTTAAATGATATTGCTTTTAAACTCGGGTGGGTGTTTCAGACTTGCGGATTTAAGATAAAAGCAGATACCGACTCCATGACGGGTCGTTTTAATCTTCCTATGCTAAAAGCAGACAGAGTTCTTCCGAGTCTTAAAAAAGTATCTTTTTTGAACTCTCATAAAGAGAATATAGACAACGGTGGAAAAAGAAAAGTAGCTGTTTTTATAGGGTGTCTGGGTAACTACAACTACGTAAATGTCGGAAATTCACTCTTGGAGATATTAGAGCATTTAGAGATTGACGCATTTTTGGCAAAAGATCAGAAGTGCTGCGGAGCGCCTGCTTATTTTACGGGAGATTTTTATACGGTTGATTATAATGCAAAGTTCAATATAGAGTACTTTGAGAGCTTTAGTAAAGATGTTGAAGCCATTATAGTTCCTGAAGCTACATGTAGCGCTATGCTCAAGATTGATTATGAGCACTACTTTCATGACCAACCGGAGTGGAAGGCAAGAGCAGTTGCCATTAGAGATAAAATCTTTATGGCAACCGAGTGGCTACAGCACCACACAGAACTTGAAAAGCTTTTGGCTTCAAAGAAAAAAGATACAAAAATAGTAACTTATCACGACCCTTGTCATGCTAAAAAAATGCAGGGACTTTATGAAGAGCCGAGAAATCTAATAAGTAAAAATTATGATATTGTTGAGATGAGCGACCCAAACAGCTGTTGCGGATTTGGCGGTGTTACAATGCAGAGTGAGAAGTATCATTTTGCAAAAGCGGCAGGAATCCCTAAGGCAGATATGATAAACAAGACAAAGGCTGATGTTGTAAGTGCTGAGTGTAGTGCATGTAGAATGCAGATAAACTCATCTTTGGGTTATACGGACACTAAAACTATCTTTAAAAATCCTATAGAGCTAATTGCAGAAGCTTTGAGAGATTAAAGCAAAATGTCTGCATGGAACAATATATATGAAACCTTTGATCCGGTAGCTTTTAATCTCTTCTTTGTGCCTGTTCATTGGTATGGAATCATGTACGTCTTGGCACTTTTGAGCGCTCTTTTTATCGGAAAATATTTTATTAAAAAAGATGGTCTTGATTTTGGTGCTAAAGGGATAGATATATATTTTATCTATGTAGAAATCGGCGTTATACTCGGCGCAAGATTGGGATATATACTCTTTTATGACCCCCAAACTCTTTACTACCTCTCCCATCCTTGGCAGATATTTAATCCTTTTGTTGACGGTGAGTTTGTAGGAATTCGCGGTATGAGCTATCATGGTGCCGTACTTGGTTTTTTAATAAGCAGCTATATGTACTCCAAAAAACATAAAATCGCTCTTGGTAAGATAATGGATTTGGTGGCTCTTAGTGTGCCGTTAGCTTTTGTTTTTGGGCGTATAGGAAACTTTTTAAACAAAGAGCTTATCGGCAGAGAGACGGATGTACCATGGGGGATTTTAGTAGATGGAGTTTTAAGACACCCCTCTCAACTTTATGAAGCAGTATTAGAAGGAGTTGGCGTATTTATAGTTGTATATACCTACAGAAATTACCAAAAATTTAGTGGAGAGCTGATTTTAGTTTATGGGGTGAGTTATGGGTTACTGCGCGCTATTGCAGAGATTTGGCGTGCACCCGATATCCAGATAGGATATATCTGTTGCAACGCTATAACACAAGGACAAGTTATGAGTCTAGCTATGAGCTTAATAGGTGTTATTGTATGGGTATATTTTAAAAATAGAGTTGCTAAGATTTAGACTTATTAGTTTTAGTACTCTTTTTTTTACTTTTAGATGCTCTTTTGTAGGTACCGTTTTTACGAGAAATTTGATCTTTTTTAACAGAACTTCTCCATAGGTGGTTAACTAGATAGTATCCTACAGAAGAGCCTACTATTGAGTAAAAAGCAGCTCCTACATACAGAGGAATGAAAATATTTCCAATATTTTGCCTAAACCACTCAACCGTTAGCTCAACAGGCGTCGTCTCCATACCCAATAAAAAGCTCCCCGTCATATACTCCATGTAGTACATAGCCGGCATAGTAAAAGGGTTGCTTAACCAACACATAGCAAGGGCGATAGGCACGTTAAACCTTATAAAAGGTATTAGTATGACAACTGCAAGCATCTGCATAGGCATCGGAATAAAAGCTATAAAAAGCCCTATAAAAACAGCTCTAGAGACCATCTTTCTATTGGCAGATAGATACTCGGTAGGTACTTTGTGCTTTTGTATAAAAGTTTTTAATTTTTCACTTGCATTTAAGTTTTTAAATGTTTTTCTAATCATAATTTATGCCATTTTGAAATGTGAAGTGATTATATCTAGATAAAACTTATTTTTTTAATAATATGTTAAAATTGCATCAATAAAAGAAAGTAGGTAAATTGATGTCATTTGAAAAATTGGGAGTTATAAAACAACTTCTTAGTGCCATAAAAGATATGGGCTATGAAAAACCTACAAGCATACAGACAAGAGCAATCCCTCTAGTTTTGGCAAAAAGTGATATTTTTGCTACAGCTCAAACAGGAACGGGAAAAACTGCCGCATTTGGACTTCCTATGTTGCAGAGACTCAGAAAAACATCGGCGGAGCAAAGCAGGGTTTTGAGGGGGATTATACTCTCTCCTACAAGAGAGCTCTCTATTCAAATATATGATGATTTACAAAAGTATGCAAAAAATATGTCATTAAAGATTGTCGTTTTAGTCGGCGGCAAGGATTTAGAGGCTCAGCAGAAGCTCTTAAGAGAGGGAGTTGATATTGTCATTGCGACACCCGGTAGAGTTATTGAGCATATAGGAAAGGGTCTGAGTCTCTCAGATGTAGAGATTTTTGTCCTTGATGAGGCAGATAGAATGTTAGATATGGGTTTTGTAAAAGAGATAAAAAACATCCACCCACTTCTGCCAAAAAGGCATCAGACCCTCCTATTTTCTGCAACCTACAGCGACAAGGTAAGAAAGCTATCAAAACTTATACTAACAAAACCGGCATTTATTGAAGCATCTAAAAAGAACTCAACTGTAGATGCTATCAATCAAGTAGCCTACTTAGTCGATACAGATAAAAAAGCCGAGCTTTTAGCTTAC
>NZ_JALOAA010000030.1 GCF_023229025.1 Sulfurimonas sp.
AAGCTCTTTTAAGCCATCAAGTAAAATTTCTTTTGTATTTTTTTTCCCTAAGTAGCCGACGATTCCACACATATTTTATTCCCTTAATTTATTTTTAACGATGTCGGAAGTAATTCCGCCATCTTCGCTAGCCGCTATGGCACTGAAGCTAGGCGTTGTCACGCCAGATTCTAGAGTTTTTTGTTAATAACATATAAATTTTTTTGACATTATTACATATATCGTTTTGTTTTTCTATTAAGAAGCTGTCTCTTACCCTATTTTTGGTGCTATGAATTTTAGCGGTGACAATATTTATGCTAAGTTCTTCAAAACAGACCATAATATAAGCCAAAAGACCTTTTTGGTTTTGTGTGTTTATGCAAACTTCTGCATAGGTGAGCGAGTGTTCACAATCTATATCTATCTCATTTTTATTTATAACTACATCTTTTAGTTTTATATCTCTGCTCATGTCAAAAGCGTTGTTGATTATATTTTCTATGTGAATCGTCTCACTATCATCCACATGCTCTATAAACTCTATCTTAAAATACTTAACGTCGTCAAAGAGGGTAAATATCTCCATTGATGCAACATCAAGGTGGCTTAGAGATGCCAGAAGATAGCCTATATTTAGCGGGAGTTTTCTGTATATCTCAATTACCAAAGAGCTTTGCAAATTAATAGAGAAGTCATACTCTTTTGTCTTTGAGGCTTTCTTGGCTATCTCTATAATATCATGAGGTGTATGTTTTAGAAAAAAGAGATTTGACTCAATTCGTAGAAGTTTGCTCTGTAGGAGTTTTGGCAACTCAATAAACTCCTGAAGTTTTGCGACGCGCCTTTCGCTGTTTATCCTTTTTGATGCGTCGGTTATTCTTTGGCGGTTTTGTGCGACCTCAAGTGCGTTTATATAGAGCTCGCGCAAAAGTTTAGATGTAAAAGAGTTGTAAACACCTTCGCCGACTCCGTTTATATCCGCATAGGTAAGAACGTAAAGGAGTTTCAGATTTTTTATGCCTCCCACGTTTGACATAAACTTATAGAGCGTTTTTTCATTATGTATATTTTCTCTATGTGCTACATTACTCATGGTTACATGCTGTTTTACTAGAGTAACGCATCTCTCTTTCTCCTCCTCTTTGAGTTTCATTTTTTGGGCAAAAGCGGCTATGAGTTTAGCTCCCACTTCGCTGTGATCTTGCACTCTTCCTTTTCCGCTGTCATGAAATAGAGTTACAATCTTTAGTAAAAGTTTCTCATCGCTGCTAAACTCATCATGTAGTTTTTTGATAAAAGGCTCTTTGATATTCTCAAGTGCCTCTACACATTTTATGGAGTGAATATCTACCGGATAGTGATGGTATCCGTCAAACTGAGGCAGATGAAGCACTTTTTTAAAGTTGCCAAACAGATGATGGAGGATTCCTGCATCGTAAAATAGTTTTAAAAACGGGTACATATATCTTTTTTTGAAGAGCTCTTTTAGAAGTGAGTATGTTTTTGCTTGAAGCGGATACTTTATCTTTGTATATGTAAGTTGATTTAAAAATCCGGCATCAAAATGGTATGGTTTATCTTCCAGCGATACCAAAATCTCAAGCAGCTTGTTAAGTGGGAGAGTCGTAAGGTTGTAGGAGGCATAGACTCTATCATTTAGCTTATAGATGCCTTTGTATATACGATTTTTTCTAAACTCCCCAAGCTGTGACATATCGGCAATGTAAGGACGAATCATCTTTTTAATAAATATTTGCGTAAAGTTGCTTATACGCCACTGCGCTTCAAGAACTTTTGAAACCATCTTCTGTTGATTGGTAAATCCAAGAAGACGGCTTACTTCGGGTATAAACTCTAGAAGAAGTCTGTCCTCTTGCTTGTTTGTAATAAGATGAAGAGCGCTTCTTGTACGAAAAAGTAGCTCCAGTGCTGCTCTATACTCTCTGTACTCCTCATCCGAGAATAGAGTGCCTGCTAAATCTTTGAGCGTTGTAACTCCGTAGATTGTATGTGCAATCCAAAAGATAGAGTTGGAGTCGCGAAGTCCGCCGACACTCTCTTTGATATTTGGCTGCATTGATGTCGGGTACTTTTTACGTCTTAGCTGCGACTCTTTGACTTTTGAGAGAATAAACTCTTTTTGACTATGGAGGCGTATCCTATTTAGCTCTTTGCTTGTCTCATGCCATGTAAGCGTAGAACCTGTTACAAATCTGGCTTCCATCAATGCCGTTCTAATGGTAATATCCTCTTTGCTTGGGGCAAAAAGGTCGTTTACCTCATGAACTCTATGTCCAAGTTTCAGTCCAGCATCAAGAGCAAGATAGAAAAACTTCTCTATTATGAGTTCGCTGTTAAAGCCGTCTACTTTTTCATAGACTATAAGCAGATCCACATCACTGTGGACACAGAGCTGTTCGCGACCGTAGCTTCCCAGAGCGATAATCGCTATGGGGATGGAGCTTCTCATGGGAAGATAGTTGCCAAAGATGCGTCTTAGCGTAGTTTTGTACATCAAAGTTATAATGGAGTCGAGCTGTTTTGTATGGCGGACAAGAAAATCTTTTCCCTGATTTTTTTTAAACAACTCACTTAGTGAAGTTTTATACTCACGGATAAAAGCTTTAAAGAGCTTTGATAGCTCAAAATCACTACCGTTTTTTTCTATTAAATCTTCAATCTGCAGTATTAAATCCAAATAAAATATCCTAATTTTTTTATTATTATAGTCAAATTACCCATTTTTGCTATAATCGCTACGATTAAAAAATAGGCAGAGGAAAATATAACATGACAATAACAAAAAGAGTAACTTTTATAGCAAAAGAGGGTAGTGAAGCTAAAATGAAAGAGCTTTTAACTGCAATGGTTAAGCCAAGTAAAGCAGAAGATGGCTGCATATTTTACGATATTTTTGTGTATGAAAACAACCCGAGAAAATTTATGGCAGTTGAGTCTTGGAGAGATGAAGCCGCTTTAGATGGACATAAAGCAAGCAAACATTACGCTATTTATAAGTCTTCTTATGAGCCGTATTGTGAAAAAAAATATAGTGATGAACTAGAGGTTTTGGGGTAAGAATGGTGTGATTATTTTGCAAGCTAGCGGGAGTGCAGTGAGCAGACAACGGTTAAAGATAGCCAATAAATTGCCGTTAGGTGATTTATTGGCTACTCTGTTTTGTTAGCATATTCCCTCTTAATAGTTTCTGCAATAACAGCTCTTCTACATTTTGTCTTGAATCAAAAATAGCCATAATATAAACAGTATCATTTTCAATTTTGTACATTATTCTGTAAGGTTGTGCAATCAGTTCTCTATAAATAGTTATACCTTCTTTTAGAAGTTCAGGAACTACTCTACCTCTTAAAGGAAAAAAATTGCTAGATTGCACTTTTTCTTTTATTTGTTCATAAACTTTTCTTGCAGCATTTAAACTATCTTTTTTGATATAATCAACAATATTTAAAAGGTCTTCTTTTGCATTTGAAGTCCATTTAACTTTATTAATTTTAATCATTTATCAAGGAGTTCTTCTACAGAGTTAAAAACATCTTCTTCAGTCTGAAGATTTTCACTTCTAATATCTTCTTCTGCAAATGAAAGAAGCTTCATTATAGTAAGAGCATTTTTCATATCTTCATAACTTTTTGGATCTTGTATAACAGCTTTAGCTTCACCATTTTGTGTGATAATCATAGGTCTATGAGTTTCATTGATATATTTTAAAACATCAGCTGCTTTACTTTTTAGATAGGTAACAGGCTTTATATCATTTACAATTTGCATAAAATCTCCTTCAGTCCTTTTATTGTACCAAATTAAGACTTAATGTACAAATGTGATGCTAACGGTCACGCAGTGAGCGGATAACGGTTGAGTTAAGCGACAAGGCGATATAACTTAGTAAAATTTAGTCTTGCATCTAACCAATTTTAAAAGATAAAAACTAGATATTTTGCAGTGTAGCCTTGTTCGATTTCTACGATTTGTTATAGCTTCTAAGAGTCAGCTGTCATTTCTTTTATAATATTCCAGTTTTCTTTATAATTTACAACATCGCTAAGTTTAACTGTTTTACATTTATCTTCATCTAATTTATCAGCCCAACTCATTGGTATAATGTAGCATATACCAACCTGTTTATCGACAGCAACATAAATATCACAGTCTTTAGATGTTATTCTTTGACCTACATTTCTTTCATGTTTGTGGTCAATACCTTGTCCACCTCTATCTCTATCTTTAAAACTAATATTATTTCCAGAGCTAATACCTTTTATTTGAACTCGTAATAGTTTGTCATTAAAATCAATTATTGCATCATATCTACTACTTCTTACATCTACACTACTACAGTTAAACCCTGCTAATATTGCTCTTGCAACAAATATAAATTCAGCACTATCTCCTGCATTTGCAGTCATTACACCGCTTTCAATATGATTAATATTAGTACTAAATCCATTAGTCATTGCAATATATAGTGACTTTTCTATAATCTTTTTTAAATCAGTTTTGATGAATTTAAACTCATTTTTTAATGTCTCATCTTCTAAAGATTTTTCAATTTCTTCAATATTAATTTTTGATAGTTCATTTAAATTAACAACATTAGCTATATCATAAAAAAATTTAGTTTGATAATATCTTTTTAATTCTGCTTCAGATAAATTATGCTTTGTTGCTATCGTTTTTACTGCATTCTTTTTATAATCATTTTCTTTTAATTCATCAATATATTTACACATTTAAAGCCTTTTTTATTTCTTTTGCAATCGCTTCTATAACTGGCACAGTTACAGAATTTCCTATTTGCTTATAAAGATGTGATGGTGCTAAACTATCACATAAAATAAAGTTATCATCATATCCTTGAAATCTTGCACACTCTCTTGGTGTAAGTTTTCTAATATCTTTTTTATCAATAATAAGAGGTACATTGTGACCACCTGTACCCATGTTAGCTGTTAATGTAGGGCATAATTTACTTTTGTTCTCTCTGACATATTTTCTTCGCCATTGATAAACAGTATCAGTGTTTTTCATCTCTTCTTTTAACTGTCGATAATATTTGCTTTTAGAGTAATAAAATTTTTCTTCTGCTTCATCATCTAATAAGTCATTTACAGTTTTGGTTAATTTTTTTGGTTTAGGGAAGTTAAAATTGTTATGTGCATTTTTATTTTTAAATCCAACTATATAAATTCTTTCCCTATTTTGTGGTACATTAGCATATTCTGCACTATTTAAAACTTTATAACTTATATAATAACCCCTATTTTCAAGCTCATTCAAAATAATATTGAATGTCCTACCTTCATCATGTCCTTGCAAATTTTTAACATTTTCTAAAAAAATTACTTGAGGTTCTAAGTCATCTATAAATCGAAGTATTTCAAAAAAAACATTTCCTCTATCATCTTCAAAACCTTTTCTATATCCTGCAACAGAAAAGGCTTGACATGGAAATCCACCTGTTAAAATATCTATCCTTTCCACTTCATTTGTTTGAAGTTCTTTTAAATCTTTTTCAAAAAGAGTATGATTATGATTCTTTCTATAGGTTATAGCAGCATGTTTATCAATCTCATTTGCCCATGAAATTTTAAAACCTACTTTTTTAAAACCAAGTTCAATTCCACCAATTCCAGCAAATAATCCACCTACTTTTAAATTATTTTTAGCTTTATTGTCATAATTCATTATTTGAGTCATAGTATTTTCTTGAACATTAAAATCAAATGAACTTTGTATATTACTACTCATAATCCATCCTTTTTTTGATGTTATTATAGTCCTTTTTTTTATTTTTGTTTAAAAATATGTCAAATTGCAATATTTTTTTATTTATATATTTTATCTAAATTTTACTAATTACATAGTTAATTAAAGTTTCTCTACATATATACTTGTAGAGCTTGTAAAAGTTACTTTTATTTTATCTCCAACTTTTGCTTTAATTTTACTATACCAACTTCCAATCGTTTTCAAGTTGCCACTACCTTGAAACTGTTTCGCATATAAATTATCTTGACCTTGACTACCACTTGCTTTTAATATTACATCTGTTAAAGTACCATCACTTGAAGTACATTTATACTCAATATTAGCACCTTTTTTATTACTCATATAAATGTTAAACTTTGTTGCATATTCTGATGGAATTTGAATATAACCTTCTCCATAAATTAACTCTCTAGTATTTGTATGTCTATGCGTTCCCCACTCAATATGTGCTTTTTGTAACGTAACTGTGTATGTATCATCTTTATTTGGCATAACAATGTTTCTCCTTAGTGTATATTAAATTTGCTATAACTATTTATTCAAGCATATTATATACGTATTAACTTAAAAACACAAAAATAACTAGCACGTTTAATGTGTGTTAATTGTTTAAAATATGACAAATTTCAATATTTTTTTACTTTTTAGAAAAAATCGCATATTATTCTTAATTATATAGTGTGTGTTAAGTGTCTTACTGAGAAATAACACGCAAAAATGTGTGTTAATTGTTGATAAAACTACATAACAAACAGTATGTAGCTTAAACAAAGACGATAACATGCAAGCAAGAAAGGCTCTTTACAAAAATAGCAAATCATTATACTATTACTGCAAAAAAACATAGTGATAAAAAACATTTTTAGGAAACAAACAGATGCAATATTTAATGGCGATAGACGCAGGAACCGGAAGCATACGAGCGGTAATATTTGACACTTTGGGCAATCAGGTAAGTGTTGCTCAAAGAGAGTGGACGCACCTTGAAGAGGAGGGTGTGGCTAACTCTATGAGTTTTGATTTTAAGGCAAACTGGGCTCTTGCATGTGAGTGTATAAAAGAGTCGCTAAATAGTGCAAACCTTAGCGGCGAGGATATAGCGGCTCTTAGTGCGACAAGTATGCGTGAGGGAATTGTGCTTTATGATGAAGATGATAGAGAGCTTTGGGCGGTTGCGAATGTTGATGCTAGAGCAGATAAAGAGGTTAAGTATCTAAAAGAGAACTTTAAAGGGATTGAAGAGGAGTTTTACAAAGAGTCGGGGCAGACTTTTGCTCTGGGTGCGCTTCCTCGCATCATGTGGTTAAAGAACAACAGATTTGAGATTTATGAGCGTGTTGCAAAAATCTCTATGATTGGAGATTGGATATTGGCACGGCTTTGTGGAGTTATAGCAACAGATCCAAGCAACGGCGGAACTACCGGAATCTTTTCTTTGAAAAATCGTGATTGGATGCCGCAGATGGCTAAGAGAGTAGGATTAAAAGATGATATATTTCCAGAAGTTTTAGAGGTTGGAACTCTTATGGGAAGCGTAACAGACAAAGCATCAAAAGAGAGCGGTTTGTCAACTAGTACAAAGGTAGTAATGGGCGGCGGCGATGTTCAGCTGGGATGTGCAGGTTTAGGTGTTGTAGATGTTGGAGAAGCGGCAATTCTTGGCGGCTCCTTTTGGCAACAAGTGGTAAATATAGGTAAAAATACGCCGCCGCCTAAAGATATGGGCATAAGAGTAAATCCACATGTCATACCTAATCAATCCCAAGCCGAGGGTATCTCGTTTTTTAGCGGTCTTGTCATGAGATGGTTTAGAGACGCTTTTTGTGACATGGAGAAGCTTGAAGCAAAGGAGAGAGGGGTTGATGTTTATGCTATTATGGAGGAGAAAGCCTCAAAAGTTCCAGTCGGCTCTTATGGGATTATGCCTATCTTCTCTGATAGTATGAAGTACGGCAAATGGTACCATGCGGCTCCTAGTTTTTTAAACCTTAGTATAAACCCAGACATTTGTAACCGTGCTTCAATGTTTAGAAGTTTGCAAGAAAATGCGGCTATAGTCTCAAGTATAAATCTTGATAAAATAAAAGAGTTTACAAATATAAAAATAGAGACTATAGTCTTTGCAGGCGGTGCAAGCAAAGGTGAGCTTTGGTCTGAGATAGTTGCAGATGTGACAGGGTGCAGAGTTAAAATCCCAAAAGTCACTGAAGCAACCGCACTTGGTGCTGCAATGGCTGCAGGTGTTGGCGCGGGAGTATATGAAAGCATATCGGATGCGGCAAAAAAGCTTGTTGTATGGGATAAGATATACGAGCCAAATTTAGAGAATAAAAAAGTTTATGATGAGATAAAAAATAGGTTTATAAAAGCTTACGAAGTCCAATTAAAGTTAGTAGATGATAATATTACGACTTCAATGTGGAGAGCACCAGGCCTTTAGGTTAAATCAAGGGGTGTTTTTCAAACTAGTCTGCAAGGAGACATCTTTGTGGGCTGATAATAATTCAAGGAAATGTATGTATTTATTTACGAGTGAAGTAGTTAGTCCCGGACATCCGGACAAGTGTGCGGATATTATAGCGGACAGTATAGTTGATAAGTTAATTATAGGGGATCCAAAATCAAGAGTTGCTTCAGAGGTTTTTGTTGCTGGAAAGCATATAGTAATAGGTGGGGAAGTTACTTCAAAAACAAGAATTACGACTGAAGATTATAAGAAAATAGTCCATGACGCGCTTGTTGGCATAGGGTATGACGGTAATCCATACTTCACAAAAGAGGAGTGTCTCCATCCCGAAGATGTAGAGCTTCAAGTGCTTTTAAATGCTCAATCTCCCGATATCAATCAAGGTGTTGACCAAGAAGATGGCGAGATAGGTGCCGGCGATCAGGGGATAATGTTTGGTTACGCAGATATAGAGACAGAAAATTTTATGCCAAGTGCAATTACTTACGCAAGAGTTTTGATGGAGAAAGTTTATAACTATGCAAAAGAAAATCCATCTAAACTGGGTGTCGATATAAAGACTCAGGTTACTATGGATTATGGCAAAAAAGAGAACTTTGAGAAGTGTCAACCGCAAAAAATCCACACGATAGTCGTCTCTGCTCCTTGTGTAAATACGATGGATATCAAAAGTGTAAGAGCTTTAATACAAACTCTTATAGATGATGCAAATCTTCCTGCAGAGCTTTATAACAAAGATGATTGTATTATCCATATAAATCCAACAGGCAAATATATATCACACTCATCACTGCATGACTCAGGACTAACCGGAAGAAAGCTGATAGTTGATAGCTTCGGCGGTTATGCACCTATCGGTGGTGGTGCACAGAGTTCAAAAGATTATACAAAGGTTGATAGAAGCGGACTCTATGCGGCACGCTACATCGCAAAACATATAGTCGCTGCCGGACTTGCTAAAAAAGCGCTTGTTCAAATCTCTTACGCAATCGGTGTTGCTCGCCCTACTTCTGTTGCAGTTGACACTTACGGAACTGTAATTAATGGCTTAGATGATGATAAGCTCTCAACATTTGTTCTTGATAATTTCTCTCTTACTCCAAACTGGATTACACGCAAATTTAACTTAGATAAGCCGTCAAAAGAGACATTTTTATACGCGGATGTTGCAGCTCGCGGACAAGTTGGACAGAGTGACTATCCATGGGAACAGTTGGATGAACTTGGTAAATTTGAGGCATTAAAGTAATTGATGAATTTAAAAGAGAAAGTTTTAGCGGGTGAGCGAATATCTTTTGATGAGGCAGTTACGCTTTATGATATGGATTTGTTTGACCTTGGTGAATTGGCAGATACGATTCGCAAAAACAGACATGGTAAAAAGACATACTTTAATATCAATCGCCATATAAATCCTACAAACGTATGTGCTGATGTCTGTAAATTTTGTGCCTACTCTGCAACTAGAAAAAATCCTAATCAATATACGATGAGTCATGAGCAAATTTTAGAGATTGTAAAAGATATCGACTCCCGCGGTGCGACAGAGGTTCATATCGTCTCGGCTCACAATCCAAACACCGGTTTAGAGTGGTACTTGGATATTTTTAAAAAAATCAAAACAGCTTATCCTCACTTGCATGTAAAAGCATTAACTGCCGCTGAGGTTGATTTTTTATCTCGCCACTATGGTAAAACTTATGATGAGATACTAGATTTGATGGTACAAAACGGTGTGGACTCAATGCCCGGCGGCGGTGCCGAGATATTTGACGAGAAAGTTCGTGACTATATCTGTAAGGGTAAAGTTACATCGTCACAATGGTTTGAGCTTCATAGGAAGTGGCACGAGAGAGGCAAAAAAAGTAATGTTACTATGCTTTTTGGACATGTAGAAAACAGAGCCCACAGAGTAGACCACATGATGAGGATTAGAGAGCTTCAAGATATAACAGGCGGTTTTAACTGCTTTATCCCGCTTGTCTATCAGACTGAAAATAACTACTTAAATATAAAAGAACCCATAACGGCAAATGAGATTTTAAAAACTATGGCAGTGAGTCGCATAGTTTTGGATAACGTACCAAATCTAAAAGCATATTGGGTAACTTCAACTGTAAACCTAGCACTTGTTGCTCAAGAGTTTGGCGCAAACGATTTAGACGGAACTATAGAAAAAGAGTCTATAAACTCAGCTGCCGGTGCAAAGAGTGCTAATGGGGTAAATCTGAATAATTTTACCGCACTTATCAAAAACAGCGGATTTATTCCCGTAGAGAGAGATAGCGTTTACAACGAAATTAAAGTTTGGTAGAGAGATGGATATATCGGTTATAATCCCGGCATATAACCGTTTTGAGCCTCTGCAAAGGGCATTGAGTTCTGTTTATGCTCAAAGACTCAAACCAAAAGAGATTATCGTTATAGATGACGGCTCTATTGATGAAACTTTACGCATAAAAAATCTATTTCCGGATATAAAATATTACTACCAAGAAAACAGAGGCGTCTCAAGTGCCAGAAATTTGGGTATAAAAAACTCTACATGCGAGTGGATTGCTTTTTTAGATTCAGATGATGAGTGGCATGCAGAGAAACTAAAAGAGCATGAAATACTCCATAAAACCAATCCTGACATACTAATGAGCTATACCGATGAGAAGTGGGTTAGAGGCGGTGTAGCGGTAAAGATACCAAAAAAATTTCACAAGTTTCATAGTGATGTTTTTCAAAAATCTCTCTCTTACTGTAACATTGCTCCTTCATCAGTTTTGCTTCATAAAAGTATTTTGGAACAAATCGGGCTTTTTGATGAGAGCTTGGAGGTTTGCGAAGATTATGAGATGTGGCTAAGAGTAGCATTAAAATATGAGATAGCACTTATAGATAAAAAATTAATAATAAAGCATGGTGGAGCTGATGATCAACTAAGCATGAAATTTTGGGGAATGGACAGATTTAGAGTCAAAGCTTTAGAGAAACTTCTTGATTTGGAGCTGCCTAGAGATAAAAAGGATTTAGTTATAAAAACTTTGCTAGAGAAGTACTCTTTGCTCCTAGAAGGCGCCCTAAAATATGATAGAATAATAGAATCTAATGAGTATAAAATAAAAATAGAGAGATATAAGTTTGAATAATTTAACACATGAGACAAAACTAACACTACTTTATATTACGGTTGCTTTTCTTTTTTCGGTCGCTGTGAGGATGATTTGGTTTTATCAGTTTGGAGATTATGAGCCGTTTCATCATAATGGGCAGTTTATGATAAATACAAATGATGGATACTACTGGGCTGAGGGAGCAAGAGATATCTTAAGCGGAGTTTCTCAAGCAAATGACCGCTCCCCGATAACTACTGCAGCTTCACAGTTAACGGCGTTATTTGCCTTTATCTTGCCTTTTTCTTTTGAGAGCGTTATTCTTTTTATGCCGGTTTTTCTTAGCTCACTTATAGTTATTCCTATAATACTCATAGCAAGAAGTATAAAGAACTTGGAGATGGGCTTTGTAGCTGCTCTTTTAGCGAGTATCGCTTGGAGTTACTACAACAGAACGATGATTGGTTACTATGATACTGATATGCTAAACATAGTGCTTCCGGTCTTTTTGCTCTGGTCTATAATCTGGGCGATTAGAACAAATGAGGATAAATATCTCCTCATTACAGCCATTGATATTTTAATATATAGATGGTGGTATCCGCAAAGCTACTCGCTAGAGTTTTCGTTTTTTGCTCTTATACTTCTTTATGCTCTTGTGTGGGATAGAAAAAATATCTACAACTATAAACTTTTAGCAATCATGATGCTTGCCATGGTAGGACTTGAGGGGTATATAAGAGTTATATTAGTCTTTGGAGTTTTTTATATCTACAAGCAAAAAGAGCTTGATAAATATATCTACTATATTTTAGCCGCGTCTATAGCTCTCTTTTTTATCTCCGGTGGATTTAATCCCATCTGGGGGAAGTTAAAAAGTTATGTTTTTAAGGATGCTGTAACTGTCGGTAAAGAGGGGATGGAGCTTCACTTCTACTCTGTTATGCAGACGGTAAGAGAAGCGGGACATATTCCATTTGAGATATTTGCAAACCGTATAAGCGGGCATGTAGTTACATTTGTTGCCTCGGTTGTGGGATTTATATACCTAGCATATAGACACAAAATAATGCTCTTTGGAGTTCCTCTTATAGGCCTTGGATTTTTAGCATATGTCGGAGGGCTTCGCTTTACAATCTATGCAGTTCCCGTTTTGGCTTTTGGAGTAGCTTTTTTAATTACTGAGGCAGCTAGATTTATGCCTACAAAAAGGTTAAAGTTTTTAGCTATCACGGCACTTACGCTTGCAGTTTTGTACCCAAACATAACTCATGTGCAGGAGTATAGAGTCCCTACTGTATTTAACTCAAATGAAGTTAAAGTGTTGGAGGAGTTGAGAAAAATAGCAGATAGAGAAGATTATGTCGTTGCATGGTGGGATTATGGGTATCCTCTTAGATACTATAGTGATGTTAAAACTCTTATAGACGGCGGAAAACATAGCGGAGATGTAAACTTTCCTGTTAGTTTTATGCTCACAAATTCTCAAGATGTATCGGCAAAGATGGCAAGGCTTGATGTTGAATATACAGAGAAAAAGTTTAAGTTTATAGAAGAGAACAAGGAGATGATAAGAGATAAAAATCTAACAATATTCTCAAATATAGAGCAGATGACAAAAGATTACGGTTTTAGCGATACAAATGATTTTTTACTCTCCTTACAGACAGATATTAAACTACCGGAAAAAAGCAGAGATATATACTTTTATCTGCCACACAGAATGATAGACATTTATCCGACTGTTGAGATATTTTCAAATATAAATCTAATGAATGGAGATATGAAGAAGAGCTCGCTTTTTTATGCTACTAAAATGTTTCAACAAAAAGAAAATATTATAATGCTTGGGCAGGGAATAGAGTTTGATTTGCAAAACAAAACAGTAACTAGTAATAAGCAGAGCGTGCCTATAAAAAGATTTGTTCAAACATCATATGACAAGAGTATGAAATTTTCAAAAGATATTCAGATAGCAAATTCTTTAGCAGATATTACGATTATATATATGTCTAGCTATAACACATTTTTAGTAGTTGATGAAAAAACGTACAATTCACTCTATATACAGCTTATGGTTTTAGAGGAGTATGACAAAGCTCTGTTTAAAGAGGTTATAATGACCCCTCAGGCAAAAGTATATAGGTTAAAGGTTTAACCTTTTTATGTTACGATTAGATAAAATTGATATAAAAATAAGACTTCACTAGGATTAAAGATGCCAAAAGACAGAACAAAAATTGCAAAATGTCTCTTTCCCGCAGCGGGATACGGAACAAGGTTTCTTCCGGCAACGAAAGCAATTCCAAAAGAGATGCTTCCTGTTCTTACAAAACCACTTTTGCAGTATGGTGTTGAGGAGGCTCTAAGTGCCGGAATTCAGACTATGGCAATCGTGACCGGTCGCGGTAAACGTGCAATCGAGGACCATTTCGATATATCTTATGAGCTTGAGCATCAAATAAAAGGAACTTCAAAAGAGCACTATCTTACAGAGATAAGAGATGTTATTACAAAGTGTACCTTCTCATATACAAGACAGGTTGAGATGAAAGGGCTCGGGCATGCTATTCTTAGTGGAGAGACGCTTATAGGCGATGAACCTTTTGCAGTCGTTTTAGCGGATGACTTATGCCATAATGGCGGTGACTCAGTTCTTACTCAGATGGTAAAACTTTATGATAGATATAAGTGCTCGATTGTAGCAGTTGAAGAGATACCCATTGAAGATAGCAATAAGTATGGAGTTATAGCAGGTAACGCAGAGGAAGATGGCGTTATAAGAGTTACGGATATGGTGGAAAAACCAGATCCAAAAGATGCGCCTTCAAATCTGGCAATTATCGGAAGATATATACTTACACCTGATATCTTTGACATAATAAGAGAGACAAAACCCGGCAAAGGCGGAGAGATTCAGATAACTGATGCACTTTTAGCTCAAGCAAAAGAGGGTAAAGTAGTTGCGTATAAATTTAAGGGCAAAAGATTTGATTGTGGAAGTGTGGACGGTTTTGTAGAGGCTACAAACTATTTTTATAATAAAAGCGGGGTATGACATGAATTATAAGCATAACTTTAACCCGACTATCTCAGATGAAGATATTT
Source organism: Sulfurimonas sp. (assembly GCF_023229025.1). Taxonomy (GTDB): domain Bacteria; phylum Campylobacterota; class Campylobacteria; order Campylobacterales; family Sulfurimonadaceae; genus Sulfurimonas. Next base: position 14,449 of record NZ_JALOAA010000030.1, read on the forward strand.
TTAATCAAATTGTAAGAGAGAAGGATTGCATAGGGTACTACAATCTTGTATTTAGTGATACATCAGAGTATAAAGAGTATGCAAAAACTATCAAACAAAAAAACATAGTCATAATAGGTATAGGCGGAAGCACGCTCGGCACTTACGCTATATATAAGTTTTTAAAACACTCAATAAAGTTGAGCAAAAAACTCTTTTTTTTAGAAACTACTGATCCAATAGATATAAAATCAAAGATAGAAAATATTGATTTAAACGACACTCTTTTTATAGTTATATCAAAATCGGGTACAACAATAGAGACTATCTCTATCTTTAAATATATAAACTCTCTAGTTAAGTGCGACAAAAACAACACTCTTGTTATAACGGAGAGTGATTCTAAGCTAAATGAGTATGCAAGAGCAAATCAAATTAAGAGTTTTGATATACCTAAAAATGTGGGTGGGAGATTTTCAGTATTTAGTGCTGTGGGTTTAGTTCCTCTAGCTATTGTAGGCATAGATATTGATGCCCTTTTATCCGGTGCCAAAGAGATACATGACTCATTTTTCAATAAAAACTCAGCATATGAGAGGGTACTAAAAAAAGCTAGATTTTTCGTAGAGTATAAAAACAATTTTAATATAAATGTTGTTTTTTCATACTCATCGAGGCTGGATGGTTTTAATGAGTGGTATATACAACTTTGGGGCGAGAGCCTTGGTAAAATTGATGTTAATTGCACCAGACAAGGGCTTACGCCGATAGGAATTATCGGTCCTATCGATCAGCACTCTTTTTTACAGCTAATAGTAGAGGGAAGAAGAGATAAGACGGTAACCGTTATAAAAGTTCATGATTTCCATAATGATTTAAAGATTCCGCATACAAGGCTTGAGGGACTTAAAGAGCTAGACTATCTTGACGGTATTGAATTTTCTGCTCTTATAAATAAGCAAGCAGACGCGACTATAGAGTCTATTAACAACTTAACCGACATCCCATGTGATGTTATAACAATTGATAGCATAAGCGAAAGAAGCATTGCTTCTCTTATGTATGAGTATGAGCTTTTAACATCTGTTTGTGCCAAGTTTATGTATATTGACGCATATGACCAGCCCGGAGTTGAGGCGGGAAAAATTATCTTAAAGCAGAAGCTACAACTAAAGCAGTAACATCTACTCTATAACATGCCCTACAAACTTGCTCATGTTATCTAGTATTTCGCCGCCTTTTCTAAAGCTAAGTCCACAAGCCTCATAGGCAAAAAATACTCCCGCTTGGTATTTAGCTTCCTCCTCGTCCATATTTAACTCCACATACTCTTGATAGACTTTTTTATAGTTATCATAAGGACCATCTTGTTTGTTTAATATAGCTCCGTTAGAGTCAATAATCTTAATATTGGCTCCCTCTCTACCAAAAACAGGTTTCTCCACATGTTTAACCCCCTCTAGAGGCTCAAATGAGCTCTTTAGAAGATAAGGTGAATCAGGAAAGAGGTCATAGAGAATCTTTAGCATACCTTTTGATTGAAAAAGCAGAGTATATGCAGGGTTTAAAATTATTGCAGATTGATTTTGTATGATATTACTTAGAGTTGTTGCAAGTTCAGGCTCATCTATAGCTATATCTTCCCACGGATAGAGCTTAAACCAGTACTCATATCTATTATCGTCTCTATCATATATGCCTTCGTCATCAAATTTCACATTTTGAAGATACTCAAAACCTGTATTAAAACCGGCATCCGTAGCAATTTGCTGAAGCAGTTTCGTTGTCGCCTCCTCCTCGTCATTACCATGGATGCTAGAGAATAGTATTTTCCAGCCGTCATATAGCTTATCAAAACCATCCGTATCATCAAAAAGGGCTATTAGACGTTTAAAGTTCTCTTTTATAGCATCGTAAATATTATTAAATTGGCGTTCATCATTTAAGCCATTTTCTTTTAAAAGTGCCCACTGCAGAAGTGCACTCTCAAAGAGTGATGTAGGAGTGTCGGCATTAAACTCAAGAAGCTTTATGGGTCTGTTATCCAAACCACCGGCTAGATCAAATCTACCGTAAATATGCCAATGGACATCATTCTCCCAACTTTTTTTGATTGTTTCTATAAGGTTAAAGGGTATTCCAAGCTCAAAAAAGAGATTGTTTTGTATAACATACTCGGCAGCTTCGGCGTACATGTCATAAAGTTCGTTTACTGCTTTATAGTAAGCCTCAGCTTCTTTTTGTGTAATATTTACCAAGCCGTCACTTATGTATCTGCTGCTGTCGCTATCTGTATGCCAAGTAAAACCAAGCTCTTCTAGTTGCTGGGTTTTAAGAGGTTTGATTTTGCTTAATTTAATCAATATTAGCCACCGTATGAAGAAGTTCTAGAGGTTGAAGAGGTGGACTTTCCAAAAAAACTTTTTTTGCCCGAAGCGCTTGAAGCTCTAGCGGCTGCGGAGCGACTGTAAGCACTTTTATTTACAGAGGATGACTTTGAAGCAAAATTTTTGTTGTTCATCAGAGCATTGCCTATCATATTTCCAAGTAGTGATCCTGCTGCAACTGCAAGAATAGTTCCTGCTAGTCCCATTCCCGCACTTCCATCACTGCTAGAGATAGTCTCAGAAGTACCGTCTTGAGTTTTGAGATACTCCTGCTGAGCTAAAAGTCTCATCTCCTCCTCATTCATGAAGCGCTCAATTGTATTGCCGTTCTCATCTTTTTCTCGGATTATTGCTCTATTAGGACCTTCCGTTGGCATCTCTTCTACTACAATATATTTTCCGTTTGCCTGCTGCTCTATGACTAGATATCTGTTTTGAGGCTCCTGCTGCTCTTGCGATGAGCATCCGCTAAGAACGCTCATCATAACTAATCCTGCACTTCCAAGTGCAACTCCACCCGCTAAAGAAGAAATATGTCTCACTACTTTAAATCCTTTTTACTTATTTTAATCTTTTTGTTGAGTCTGTAATCAAAGAGGGTAATCTCTCTTCTGCCATCATAAAGAACATCGCCTATATAGACTCTGTTTTTTGTCTCTATAGTACTGTTTTTTTTCATAAATAGAGCCTCTCCCAGAGCATGCCCTACGCTAGAAAAAAGAGTTAACAGGGTCATGAAAAAGAGTACAGCAACTACTATAAGAGCTATTTTGTAGTTTTTAACATATACAGCGAGATAACCTAAAATTATCGTAGATGAGAAAAAAAGATACCCATTTTGATTATCTGCAAATAAGATATTGTAGTAAAGATCAATATTATAAAAGTTTATATAGTTTAAAAAGATGCCCAAAAAGAGAAAAAAATCTAAAATAAAAGTGATAAATAGACCACTAACAAATGCTTGTATAAACTTATTCATCTTAGTTTTCTCCTCTTTTTGCGGTTAATCTTTATAAGTGACGATGAATCTCTCTCAACTAGTGAGTTAATGTCTTGGATTATTATATCAGCTTTTGATTCACAAAAAACCCTTTCAAATCTCTCGCCGCTTCTATTTGCAGATGTTGAGTAAAACCATGGAGTATTTCTAAATATTTGAGAATCAAGAGTAGAAGCAGCAACCCTAAAAGAGAAGTCGCCCATGATAAATGTTGTCTTTTTTGAGCGACGAACCATATTTTTTCTATTTTTTGCAACTCTGTTGCCATCTTCAATAAAACTTTTAAAGTCTCTGTAAACTTTTATAAAAGGTTTTGCTTGAGGACGGGACTTTATCTCGTAAAGCTTTGCTTTGTCTTGAGATAAAAAACCGACGGTAGTGTCGGTTTGGGTAAGTATAACAGGCATCTCTATGCTAGAAAATCTTGCAGTGCTTTTGAGGAAGACCATGAATCATCCTTCATCTCATCAAGAGCTAAGATAAGTGCTCTTGCAGCACTAAGAGTTGTAAAATAGGGGATATTTCTTTTTAATACCTCTTGACGAATAACAACGGCGTCTTTTTTACTTGTGTTATTATCAGAGGTGTTTATTGCCATATGAATAGCATCATTTTTCATACTATCTTCTATATTTGGACGACCCTCAGAGATTTTTAAAACTACCTCGCAAGGGATACCGGCTGCTTCTATAACAGCTTGCGTACCCTTTGTTGCAACAAGGTTAAAACCATGCTTATGAAGACCGCTTGCAATCTCAGCAGCATACTTTTTGTCACTATCTACAAAAGATAAAAAGCATGTTCCCTCTCTTACTATTTTATTGCCAGCAGCAATTTGAGCCTTTGCAAAGCTTATACCGAAGTTTGAGCTTATCCCCATAACTTCACCGGTTGATTTCATCTCAGGTCCTAAAACTAAATCCGCACCGTAGAGCTTATGAAAAGGAAAAACCGCTTCTTTAACGGAAATGTGTCCTTTTAATCGTGGTTTTAAGAGAGAGTTCTCTTCCATGACAATATTGTACTTGTCATAATACTTCAAGGCACTTCTAAGTGTCTCTCCCATCATAACGCGAGTAGCAACTTTGGCAAGAGGCATTCCGGTAGCTTTACTGACAAAAGGGACTGTTCTACTAGCTCTTGGATTTACCTCTATTAGGTAGATCTCATCCTGATAGATTGCATACTGTACATTCATAAGTCCGCAAACACCAAGACCGAGTGCTATTGTTTTTGTCTGCTGTTCAACTTTCTCAATCATCTCATTAGACAGGTTAACAGGAGGAAGTGAACATGCACTGTCACCTGAGTGGATACCAGCCTCTTCAATATGCTGCATAACGGAGCCAATATATACATCCTCGCCGTCACAGATAGCATCAACGTCTAGCTCAATAGCCTGATCTAAAAACTTATCAATTAAAACGGGAGCATTGTTTGAAACAGATACTGCTAAATCCATATACTGTTTTAACTCATCTTCACTGTAAACTATGCGCATTCCGCGTCCACCAAGAACAAATGAGGGGCGTACAAGCACAGGGTATCCAAGTCTTTGTGCAATCACATAAGACTCCTCTTTTGTACGTGCTAGTCCATTAGAAGGCTGTTTTAGAGCATGTTGGTTTACAAAATTTGAAAACTGCTCTCTATCCTCTGCCAAATCTATTACGCGTGAAGGAGTACCGGCAATTTTTGCTCCGATTTTATTGAGTGCATCTGCGAGTTTGAGTGGAGTCTGTCCACCAAAGTGAACAATTATTCCATCTGGTTGCTCATTCTCTATAACTTCTCTTACATGCTCAAAATCGATTGGCTCAAAGTATAAAACATCAGAAGTGTCATAATCTGTTGAGACCGTCTCTGGGTTACAGTTATACATGATAGTCTCAATCCCCATCTCTTTAAGCGCAAATGCTGCATGAACACAGCAGTAGTCAAACTCTATACCTTGACCGATTCTATTTGGTCCGCCGCCTAAAATAAGCACTTTTTTCTTCTCGCTTACTCTGTTTTTTATATCGGGAAGTCTTGTTATATTTGTTGTTGAGTAGAGGTATGGGGTTAGCGCTTCAAACTCTGCCGCACATGTGTCAACTTCATTGTACTCTAAATTTACGCCTAGAGATTTTTTAGCTTTGTAAACATCATCTTCACTTACAGCTATATTTGAGTTTTTAGTTATAAGTTGTGCAATTCTAATATCTGAAAAACCGTCAACTTTTACGCTTCTCATAAACTCTTCATCAGATAAAATCTTATCTGTTATTTTACTCTCTGTTTCTATAAGTTCTTTTAGCTGGTATAAAAACCAAGGATCTATTTGACATATCTCAAACATCTCTTCTATGCTCATACCTCGGCGAAAACCTTCAGCAACATAAAGAGCCCTATCTGCATTTGGACGGCGTATTTCATGTTTAATAAAATCAATATCCGCATCAATTGGGTCAAATCCGCATAAGCCGGTCTCAAGAGAGCATAGTGCTTTTTGGATAGACTCCTTAAATGTACGACCTATTGCCATTACCTCACCGACACTCTTCATGCTTGTACTTAGTGTATTTTCTGCTTCTGGAAATTTTTCAAATGTAAAACGAGGGATTTTTGTAACAACATAGTCAATTACAGGTTCAAATGATGCAGGAGTTCCTGTAATATCGTTTGTGATTTCATCTAGAGTAAAACCAACAGCAAGTAGGGTTGCAACTTTTGCAATCGGGTAGCCTGTAGCTTTTGATGCAAGTGCACTAGATCTTGAAACACGAGGATTCATCTCAATTACAATCATTCTGCCAGTTTTTGGACAAATAGAAAATTGAACGTTACTTCCGCCAGTATCAACGCCTATCTCTCTTAATATATCAAAAGAAGCATCACGCATTCTCTGGTACTCTTTATCTGTTAAAGTGAGTGCAGGTGCAACAGTTATACTATCGCCGGTATGAACGCCCATTGGGTCAAAATTTTCAATAGAACACACGATGATACAGTTATCGGTTTTATCACGGATAACCTCCATCTCATACTCTTTCCAGCCAAGCATAGACTCCATAATCTCAATTTCGCCTACCGGAGATGCAGATATACCCTCTTGAGCTAACTTTTTGAACTCTTCCATATTGTAAGCTACACCGCTTCCGCCACCGGCTAGTGTAAAAGAGGCTCTACTAATAACCGGAAAACCTATCTCAAGAGCAACTTCTAGCGCTTCATCAACACTATAAGCATTACGACTTTTTGGTAAATCCATACCTATTTTAGTCATAGCCTTATTAAAAGCCGAGCGGTCTTCACCTTTATGAATAGCTTCGGGAGATGCGCCTAGAAACTCAACACCTTCAAGCATCCCTTTTTCATACATTTTTGTAGCGACATTAAGTGCGGTTTGTCCGCCCATGGTAGGTAAAATTGCATCTACTTTTTCATCTTTAATGATTTTAGCAATGACCTCTTCTTTTATAGGTTCTATATATGTCCTATCAGCAAATTCCGGGTCTGTCATGATAGTTGCGGGATTAGAGTTTATAAGAATTACGCGGTAACCAAGCTCTTTTAATGTTTTAACAGCTTGAGTTCCTGAATAATCAAATTCACAAGCTTGACCGATGATTATGGGACCTGAGCCAACAAGTAAAATAGTATTAATATCAGTGCGTTTTGGCATTTTTTACCTTTAATATTTGTACATAAAAAAATTTGTATATTGTAGGCAAAAAGCACTTAAGATTTGATGAGGCAAGAAGCTTTATTTTACTTTTTTAATCATATGAAAATAGTTTGGCTTATTTGCTTTGTAGTAGGGCTCTATAATTGCATTTTGGTACCCTTGCGAGAATGTGACCGATAGAACTCTACCTACTTTTAGTCCTTTGAAAAATATCTCATCTAGACCTGAAGTTATAACCTCATCCCCCTTTTTTATATGGTACCAAGCGGGAATAAACTTAACAACTAGATACTTTGTGCTGTTTCCATGTGCAATACCCGGTGCAGACTCCTCCCCGATATATACAGAGTAGGAACTTTTTATATCTCTATTTAGCAGTGCAAGGGCTCTTTGTTCATGTGATACCACAATACCTGCTACATATTTTTTATATACAAGCCCGTAAACTCGTGAAGTATTAAAGTCATTTACTTCAAGCCACAATCTGTTTAAATCTCCGAATTTTTGATATGAGAGGGTTCTAACGAGCTCTACTTTGGAATCTACTTTAAGCGAAGAGTTATTCTCGGTAAAAAAACTATCTATTTCCGAGTTTAACTGCTGCATGACGAGTTCACTATTTTCATACTTTTTAAGTTTGTTTTTTAGCTCTTCTATGTGTCTTGCTTGAAAAAAGTGTTTCTCAATCTGATCTTGTATAAACTCTGTTGAGGCATGGTAGTTTGATTTAATATTATTTAGAGCTGATATAAAGGGAGTTTGAATAATATTTGTATAGTAAAATGCACCCGCAAAGAGTGCAGTAAATAGTAGAAAAAATCCGAATAATCCTTTATTCATTTTCAAAAAGTTCTTGCAGTAGGTCTATCTCTTCAAGCGCACGTCCGGTACCACGGGCAACTGCTAAAAGCGGTTCATCTGCAACATAGACAGGAATTTTGACAATATCTGATAAATATTTGTCGAGTTGGCGAATAAGTGCTCCCCCGCCAGTCAAAATAATACCATGATTTACGATATCGCCCGCTAAATCCGGAGGCATCTGCTCTAATACGTCACGTAGAGCCTCTCCTATCTCTCTAAGAGGATCTCTCATCGCTTCTCTTGCATCTTCACTTGTAAGCTCAACCGAACTTAAAAGCCCTTCAACTTGATCTCTACCGGTAATAACCATTCTTAGCTCTTCATCAAGCAAAACAGCTGTTCCTATATCTATTTTAATCTCTTCAGCAACCCTCTCGCCTATAAGAAGATTGTACTTTTTTCTAATAAAGTTAACGATACCTTGATCTATTTTATCACCGGCAGTGCGGATAGATTTTGAAAGAACAAGCCCTCCAAGAGAGACAACACCCATCTCTGTTGTTCCGCCTCCGATATCAACTACCAGATTTCCTTGCGGTTCTCTTATCTCAACGCCGGCACCGATTGCTGCAGCCATAGGCTCTTCTATAAGAAAAACTTCTCTTGCCCCCGCACTCAGAGCGGATTCACGTACCGCTTTTCTCTCAACTTGAGTTAAACCATAAGGCACACAGATAATAATTCTAGGACTTATAAGAGATTTTCTTCCATGCGCTTTTTCGATAAATTTTCTTATCATTTTTTCGGTTATATCAAAGTCGGCGATAACACCATCTCTCATAGGACGGATAGCTTTTATATTGCCGGGAGTCTTACCAACCATCTCTTTTGCTTCATGCCCAACCGCTAAAACTCTCTGTTTGCCGTATTTTTCTGTCTTAACTGCAACAACTGACGGCTCATTTATAATGATACCTCTGCCTTTTGCTATAACAATGGTGTTTGCTGTTCCCAAATCTATAGCTAAATCATTTGAGAAGAGTCCGATTAATTTATTTAGTATCATTATTTTGCCTTATGCTATTTGTTTAGTTTGTTTTTTTATATATACAGGTGCCTCTGCATCTTCTATTACCGCTTTTGTTATTAATACTTGGTATCCGCTATATTCCGGAAGCTCATACATTATGTCAATCATATTCTCTTCCAAAATTGCACGAAGCCCACGGGCACCTGTTTTTCTTTTTATAGATTTTACCGCAATTGCTCTTAGTGCATCTTCTTCAAAGTTCAGCTCAACATTGTCTATAGAGAAGAGTTTTTTGTACTGCTTAATAATTGAATTTTTGGGCTCTGTTAAAATGCGAACCATGTCATCTTCTGTAATCTCGTTTAGCGAGGCTATAATAGGGAGACGACCAACAAGCTCAGGAATAAGACCATAATTTACCAAATCATCCGGTTCAACTAAATCATAACTCAGCTTCTGCTCGCTTTTACTCTTTTTTTCATGACCAAATCCTAAAATATTTTCACCCTGTTTTCTTTTTAGTATCTCGTCAAGACCGTCAAATGCACCGCCACAGATGAATAAAATACCCGTTGTGTTTATTGAGATAAACTCTTGGTTTGGATGCTTTCTGCCACCTTTTGGGGGAATGTTTACAACAGCTCCCTCGATAATCTTCAAAAGGGCTTGCTGAACTCCTTCTCCTGATACATCACGAGTTATAGAGCGGTTTTCACTCATGCGAGATATTTTGTCTATCTCATCTATGAAAACTATCCCTCTTTCGGCTTTTTGTACATCGCCGTCAGCCGCTTGAAGCAGTTTTGTTAAAATATTCTCAACATCTTCTCCGACATATCCCGCTTCGGTAAGACTTGTCGCATCAGCAATTGCAATTGGAACATTTAGCACCCTTGCAATTGTTTGAGCCATAAGTGTTTTCCCGCTTCCGGTCGGTCCAATAAGAAGTATATTTGACTTTGAAATTTCTGTTTCATCATCTTCGAGATCTTGATTTTTAAAAATTCTTTTATAGTGATTATATACAGCAACACTGAGAAGTTTTCTAGCACGCTCTTGACCAATGATATACTCTGATAAGAAGTTATTTAACTCTTTTGGGGTCATTAGTTCAACAACAGCGTCAACTAGTTCGTCATCTTTTGAAGAGGATTGTATATTTTCATCTCCAAACATTATCTTGTAAGCAGAGACTACACAGTTCTTACAGATATATACTCCGTTTCCGGCAATTAAAGGGTTTACGTCACTCTCTTCAGTGCCACAAAAGCTACAGGCTCTATGAATCATATATTTTTCCTCTCATATGGGATTCCACGTTTTGTTTTTAAAATAAAGTTGCAAAGGGTTTGAACATGATGATTTTTACTTTTTTCAAGTAGCTCATTTGCAACCTCTTTTAAAAGTCTCCCTGTTTCAAAGAGATCTCTGTAAGCAGATTTAAGCTCATCAATGTCTTCACGATTTAAATTTCTTCTAAGTCCGGTTAGGTTTAGACCTCTTAGCGTTGCACGATTTCCCTCTGCCATGCAAAATGGGGGAACATCCTGAGCTAATGCCGATGCTCCTGCAACCATAGCATAATCTCCAATATGAACAAACTGATGAATTGGAGTCATCCCGCCGATAACTGCGTAGTCTCCCATCTCAACATGTCCTGCAAGTGTAGCGGCATTTGCCAAAATACAGTGGTTTCCTATGATTACGTCATGACCGATATGAACATAGCCCATAAAAAGGTTGTGTGAGCCAATAATCGTCTTGCCGCCACCGCCTTTTGTGCCGGGGTTAAAGAGGGTAAACTCTCTGATTTTATTATTATCGCCGATAATTAGCTCAACATCCTCGCCTGCAAATTTGAGGTCTTGAGGAGCTGAACCAATAACGGCATGTGAAAATATATGGTTGTTTTTACCGATAGTTGTTTTTCCATAAATAGCGCTGCTTTGTTCTATTTTTGTTCCCTCATCTATAGTTGCACAAGCAGAGATAAAGCAGTATGGACCAATCTCAACATTATCGCCGATAACAGCACCGTCTTCAATGATTGCAAGGGGGGAGATTTTATTCAATTATTTGCCTTTTTATTTGTCAACAATCATAGCTTTAAGTTCAGCTTCTGAAACTAAAACATTATCAACATATGCTTTGCCGTCAAGTACCCAGATTTGACCTTTGTTTTTAACAACGCTTATTCGGTACTCAAGTCTGTCTCCAGGTTTTACAGGAGCGCGAAATTTTGCTTTGTCTATACTCATAAAATATACAACTTTACTTGCAGCTTCCTCTTCTGTCATATCGCCCATACTTTTAAATGCTAATATTCCGCCGGCTTGTGCCATTCCCTCTAGAATCATAACACCCGGATAGATTGGATGACCTGGAAAGTGCCCTTGAAATACGTTATCACCTATAGTTATATTTTTAAATCCGATTAGGGACTCTTTCTCTTTAATCTCAGTAACTCTGTCAAGAAGTAAAAATGGGTAACGGTGGGGTATGATTTTTTGAATTTCGACAACATCCATTATCATTGATAAAACCTTTGTAATTTAATAAATTTGGCTATTTTACCAAAAAAAATATTATATTATGATTAGTTTTTCTCTGGTATCTTCGTAAACTTTAGCATCAAGCTCAATTGTGAGCTTATCTTGGGATATTTTATCTACAATAATTATGGGGCTTAGGTCATAAGCTGTATCTGTTAAAGTAGTCC
>NZ_JALOAA010000072.1 GCF_023229025.1 Sulfurimonas sp.
CTCTGTTTTAGTTCTTAGACCTATATATACCGTCCCAACAGGTTTATACTTAGTTCCGCCACTATCACCTGCTACTCCACTTATTGAAATAGCGTAATCAGCGCCGCTTACACTTAGTGCACCATCACTCATCTGGGCAACAACCTCGCTGCTTACCGCGCCGTACTCCTGTAGTGTTTTAGGATTTACCCCAAGCCAATTCTCTTTAATAGCGTTTGAATATGTCACTAAAGAGCCTTCTAAGATTTTTGAAGCGCCGTTGTTTTTCGTAAAATAGTAGCTTAAGAGCCCTCCGGTGCAACTCTCTGCAAAAGCAATTTTTTTATTTTTAGATGATAGTTTTTCTATAATATATGTCACTATATTTGTTGCGGCAACAACTCTATTTGGCAGAAGCTGTTTGGCTGAGGATATAAAGTTGGATATATTTCCATACTTCTTGCTTCTGATTTCCACTCTTAGCCAACCCTCTATAAGTTCAACTACCTCAATTCTAAGATCATACATTTGAGCAATTGGAGAGAGTATAGCAACTACACTATCCCTCTCCTCTTCAAAAAGATGGATAGTCGCACTTGACTCTTCATGGTTTATAAGAATTTCCGGGAGTTTTTGCATCTCATCTACATGTAAAACATTTGTTATTGAATTTTTATACTCTAAAAGATAACTCCCATTTTCAAAAACAGAGCTGTTTGAGGGTATCAACATCTCCTCTTTTAAAATCTGATTATCCCTTGTTACTGTGCATATAAGCTTCCCTATGGTTGAGAAGTGCTGTTTGCTTGTAACAATAATATGTCTGTTTGCTTGGTGAAGCTCTTTTTCAAGATACAAAAAGAGTGAATTGTCACTCTCCTTAAAGAAAGTTATAGAGTCAATAAAATCTATTTTTTGCTCAATTTTTCTAATAATATACTCTCTAAGAGGTAGGTTATATATAAACTTGTTACCGATTAGCAGAAGATGCAGTTTCATACGTAAATAGCCTTTTGCAAAAAATTATTTTATACTATTATAGCACTGTTTTTATCATTTAAAGTAGCTTTTAAACCCCTAAAGGATATAATGCAAAAATTTTACACAATTTGGGACAGATATGGATTACAAAGATACACTACTTTTACCAACTACAAATTTTGCCATGAGAGGCAATCTCATCAACAATGAACCAATAAGATACGCTTCATGGGATGAGAAGAAAATATATGAAAAGATGAAAGCAAATCGCAAAGATGCGCAAAGTTTTACTCTTCATGACGGTCCTCCATACGCAAACGGAAATACGCACATCGGTCATGCACTCAATAAAATCTTAAAAGACATAATCATAAAACATAACTATTTTAACGGCAAATCGGTGCGTTTTACTCCGGGATGGGATTGTCACGGTCTGCCGATTGAGCAGCAGGTAGAGAAGAAGGTAGGCGGCAAACAGAAAAAAGAGCTTCTAGGTGCGGCAAAAGTAAGAGAACTTTGCCGTGCTCATGCAGCTGAATTTGTCGGCATTCAAAGAGAAGAGTTTAAAAAACTGGGCATCATCGCAGACTGGAAAAACCCATATATCACGATGGATTATAAGTTTGAAGCAAACATCTACCGTACTCTTTGTAATGTTGCTAAAAAAGGTCTTCTTATTGAGAGAAGCAAGCCTGTTTTTTGGTCATGGGCTGAGAGAACTGCTCTTGCTGAGGCTGAAGTAGAGTATGAAGATAAAGAGTCACACTCTATATTTATAGCATTTGAGTTAAGTGACGAAGCAAAAGCAAAACTTGGCATAACAACAAAAGCAGCCCCTGTAATCTGGACAACAACCCCTTGGACAATCCCTGCAAATACTGGAATATCTCTCAATCCTGAGGAAGAGTATGTTCTAACGACAACCGGATATATCGTTGCAAAAGAGTTGCTAGAGTCTTTAAAAGAGCAAGAGGTCTTAAGCGGAGATATAGCTAAAACCTTTAAAGCAAAAGAGTTTGAAAATCTTTTAGCAATTAATCCACTTAACGGCAGAACATCGCGCATAATTTTAGGTGAACATGTACTGGTTGACAACGGAACCGGATGTGTTCACACGGCTCCGGGACACGGTGAGGATGACTACCGCATAGGGTTAGTATATGACCTAGAAGTAGTTATGCCTGTAGATGAGACCGGATGTTTTGATGAGACGGTAGTTAGAGAAAAACTCATTCCAAATGCAGAGGAGTTTGTAGGCAAACACATCTTTAAAACAAATGATGAGCTGATAGAACTTATGGGAGATAGTGTTTTAAAAGTATCTAAATTCAGACACTCATACCCACACTGCTGGAGAAGTCATACTCCTCTAATTTTCCGTGCAACTAAGCAGTGGTTTATCAGCGTAGATGGAACTCCTGAGGGTCAAGATAGAACACTGAGACAAATTGCTCTTGATGAAGTTGAAAAGACTCTCTTTTACCCGCAAAGCGGTAAAAACAGACTCAAATCAATGGTTGAAAACCGTCCTGACTGGTGTATTTCACGCCAAAGAGACTGGGGAGTTCCTATCGCATTTTTTAGAGTAAAAGCAACCGGCGAAGTTCTTCTTGATGAGAAGGTTTTAAACTTTACGGCGATGGTCTTTGAGATGCACGGAAGCGATGCATGGTACTCCATGCCGACAGAACAACTGCTCTACCCTGGCGCTGGCTATAAAGCGGACGAGCTTGAAAAAGTAACTGACATCTTAGATGTCTGGTTTGATAGCGGCTCTACTTGGTACTCTGTTTTGAAATCACGCAACTACGACGCAGGCAATTATCCAGCTGATCTCTACGTCGAGGGAAGCGATCAACATAGAGGGTGGTTTCAGTCATCTATGTTTTTAAGCGCCGCAGTAGAGCATAAAGCACCATACAAGGGAGTCCTTACTCACGGTTTCACGGTTGATGAGAAGGGCGAGAAGATGTCAAAGTCAAAAGGAAACGTAGTCGCTCCCGATAAAGTTTTAAAAGAGTACGGTAGTGAGATACTTCGTCTTTGGGTAGCTTCTAGTGACTACCAAGGAGACCTGAAAATCTCTCAAGGCATACTAAAACAGACGGCGGAGAACTACCGAAAACTAAGAAACACGTTTAGAATTATGCTTGCAAATATAAACGACCTAAAAGCAATAACTCCTTATGAGGAGATGGGCGAGCTTGATAAGTGGATACTTAGTGAAGCAAAAACTGTTTTTGACGCAGCTCATAAATCATTTAGCGGTTATAACTTTGTGCATGGGATGAGCCTGCTGAATAACTTCATAGTAAACGAGTTGAGCGGAATCTACATCGACATCACAAAAGATAGTCTTTACTGTGATAGCAAAGATGACGCAAAGAGAAATGCAAGCCAGAGCGCGATGGCTATCATCGTCAAATCGCTTCTTGGACTAATCGCTCCGATACTGACTTATACAGCGGATGAAATCGTAGAAAATGCTCCTGTAATAATTAAAGGCGATAAAGAGGATATTTTTGATTTTGTTTATGAAAGTATTGAAGATGTACACTCAACATTTAATGTTGACTACATGTTCGCTGCAAGAGAGAGTTTTTATGAAAAAGTTGATGCTCTTAAAAAAGAGAAAGTCATAAAAAATACTCTTGAGTTAGTTCTATATACAGAGTCGCAAAATGTTCTAAAAATGGACAAAACAGAGGCTGAGGACTGGTTTGTTGTATCTGGTGTTTCAAGCGGCGAGACATCAGAGGAGCTTGGAACATTCAGCGTAGAAGGTGACACTTTCATAATAGCAAAAGCAACAAAAGCAAAATGCCCAAGATGCTGGAAGTACCAATCTGAGGATGAAGAGAGTACATGTCCAAGATGTACAAAGGTTTTAAATGCCTAACTTCGCCGAGCCAGTGTCAGCTACATTTATCGCAGTAACCGTTGCTGTGATATTTGTCATAATAGGCATAGGAATAGCGCTTGTCAAACTAGGAAAAAAGTCTAGAAATCCATAGGGCTTATAGGCTTTTTTCCCTCTCTTACAATTTTTATCCAATGGACGTATGTTCTCTCAGTTGAATAACTATAGTGTTTAAACCTAATTTTGTCACGAACTAAATCTAAAAGTTTCTTTTTCGCTTGCATGTCAGTTCCTTTGTTTAAGCTACATTATGTTTGTTATGTAAAATATTTACGAAATAACACACAAAATGTAATTTAATTTGAATATATAGTATTAAACAAACATCAAAACTTTAAGAATTCTATAGAATTTTTCTATCAATTATCAAAAATATGACAAATTGACATATTTATAACCAAATAAACCTTTTTAACACACAAATGATATGTCAGTTATTTATATGATTTAAAGTTGTTTTACATATAATGTGTTTGATTAAATAGTTATCCGCTCACTGCGTGACCGGATAACGGGGGCGCGGGTTGAACACCCGCTAGTCAT
>NZ_JALOAA010000002.1 GCF_023229025.1 Sulfurimonas sp.
AGTCAAGGAGCTTACAAAAAGATGAAGCCTTCTCTGCTTGATTTTAGACTAAAAGAGTTACAAGAGATTGTTAAACCACAATTTAGGGCTAAGCAGATTTTTGGATGGCTCTATCATAACTATGCTGATAGCTATGAGGATATGAAAAACATCCCAAAAGCACTCAAGGATGAATTAGCCAAAAAATTTGTTCTAAACCCTCTTAAAATAGTAAATAAAGAGTATTCAAGTGATGGGACTATAAAGTATCTATTTGAGCTTCAAGACTCTAAAACAGTAGAAGCAGTTTGGTTAAAGATGAAAGATGCTCAGCTTAATGATAGCGGCGAAGTTATTCAAGAAGCAAAGTACACAATCTGTGTTTCAACTCAAGTAGGGTGTAAAGTCGGGTGTTCGTTTTGTTTAACTGCAAAAGGCGGCTTTAGTAGAGATTTAAGCGTTGGCGAGATTGTAGGGCAGGTTGTAGCACTAAAAAGAGATAATGAACATAAACACAACAGAATGATAAATATAGTCTATATGGGCATGGGTGAGCCGCTTGATAATCTTGATAATCTCTCACGCGCTATAGAGATATTTAAAGAAGAGGATGGACTATCTATATCAGGTAAACGTCAAACTGTCTCTACAAGCGGTCTTAGTAACAAGATAGATAGGCTAGGAGAGATGGATTTGGGCGTTCATATTGCCATATCCCTTCATGCAGTTGATGATAAGCTTAGAAGTGAGCTAATACCTATGAATAAAGCCCATAATATAGCTTCCATCATAGAGGCTGTTAAACGCTTTCCTATAGATACAAGAAAAAGAGTTATGTTTGAGTACTTAGTTATAAAAAATAAAAATGATGATATTGGCTCGGCAAAGAAACTTATCAAGCTTCTATCGGGGATTAAAGCAAAAGTGAACTTAATCTATTTCAATCCATATCCCGGTACCCCGTATGAGAGACCATTAAAAGAGGATATGCTTGCTTTTCAGGAGTATTTGGTAAATCATGGTCTGCTCTGTACTATACGTGACTCTAAGGGCATAGATATAAGTGCAGCCTGCGGACAACTAAAAGAACAAGGTGAATTTAGCAAGGCTAAAGAGAGAGACCACCTGAGCGGGAAGATAGAGGGCGAAGCATAATGGGTTATGTAGAAATTTTTCAAATTGTATTTTTATCTATTGCTTTTGTAGTTGCAATAGTCAGCTTCATTATAGTTTCCACAAAGCGCTAGCTTCTTTAGAAAACGAATATTTTGCAAACAAAGAGAGGCTTTTAAAAGTAGCCCATTTACTTAAAAGAGCTAATAATGCTATTATTCTAACTGCTATTTAATTTAAGGAGTCAAAAATGAGCTATAAAAAAACAAACGCGGATAGGATAAAAAGAATTTATCAACTTTGTGAAGATCACTTTGGTGGTATAGTGTTTGTCGGGATAAAATTTCACAAAAAAATAGGCTGGATAGCAAAAGCACAGTTTGATGATGGTTTTGAAAATTTGACTGCTGATGGAGAGACAAGTGTTGAAGCTCTGCGTAATTTAAAGAATCGTGTTAAGAAAATAATTAAAAGATATAATGCTGTTTAAGAATAAAAATATCAACAACATCTCTATACAAAACGACCAACACACCAGGGAGGTCGTTTATAAGCATAATGATACCTTACATATATAAATAACTCATAAAAAAACTCAATTTATCTCTTAAAAAGAAATTATTCTAAAAAAATTATTCTTTATTTCATCTATTTGTGTACTATTCACACATTGTTCTAATGTGTGAATAGTAGAGCGGTTAATTCAAAAGAATTTGAAAATTTCTCTATAAATTAAGAATAATTTTATATAAATATTTGCTGAAATGCAAATTTTTATATAGCGCTCAAACTCCCTATTTTAGGGAAATTTAACAATTTTAGAAAAATTTGTTATATAATTATATGAAATGTCTTTGAATATTACACAGAACTATTCACATAGATTTTAATTTCGCTCCATTTTCTAGGAGTAGTAGCTATATATGGAGCGATTTGCTACTCATGCTCTTTATGCAAACCTTCTCAAAATCAATACTGCTTTTTATTCTATATTTAACGCCATAAAGCTCGAACTCTAACTCATTGGCATGTAAAAGCAATCTTCTTGCGCCACTTAAACCTACTCTTATTTTGGAATCTAGCTCTTTATCTAGATACTTTACTACGTCTGCTTCCCTCTGTCCATAAATTGGATCACCGACTATAGGATGTTTCACATGAAACATATGTACTCTTATCTGATGTTGTCTTCCTGTATGAGGAGAGCACTCAACTAAGGTAGTATTTAAATCAGAAAAATATTTCAAAGGTTTTACATATGTCAAGGAGCTCTTTCCGCTCTCATCAACTTTAACTACCATTCTTACAAGTGCACTCTTTTTATCATCATATCTAAGCAACGGCTCCTCTATCTTTAGCTCATCTTTTAGCTCCCCATGAACCATAGCCAGATACCTCTTCTTTATCTTACGCTCTTGAAACATCATTTTCAAATCAATTTCACTTCTCTTATCTTTTGCGCATAACACAAGTCCGCTTGTCTCTTGATCTATTCTGTGAGTTATATTTGCATCTTTTCCATATTGAGCTTTTAGCTCATCTATAAGAGAGTAGGGTGTATATCTATTTTGAGGATGAATAAGCATTCCGCTTGGCTTATCAAATAAAACAAACCTCTCATATTCAGCATGAGCTTTTAAACCTTTTGTGAGCGGTTCAAAAGCAATAAACTCTACTTCACCCTCTATCTCTCTAGAGGATACGTTTACAATTTCGCCGTTTACTCGCAAGCGGCCTCTAGCTATAAAACTTTGAGCCTCTCTTTGCGTATAGCCAAGTTCCTTGATAAGAAAAATAAAAGCTCTCTGCTTCTCTTTAACAAACAATTTTTTTAAAACAAACGGCAAATTTTAATCCTTTGTAAGTCTAAACTTTGTAAAATAAAGCACTATTAATTGTGCGAATTTTAGCACAAAAACATAAGATAATAATCATAAGGGCAATAAATATGATCGAAAGATACGCAAGAGAAGAGATGAGTTCCAAGTGGACAATGCAGGCAAAATATCAGGCTTGGCTTGATGTTGAAAAAGCTGTTGTAAAAGCATGGGCTAAACTTGGAAAGATTCCACAAGAAGATGCTGATAAAATCATTAAAAATGCAGGCTTTGATATTAAGAGAATAGATGAGATTGAAGCTGTAACCCGTCATGACCTTATCGCATTTACTACCAGCGTATCTGAAACACTTGGCGAAGAGAGTAGATGGTTTCACTACGGCATGACAAGTTCTGATACTGTTGATACCGCAGTAGCGCTTCAGATTAAAAGCTCTTTAGAGTTAATCATAGAAGATGTTAAGATGATTATGGAGTCTATCAAAAAAAGAGCGCATGAGCATAAGATGACTCTTATGGTAGGAAGAAGCCACGGAATACATGGAGAGCCTATAACATTCGGTCTCGTGTTAGCTGTATGGTATGATGAGATGGCAAGACATTTAGAGAATCTTGAACAAACACTTGATGTTATAAGCGTTGGGCAAGTTAGCGGAGCGATGGGCAACTTTGCACATGCACCCCTAGAGCTTGAGGAGTATACATGTAAAGAGTTAGGGCTTAAGCCTGCACCTGCATCAAACCAAGTTATACAACGCGACCGTTATGCAAGACTTGCAACGGCACTTGCTCTTATGGCAAGCTCTATTGAGAAGTTTGCCGTTCAAGTTCGTCACTGGCAAAGAACAGAAGTGTATGAGTGTGAAGAGTATTTTGCTAAAGGGCAGAAAGGCTCATCTGCAATGCCACACAAACGAAACCCTATACTAACAGAAAATATAACGGGACTAGCTAGAATGATAAGAGCCTACGCAACACCAGCAATGGAAAATGTAGCTCTTTGGCATGAGAGAGATATTAGCCACTCCTCAACTGAGAGATTTTGGCTGCCCGATAGTTTTATAACAAGTGATTTTATGCTTCACCGAATGAATAACGTTATAGCCAACTTAACTATTTATCCTGAGAACATGATGAAAAATCTAAACCTAACTGGTGGACTTGTTTTTTCTCAAAGAGTACTTTTAGAGCTTCCGCTTAAAGGTGTAAGCCGTGAAGATGCTTATAAAATTGTTCAAAGAAATGCAATGAAGGTTTGGGAAGAGATACAGCAAGGTAAACCTACTATAAATGAAAAGGGTGAATCTCTTTATCTAAATCACCTCTTAGCAGATGAGGAGTTAAGAAGTTCGCTAAATGAAGAAGCTATACGTGAATGTTTTAACTACGACTACTATACTAAAAATGTAGATAAGATTTTTGAGAGAGTTTTTAGAAAATAAATGACATAATTGTGCTAATATTCCTTTAGCGCAAATAGAGATTTAAAATGAATATCAAACTACATGAACAATCTAGGAAAGTGAATGATAACTATAATAAAAAGAAACGGCAGAACAGAAACGCTGGACATAACTAAGATTCAAAAGTACACTTCAGCGGCTGTTAAAGATTTAGATAATGTATCTCAAAGTGAACTAGAAGTCGATGCACAGATTCAATTTCGTGATGGTATAACATCAAAAGAGATTCAGCAAACCCTTATAAAAACAGCAGTTGATAAGATAGACATAGATGCTCCAAACTGGACATTTGTCGCTTCAAGGCTATTTTTATTTAATTTATATCATCAAGTAAACGGATATACAGGCTACTCATCTCTAAAAGAGTACTTTGAGAGATGTGAAAAAGAGGGGAAAATTCTTCTGGGTCTAAAAGAGATGTATAACCTTGATGAGTTAGAGAAACATATAAAGCCCGAACGTGATATGCAGTTTAACTACCTTGGAATAAAAACACTTTACGACAGATATTTGATAAAAGATAAAAAGGGCAATCCCATAGAGCTTCCTCAACATATGTTTATGGCAATAGCAATGTTTTTAGCTCAAAGAGAAGAGAACAAAGAGGAGTGGGCTATAAAGTTTTATAACATGGTTTCAAAGTTTGAAGTTATGCTCGCAACTCCTACTCTATCAAATGCAAGAACACCTAGACACCAACTTAGCTCATGCTATATCGGTTCAACTCCTGATAACATAGAAGGAATTTTTGACTCATATAAAGAGATGGCACTTCTTTCAAAATTTGGCGGAGGAATAGGTTGGGACTGGAGTAACGTTCGCTCAATGGGCTCATTCATAGATGGGCACAAGAATGCGGCAGGCGGAACTATTCCTTTTCTAAAAATCACAAACGATATAGCAGTCGCAGTTGATCAGCTAGGAACTAGAAAAGGTGCTATAGCCGTTTATATGGAGCCTTGGCATATTGACGTAAACGACTTTTTAGATCTAAAGAAAAACTCAGGCGAGGAGCGTCGCCGTGCTCATGACCTTTTTCCTGCACTTTGGATAAATGACCTCTTTATGCAGAGAGTTCAAGAAGATGAAATATGGACGCTTTTTGACCCTTATGACTGTAGTGAGCTATCAACGCTCTACGGCGAAGAGTTTAACAAAAAATATAAGGAGTTTGAAAGCGACGAGAGCGTAATAAAAGAGAGAGTAAAAGCTAAAGATCTTTGGAAAAAAATATTAACATCATATTTTGAAAGCGGTAGTCCATTTTTATGCTTTAAAGATAACGCTAATCGTGCAAACCCTAATAGCCACACCGGAATAATCAGAAGTTCTAATCTCTGTACAGAGATTTTTCAAAACACAAATCCTAATCACTATAAAATAAAATTCATTTTTGAAAACGGCGATAGCGTTAGTTATGAAGAAGAGGAGATGATAAAGGTTGACAGCGGATTAATAAAACCTGCCAAAAAAGTTACCGCTCTTGATTCAATAAACGGGCGAGAAATCTTCATGGTTGAAAAAGAGAAGATAGATGGCGACACGGCAGTTTGTAATCTCGCCTCTGTTAACCTCTCCCGTATAAATACGAAAGAAGATATTGATAGAGTTGTACCGATTGCTATTCGTGCACTTGATAATGTAATAGATCTTAACTTCTATCCGCTTGAGAAAGTAAAACGCACTAACATGAAAACCCGTGCAATAGGTCTTGGTGTTATGGGTGAAGCACAAATGCTTGCACAAAAGGCTATAACTTGGGGATCACAGGAGCACTTTGATAAGATAGATGAGATAATGGAAGCTGTTAGTTTCAACGCTATCTCTGCATCTAGTGATATTTCTCTTGAAAAAGGTTCATACCCAGAATATGAAGGCTCAAAGTGGAGCAGAGGTATAATGCCAATGGACCATGCAAACCCTGAAGTTAAAAATCTCGTTGATCGCGGTGGACTCTTCGCATCATCTTATGAGTGGGAAGAGCTTCGCGCAAAAGTTAAAAAACAGGGTATGCGAAACGGTTATTTAATGGCTGTAGCACCTACTAGCTCCATCTCTATTTTAACCGGAACAACTCAAGCTATAGAGCCGGTTTTTAAACGAAAGTGGTATGAAGAGAATCTATCTGGACTTATTCCTATTGTAGTTCCGGAGCTTTCGCCAGAGACATGGGCATACTATACTCCTGCATATGACTTAAATCAGACGATTCTAATCAAAGCAGCCGCAATTCGTCAAAAATGGCTAGATCAAGGTCAGAGTCTAAATATATTTATAACGCTTGATAAAGCAAGCGGGAAATATCTAAATGAGATTTATATGCTAGCTTGGAGGCTTGGTCTAAAATCTACTTACTATCTTCGTTCTCAGTCTCCTGAGATGGCAAGTGACGTTGAAGACAGAAGTATGGAGTGTGTAGGTTGTCAATAAAATGAAACCCCTGCTTAAAAAAGATATAGAGGGCTTTTTAAAGAGATTTAATAGCTTTATAGACTCAGAGTTTAGATCTATAGAGATTATCTCTCCTACAGCTCTTAAAATTACTCTAGCTACGCAAGATTCCGCAAGAGGATTTGACTGGATAACAGTTAATATGGAGTTTAGCAATATTAGTGATGCACAACTGCCCAAGAGCTCAAAACTCCAACATTTAGATATGGATGAAGGTATAACACTAATATCTGAAGATAACCAATTTGGTTTTGGGGTAGGCAGCTACAGTAGTTTCTCTAACATAACAGACTCGGTATGTTATATAAAAGCCGACTCCATAAAATACCTAGAGGGTCAATTTTAAAGTCTTCGTTAGCTCTTCATAAACAATTTAGTTATAAAATTTTATCAATTATAAAAAATTGAAGGAATTTAATCATGAAAAAGCTCTTGATACTATTTACTCTAGCACTTACACTTATCTATGCCAAAGATAGTGTTGATTTTAAATATGCACCTAAAAATTTGGAAAGAAGTTTTCCAAGCACACAAAATCAGATACTCTCCTACAACAACATTTTAGAAAATGTAAGAACAAGTATTGTAAATATCTCTATAAAAAAGGAGATAAAAGGGAATCTCTACAGTGCAAACCCATTCTTTAACGACCCATTTTTCAGAGAATTTTTCAAAGGTTACGGGGATATCCCCCAAGAGAGAATACAAAAGTCGTTAGGCTCAGGCGTCATTGTCTCAAAAGATGGATATATAGTTACCAACAACCATGTAATCGACGGAGCTGATGAGATTATTGTTAATTTGGCAGGAGATAAAAAAGAGTATGAGGCAAAGCTCATAGGAAAAGATGAGAAGAGTGATTTAGCTGTCATTAAAATTGATGCAAAAAACTTAAATGCAGTAACTTTTTATGACTCAGATAGAGTAAAAGTAGGCGATATAGTTTTTGCTCTTGGAAATCCTTTTGGAGTCGGCGAGACAATAACACAAGGAATAGTCTCTGCAACAGGCAGAAGCGGTGTTGGAATAGTAGAGTATGAGGATTTTATACAGACAGACGCCTCAATAAACCCAGGTAATTCAGGCGGTGCACTTATAAACTCTGCCGGACATCTTATTGGAATAAACTCGGCTATTATCTCAAAATCGGGCGGAAATGTCGGTATCGGCTTTGCAATCCCTTCAAACATGGTAACATCAATAGCAACAAGCTTGATAGATAGCGGTAAATTTACCCGCGCATACCTTGGAGTTACCATAGCAGACGTAAGTGAAGATATGAGTAGCTTTTATGATGAGAACTACGGTGCACTTATAACAGGAGTAGAAGAGAACTCTCCTGCAGCAGAAGCGGGATTAAAGAGAGGCGATTTAATCATCTCTGTAAACGGTAAAAAAATTGAGAGTGCAAGTGAACTTAAAAATACAATAGGTTCTTACGCTCCAGGAAGAGTAGTTAATATAAAGTTCTTAAGAGAGAAAAAAATAGATATTGTAAATGTAGCTCTCTCTACTCTAGATAATAAAATAGTAAGCGGCGAGTTTAAATATAAAGGAATGAAGCTTGTTCAAGTAGACTCAACACATAAACAGCGTTTTAACATTACAATTAACGGTGTTCTTGTCACGGAAGTAGATCAAAATAGCGAAGCTTTTAGCTTGGGAGTAAGAAGCGGCGATATTATTATTCAAATTGAAAATAGTGAAATAAATACTCTAGATGAGTTTATAAAAGCAACTGCAACACAAGAGAAAAAAAGATTTTTTATCTATAAAAGAGGCGGCATATATGCTATTGTCTTATAACAAAAGGAGTCAATCATGAGAGTTATATGTCCACACTGTAAAAGTGTAAACAATGTACCACAAAAAGAGTCGTACAAAAAAGCAAACTGCGGAAAGTGCAAAGGTTCACTTCTAGATACTAAGCCTATTGAGTTGACAAACGCTGATTTTGATGAGGTAGTAGTCAATAGCGATATTGCAGTTATAGTAGATTTTTGGGCGCCGTGGTGCGGTCCATGTAAGATGATGGCTCCAACTTTTCAAAAAAGCGCAGAAAGTTTCCCTCTAAAGGCACTCTTCACAAAAGTAAATACTGAAAATGAACAAGCTCTAGGAGCTAGATTTGGAATCAGAAGTATTCCGACTTTAGTGGTATTTAAAGATGGCAAAGAAGTTCATAGAGTCTCCGGTGCTTTAGATGAAGCCTCTTTAAATAAAATGGTTGCACAATTTATATAGTATAATTGTCAAAGAGAAAAAAGGGGGATATTATGAGTAAAGATACAGTAACACTAACAGACAATCGCAACGGTAAAAGTTATGAATTTCCTATATTAGACGCTACAGTAGGTCCATCGGTAATCGACATCTCAACTCTCTATAAAGAGACTAAGATGTTTACCTATGATGAGGGG
Organism: Sulfurimonas sp.; assembly: GCF_023229025.1. GTDB lineage: Bacteria > Campylobacterota > Campylobacteria > Campylobacterales > Sulfurimonadaceae > Sulfurimonas. The sequence goes on from NZ_JALOAA010000002.1 coordinate 9,265, forward strand.
TACACCTCTACAGCCTCATGTAAATCCGACATAACTTATATTGACGGCGAAGAGGGAAAACTTATGTACAGGGGCTATGATATAGCATATCTTGCAAAAGAGAAAACTTTTTTAGATACTGCTTATCTTCTTATAAATGGTGAGCTTCCTAGCGAACTTGAGTTAAATAACTTTGCACTAGAGATGAAAAAACGCTCATTTGTACATGAAGGAATAAAAAAACTCTTTGACTCTTTTCCTGATGACGCACACCCTATGGCTATCCTCTCTGCAGGAGTCTCTGCTCTTTCTACATTTTATTTTGGTCACTTAAATGTAAAAGGTGAAGAAGAGTACAGCGAAATGGCAAATAGAATAGTCGCAAAAATTCCTACTTTAGCAGCCTTCTCATATAGATACTCAAACGGATTACCTATAATTTATCCCGATATAGAGAGAGGTTTTACCGAAAATTTCCTATATATGTTAAGATCTTATCCTCATGATTATATAGAACTCAAGCCTATTGAGATAAAAGCTCTTGATACTATCTTTACTCTCCATGCTGACCATGAACAAAACGCTTCAACTACTGCCGTTAGAAATCTAGCCTCTACAAATGCTCACCCCTATGCCGCTATTAGCGCAGGAATAGGCGCTCTTTGGGGAAGAAGTCATGGCGGAGCAAACGAGAGCGTTATTCGCCAGTTAGAGATGATTGGAAGTGTTGATAAGGTAGATGAGTTTATAGCACGCGCAAAAGATAAAAATGACCCGTTTAGGCTAATGGGATTTGGACACCGTGTCTATAAAAACTTTGACCCGCGCGCCACAATCCTTAAAAATATTCGTAACGAACTTATGAGTGAGCTTGGTATAAGCAGTGAACTTGTTGAAGTTGCAAATAAAATAGAGCAGATAGCACTAAGTGACGACTATTTTATAAGCCGCAACCTCTATCCGAATATAGACTTTTATTCAGGCTTAATTCTTCAAGCACTCAAAATTCCAAAAGAGATGTTTGCTGTTATCTTTGTTATAGGAAGAACGCCGGGATGGATTGCACAATGGAGCGAATTAAACCAGCAAGAAACGGTAAAAATCGCAAGACCTAGACAGCTATACAGAGGTCCTAAAGAGAGAACTCCAGAGTATTAAGACTCTGGATAACTCAATAAAACATGATGGCTAATTTAAAAGTAAACCTGCAGAAACCAAACATGCTCTGCTTAACTCCACACGCTTTTTAGCGTCTAAACTACTCTTAATATCAATATTTAATGCAAAAATATATAATTTATTAGATTTTTCCAACCACCCCACAAACCATCCAATGCCCTCATTTGGTGCATTTTGCCAACCTGTTTTACCGTAAAGCCTTAAATCTTTTTTCTGCTCAAGAAGAAGAATATCATGTATACTTTGTTGAGTTTTATCTGAATATGGCAATATTTTTTGCGCTAGTTTTGTTAAAAATAGGACTTGTTCAAGAGCACTGATTTGAAGTGTGCCATCCAACCAAAAACGATCAATATGTTCCCCTATATTTTCATTTCCATAATTAAGTAAAACTATATGCTGTTTCATTTGTTTTAAGCCGATTCGTCGTGCTAACTCTTGATAAATTGGTACATTGAAGAGTTTAATTGCCTCTCTTAAGCCCATATCACGCTTCCACTCTGGAATAAACGGGTTATCTGGACCGATATAAGGTACAAGCTCTTCTACATCCTTTAGAGTACCTGTAGCCAAACCAATTAGTGAGTTTGTAATCTTGAAAGTAGATGCGGGACTGTATCTTTTTATCGACCTGGCATTATTATATATCTCAAACTTATTCTGCTCAACATCATAAAGAACAAAAGTACCTTGGACATCGGCTTTTTGAAAATTCAAATCAAAATCTGAATTTTCATCTACACCAAACAGTAAATTTGGCTGGATAACAAATAGAACTAAAAAAGCATATAAAATATATGCTAATTTTTTATATACGAACAACAGTAGTCAGTAACAGTTCTGATTTTTAAATCAAATGATGAGTTTGCAGGAACATTGAAGCTCTCAGGTGTCTTTAGTGTTTTCCAATCTTCACCCGGAAGTCTAATATCTAACTCTCCAACCATCATCTCCATAATTTCAGCCTCTACAGTGTTAAAAGTATATTTACCCGGCATCATGATTCCAAGAGTTTTTCTTGTACCATCTGCAAACTCAACTGTTCTGCTTGTAACTTTTCCATTATCATAAATATTTGCTTTTTTTATAACTGTAACATTTTCAAATTTTGACATCAATTTTCCTTTTTTTAAAAATTATACTCTATTCCCAATCCAAGAGTCTTTGCTGACCCTCTAACCCCCTGATATGAGTAACATCTTGGGAGACTTCTATAACACCTTTATAGTTGCCTTCATCATCCCTAATAGCAAAATAACGAATATGTACAAATTTACCTTTAAATGTTATCCAAAACTCAGCCTCATCTCTACGACCGGCTTTAAACTCTCGTAAAATCATCAAAACTTGATCAACACTCTTGGGAGGATGGCAGAATTTTACCTCACGACCTATAATCCCTGCACTTCTTGGAAATACTCTATCATCCCCGCGGTTATAAAATATAACAACATCATTCTCATCTACATATGTTATATCAACAGGCATAAATTTTAAAAGCCAGTTTATCTGCTCAGGTAACATGTAACCTTCATCTAGCTTGATTCTGTTTTCAAGTGAAAAAGGTAGTTTACGTTTTTGTTTATCTTGTGAAGGGTGAATATATTCGCCTTCTACATGTGGAGGATAGGCAATAGGTGCTTCATCAAACATCCAGCCAATCTCTTCATCCCCCGCTCTCATCTCTTTCCAATCATCTTCATCAAGCATATTTAAAGCATTTGGCAGAAGTCTTCCCTCTTCAACCTGCATGATATGTTCTAAATTTCCAAAAACTACCTGCAACTGCTGCATCAGTGCAGGCATATTTTTCTCTTCTACTAGAGCTCTTGCAGTTTTTATCTCCGCTCTTATATCATCATGAAATGCCCACATATTTTGACTTGGGCTTGTCCAACCGTACTTTTCCAAATATGGAAAAAGCTGATTCTCTTTTCTTGCAAAATGTTTCTCAACAAGACAAAGTTTTTTAAATTTCTCTTGGAACTCTTCAAAATTTTCTACTATATCTATACTATTAATACTTGAGATGAGTCCTCTCATTAACATATTTTCTTCTAAATAGACTCTTGCCGGATGACCCTCGGGTAAATTTGTAAATGTATTCATAATTTTCCTTAATAATTTAATAACAAAATTATACTGCTTTAAAATTTTTACTCTTTGATATATAACAAGAGAAATTTTGTTAAAGTTTAAATTTAACTCTTTGTGAGTGTGTTATTGCAACGGCAATAGCATCTGTTATATCAAGCGGTTTTATCTCTTTTTTTACATTTAAAAGTCTCTTTGCCATAAAAGCGACTTGCTCTTTCGTAGCTTTACCGTTTCCGGTAAGTGCTTTTTTAACTTGAAGTGCCGTATATTCGTTAAATTGTCCAAACTGTTGTAGAAGCATAAGCATAATTGCCCCTCGAAACTGCGCTAATTTTATAGTCGTTTTAGGATTATGGGCATAAAAAATATCTTCGATTGCAACTTCATCTATTTTATGATTTTTAAATATATTTTCAAAAGCTTCAACCATTTGTGGAATCTGAAACTGCAACTCTTCGGCTTTTATTTTAATAAGCCCTGCTTCAATTAATGAGATTTTACCTTTATCTAAAGATACAAGAGCATAACCCATTTTTCTAGTACCTGGGTCTATTCCTAAAATTGTCATCTTCACCCTATTGCTTTAATATTTACACATTATATATTAACAATTTTAATCTACTCATATATTTCTTATTCACATAGTTCACAAATCTGTTATTCACATGATTTTAACTCTATTTATGGCAACTGTTGCTATTATTCACAAATATTATACATTTAGAGGAAGAGTTGTGAATATAGGTCAAAAAATTTTACTTCTGTTAAAAGATGAAATACCGGAGATTGAGTATAACCGATATATAAAACATCTAATTTACGATATGAAAAAATCAACAAATGCAGCTGCCATTTTTTATGCCCCTAACTCTCTGGTTTTAAACTGGATAAAAAACAGATACAGCGCAAAAATAAAACACCTATTTGAAGTACACTACTCATCTAAAGTAGATGTTAAAATTTTACTAAAAAATCAGATTGAATCTAAAAAAGCAGAACAAAAAAAAGAGCAAAAACATCAACTATCACTATTAAATCCATCACACACTTTTGAAAATTTTATGGTTGGAGGTTCTAACCAGTTTGCGTATGCTGCAGTTAAGAGTGTTAGTGAAAAAGCAGGAATTCTTTATAATCCTCTCTTTATTCACGGTGGAGTCGGACTTGGAAAAACTCACCTTATGCAAGCAGCAGGAAATATTTTTCAAAATCAGGGAAAAATTGTTATATATACCACAGTTGAACAATTTTTAAATGACTTTATACGTCATGTAAGAAATAAAACTATGGAGAGATTTCAAGAGAAGTACCGTAAATGTGATGTTCTCCTTATTGATGATATCCAGTTTTTAAGCAATAAAGAGGGGATTCAAGAGGAATTTTTTCACACCTTTGAAGCTCTTAAAGGTGTCGGTAAACAGATAATATTAACGGCAGATAAACACCCTAAAAAGATAGCAGGATTAGAAAAAAGACTTCAAAGCCGTTTTGAACATGGTCTCGTTGCTGATATTCAACCACCTGAACTTGAGACTAAAATAGCCATTATAGAGAATAAGTGTAAAATAAATAGAGTTGTTCTTTCTAAAGATATTATCAATTATATTGCAACTGTTATTGAGAGCAATGTTCGTGAAATAGAGGGTATTTTATCAAAACTACATGCCTACTCACAACTTATGCATGTAGATATTGATTTACAATTTACAAAAAGTGTTTTAAAAGATCAGCTTCAAGAAAACCGTGCTAATCTAACTCTAGATATTATTACTCAAAGCGTTGCAAAAGATTTAAATATAAAACCAAGTGAAATTCGCTCAAAAAGTAGAAGTAAAAACTTAGTTTATGCAAGAAGAATTGCTATTTATCTATGTCGTGATTTAACACACAATACCATGCCTCAACTCGCTCAATACTTTGGCATGAAAGATCATACGGCTATAAGTCATACACTTAAAAAAATAAATGAATTAATCCAAAATGATGAAGACTTTAAAGTCAAAATTGAGGAATTAACAAACAAAATTACATCTTCTTCTTAAAAAAAAGATATAATTACTTAAGTGAACAGATGTGAAAGAAACACTATCGGTTTTAAACATCTAAAGAGCTCTTAAGATAGGAGTTAATTGGGGATATTCACATTATCACCCCCTCCTACTACTAATACTATAATTTTATAAAATAAATAGGAATTCAGATGAAGATAACAATACAAAAATCTATTATTGAAAATATCTTGGTTCATACTCAACCTTTTTTAGAAAAAAAAGATACTTCACAAATAACATCCCACCTTTTAATAGATGTTTCAAATTCAAAATTAAGCATTAAAGCTACAGATTATGAGATAGGTCTTTTAGTCTCAACTGATAAAGTAAACATTATCGGTAACGGAACAGTTACGGCTAATGGTAAAAAACTCTTAGATATTGTCAGAATTTTAAAAGATGGAGATATTAATCTAGAAGTAAAAAATGATACTCTTTATATCTCTCAATCACACTCTAATTTTAAATTACCAACATTTTCTTATAGTGAATTTCCTTCATTTCCTGCCTATGAACAAAAACCTCGTATAATGATAAATTCACACTCTCTTATAGAGTCTCTTAAAAAGATAACTCCTTCTATAGATATAAATAATCCTAAATTTGAATTAAACGGTGCTCTTATTGATATAAAAGAAGATAGTATTAATTTTGCATCAACAGATACGAGAAGATTAGCAGTAGTTAACATAGAGAATAAAAACAGCGATCAACTATCTATAATTATTCCAAAAAAAGCGATAATAGAGATTCAAAAACTATTTTTTGATAATATTGAACTCTACTACGATGAGACTAATTTAATAATACACTCTGAGCAGTATACTTTTTTTACAAAACTTATCAATGGAAAATTTCCGGAATATTCAAGAATTATCCCAAAAGAGATCTCAAAAACATTAACTCTTCCAAAAGCCATCATGATAGAATCTATCAAACAGATTACTACTATCTCTAGTGATGTAAAGATAACTTTTTTAGATAACACTATAACATTTGAATCACTTAGTGATGATAATATTGAAGCTAAGACAGAAATAAGCCATGAAACAGGCTTCTCATCACCTTTTGTCATTGCAATTAACAGCAGATATCTCTTAGACTTTTTAAATAGCATAAATAGTTCAGAATTTGATATCGGTTTAAATGAAGGCAATCTACCTTTTGTATTAAGTGAAGGTAACTTTAAAACAGTTGTCATGCCTATTGTTATATAAGAAATATTTCATTTATAATAATTTTTAATTATAAATGAAATATATCAACTATCCTCTAAAAGATTAAAATCCGCGCTTATAAGCTTATAAAACTTATTTTTAGAATAAATTAGATAGAATATCCCTAATTATGTAACAAAGTTATAATGGAGTATTAAATGGAAAATTACGGCGCTAGTAATATTAAAATCCTAAAAGGATTAGAAGCAGTTCGTAAACGACCTGGTATGTATATTGGTGATACTAGTCATAGAGGTTTACATCATTTAGTTTATGAGGTTATTGATAACTCAATTGATGAGGCTATGGCAGGTCACTGCGATACAATCAACATAACTCTTACAAAAAACGGTACATGTAGAGTATCTGATAATGGACGCGGTATTCCTACTGATATCCATCCAACTGAAGGAATAAGTGCTGCAACTGTTGTATTAACTGTACTTCATGCCGGAGGTAAATTTGATAAGGATACTTATAAAGTTTCCGGTGGTCTGCATGGTGTTGGTGTATCTGTTGTAAACGCTCTCTCTTCAGAGTTAAAGATGACTATTAATAGAGATGGAAAAATCTATGAGCAAAATTTTAAAAAAGGTATACCTCAAGAGTTACTTTCAGTTACAGGAAAAACTCGCAAAACCGGAACTACAATAGAGTTTGCACCAGATCCTAGTATTTTTACGGAAGTTGTATCTTTTGAGTATGAGTATTTAGCTAGAAGATTTAAAGAGTTAGCATATTTAAATCCATTTATAACAATAATTTTTAATGATGAGAGAACTAATGTTTCACAAACTTACCATTTTGAAGGTGGTATAGAGCAGTATGTTCAAGACTTAAACAAAAAAACTATAATAGCTCAAGCATACTCCTTCTCCGGTAAAATAGAAGATATAGAGTTTGATATTGCACTGATGTATAATGACTCTTATGAAGAGAAAGTAGCATCTTTTGTCAATAATATACGTACTCCAAACGGCGGTACTCATGAAGCAGGTTTTCGTGCAGCTTTGACCCGTGTTATATCAACATATAACTCTCAAAACGGTGCAGCAAAAGAGAAAGATATAAAAATTAGCGGTGATGATACCGGTGAAGGTTTAATTGCTATTATATCAGCTCGTGTTCCTGAACCACAATTTGAGGGACAGACAAAAGGTAAACTTGGAAATACCTATGTAAGACCGTTAATTCAAAAATCTACTTATGAGATATTAAGTAAATATTTTGAAGAGAATCCAATAGAAGCAAAAGCAATAGTTTCAAAATCACTAATGGCTGCACGTGGACGTGAAGCTGCTAAAAAAGCTCGTGAACTTACTCGTAGAAAAGATTCTATGAGTGTTGGAACACTTCCCGGTAAACTTGCCGATTGTCAAAGTAAAGATGCATCTATATGTGAACTTTATCTGGTGGAGGGAGACTCTGCAGGCGGCTCGGCTAAAATGGGTCGTGATAGAGTTTATCAAGCAATCTTACCACTTAAAGGTAAGATTTTAAATGTTGAAAAAGCAAGACTAGATAAAATTTTAAAATCTGAAGAGATTACAAATATGATTACCGCAATGGGTTGTGGTATTGGTGATGAGTATAACGAAGATAAACTTCGTTATCATAAAATTATTATTATGACCGATGCAGACGTTGATGGTTCACACATTCAGACTCTGCTTTTAACATTTTTCTTCCGTCACTTTAGAAGTGTTATTGAAAACGGTTATCTCTACTTAGCACAACCACCGCTTTATCGTTATAAAAAAGGTAAAAAAGAGATATATTTCAAAGATGATCGTCAAATGAATGACTTTCTTATAGATAATGGTGTAGAGTCATTAGATATGCAAGATATTGGACATAATGATTTAGTATCATACTTTAAAATGGTTGATCACTACAGAGGTTCACTTGAAGCTCTAAAGAGAAGATATGCTTTAGTAGATTTAATACGTCATTTTATAGAAAATCCTGACTTGATAGGTCTTGATACAGCAAGTATGTATAAAAAAGTTGAAGAATTTTTAGTTGAGAATGGAAATAATATTCTTACAAAAACAGTTACTGAGGATTCAATTCATATTTTTGTTCAGACAAAAGGTGGAATGGAAGAACTACTAATAAATGATGATCTTTTTGCTGCACCGCACTTTTGTGAAGCAAGTTATGTATATGAAAAGATAAAAGATTGGAATTTGGATTGTAAAGAAGATATTTTAAAAGTACTAAACGATATTATAGAATATGCTAAAAAAGGTGCATATATACAACGTTATAAAGGTCTTGGAGAGATGAATCCAAATCAGCTTTGGGAGACGACAATGACACCTGAAAATAGAATTTTACTCCAAGTTACAATTGAAGATGCAGAGCTAGCAAGCGATACATTTACTCTATTTATGGGTGATGAAGTTGAACCTCGCCGTAACTATATTCAAACACATGCAAAAGATGTTAAACATTTAGATGTTTAATATCTTGATAACAGATGCTACTTCCAGAGATTAAAGAGAGAGAGTACCGTTTTAGGTTAGCACTTAGAATGGTGCTTCCGATTTTTGCTCTTGTCGTTGCTCTTATTTTTCACACATTTACTACAAGTCAAGAGACTTTAAGCACCTCATTTTATATTGAATCGATACTGATTTTAGTCTTTAGTATATACTTTATTTTTTATCTTATCTATAAAGGTTTTGATACAAAAATAACTGATAATGTATCAAAAGTTTTTACAAGAGAGTATATATATGATTATTTAAAAAAAGAGATAAAAGCGTCTAAAGAGTACACACTTCTACTCATAAGTGTTGATAATTTATATGAAATAAACAGCCGCTATGGCATAAAAAACGGTGATAAAGTACTTTGTGAAACAATATCATGGATAGCCAACTATTTAAAATCAAAAGATATATATAATTTTCCAATAGGGCGTATTAAAGGTGGAGATTTTGTAATTGGACTCAATGGAGATAAGAGTCAATATAAAACAGCAATTGAGTTGATGCATCTAAAGAGTGAAGATTTTAAGGTTAGTGATATAGAAGTGCAAATTTCCGGTGCTATAAATGATACACTATTTTCAAAAGATATTGATTATCTTATAGAAAATCTTTTTGAACTACAAAGTAAAAATAAAAATCATAAATTAATAGCAGATAGTAGTGATGAAAATATAAATCCAAATGAACTTGAGTATAGTGTTATAAATGCCATTAAAAGAAGAAATTTAGTAATTTTCACGCAAGCTGTTTTTGAAAATGAGTTAAAAGTTTTTAAAGAGTGTTTTATTAAATTAGGTAGAGAAGATGGCAGATTGCTTCATCAGAAAAATTATATGAAAATTTTAGATAAATTGAGATTAATGGTTGATTATGACTTAATAGTTTTAGAAGAAATAGTTAAGATGTGCAGTAAATCTAAAGAGGATAAATTTGCCGTACAAATTTCAACTACATCAATTAGAAACTTTACTTTTTTATCAAAAATAAAAGAGATTTTTGCAAAAAATGAGTCTATAAAAAATAGAGTTATATTAATTATTAATGAGAGTGAATATTATCCAAATTTGGATAAATTTAATACAATTTTACAACAGTTAAGAGATATTGGAGTAATAATAGCTATTGATAGGTTAGGCTCTTTACATACTAGTTTTTTATATCTGCGAGAATTAAATATCGACATAGTTAGAATCGATTCCTATTATACGAGGGATAATAATGAAAGAGAGTATAAAAATATAATAGAAGGTTTTAATGTTATGGCTCATGAAAAAGGTGTTAAGAGTTGGTTAAAAATGATTGAGAATAAAGATAGTAATAATTTAGCAAAAGAGTTAAAAGTTGATTATCTGCAAGGCAGATATTTAGCACCGTTAGAAAAAAATTAAAAAATTGGAGTTAATTATGAAGTATGGTGAAAAAATTATTAATGAGTTTGATGTAGAGAAAGATTTGGAAATTTGGCCAAATGAGCATAAAAGAGACTATCTTATAAAGATGACACTTCCGGAGTTTTCATGTCTATGTCCTAGAAGCGGATATCCTGATTATGCGACTATATATTTAGAGTATACACCAGATGAGTGGGTAGTTGAGTTAAAGGCTATAAAACTCTACATAAACTCATTTAGAGATAGACACATCTCTCATGAAAATAGTGCAAATGAGATATATAATATCTTAGAGCAAAAACTAAAACCAAAATATATGAAAATAGTGGCTGACTATAATCCCAGAGGAAATGTTCATACCGTTATAGAGATTGACAGCTCAAGAGTTTAGATAATTTTCAAGCCAAACAACGGCACTAGAGTGGTCGTTAAATTCTTCACGCATTTGCGCTTCGTAGGCGTTATTTAAAATCTCAGAAAATAGAGGTGAGGGTTTAAGTCCAAACTCTAAAAGATCTCTTCCCATTAAAATAGCAGGGAGTTGTTTACCCAGTATATTTAACTCTTTTGCTCTTTTTTTTATCTCTTTAAGAGACTTAAGAGCTTTTGTACTATTTTTTGTAAGATATATGGCACTTTTTAAAATAATAAGTTCACCTATGTTTACTTCAGTAGCAAGCTTGTAGAGTCGGTAATTGCTCAATCCTTCACTCTCTATTTTATCTATCTCGTTATGTTTATCAACTAACAAAGCAGACCTCTTTAGGAGCTCTTTTTCATTAGTTAACATTTTTATAAAATTTTGAGTCTGATTTTGTGTAAAATCATAACACAGACCCGATAACATCAAAACAAGGTTTGTTTGAGTGTTAGTTGTTAGTTGTTTTGCTATTTCATCTATAACATATAAATTTTTGCTATATATACTGCTTTTAAACTCTTTTAAAAGCTCAAATCCGCGAGATGGCTTTTTTGCGTATAGAAGAAGTTTTTTAATCTCCTCAAATATTCTCTCTTTTGGAAGTTCTTCTAACATACCCTTTAAAACCATATCTCTACATGTAGAAAAAAGAGCCTTTTCTATTTTAAGCTCAAATCTTGTGGCAAACCCAACCGCTCTTAAAACTCTAAGAGGGTCCTGCCCAAAACTTTGCAAATCGACAGCTCTTAATATTCTGTTTTTAAAGTCATTTAGTCCATCAAAAGGATCTAATATTTTTCTCTCTATAATATCATAACCTATAGAGTTCATCGTAAAATCTCTTCTTGATGAGGCTGCTTTAAAATCAAGGGTTGTATCTATAGTTATATCAAATCCACGGTGCCCGGCTTTTACCTTATTATCAACTCTTGGAAATGAGAAGTCTAAATCATAATCCTCAAAGTATAACTTACAAACACCAAAGCTTTTTCCAACAATATTGACATTGCCAAACTCTTTTAATATAGTTTGCAACTCTAAAAAAGATGAAATTCCGTAAACTTCAATATCAATATCTTTAGACTCAATACCAACTAAAGAATCCCTAATAAAACCACCTACAATTATAGGTTTTATACCGTTATCACTTAGTTTTTTAAATATAATGTTTAATTTATCTGGATAATTAATCATACAAATCCTAAAAATTGTCCATTTAAGTGCATTTTAAAGATATTATAACACTACTTTTACGTTTATATAACATTATTTTAGGTACAATCGCAAAAATTTTTATCTTGGTTTCATAAATTTTTAAGAAATCAAAGAAGGAAGCCTTGTGCAAAAGATTAGAAATATTGCAGTTATAGCCCATGTCGATCATGGTAAAACTACATTAGTTGACGGATTATTAGAGCAGTCTGGAACATATGGAGCTCATGAGCATCATGATGAGAGAGCTATGGATAGCAACGATTTGGAAAGAGAGCGTGGCATCACGATTCTATCAAAAAATACAGCAATTCGATATAAAGATTATAAAATCAACATTATAGATACTCCCGGTCACGCCGATTTTGGTGGAGAAGTTGAGCGTGTACTTAAAATGGTTGATGGTGTTTTAGTTCTTGTTGATGCTTATGAGGGCGTTATGCCTCAAACTAAATTTGTTGTTAAGAAGATGTTAGCGATGGGTAAAAAACCTATCGTTGTTATAAACAAGATTGATAAAGCATCGGCTGATCCAGAGAGAGTTGTTGATGAGATGTTTGATCTGTTTGCAGATATGGACGCTACTGAAGATCAGCTAGATTTTCCTATTATTTATGCTGCTGCTCGTGACGGTATAGCAAAAACAGATATGGATGATTCTGATGGAAATTTTGAGTGTATTTTTGAAGCAATCTTAGAACATATTCCCGAGCCTGAAGGTGACAAAGATAATCATGCTCAAGCACAAGTATTTACACTTGATTATGATAACTATGTTGGTAAGATTGGAATCTCAAGAATATTTAACGGTACTATTAGAAAAGGCGATAATATAATGTTAGCTAAGGCTGACGGTGAGTTAGTAAAGGGTAAAATTTCTAAACTTATAGGTTTTTATGGTCTTAATCGTATGGAGATTGATGAGGCCGAGGCCGGCGATATCGTTGCAATGGCGGGTATGGAGACTATTGATGTAGGAGATACTATTTGTGATCCTATAAACCCTGTACCGCTTGATCCAATGCATATCGAAGAGCCAACACTAACAGTTGTATTTTCCGTAAATGATTCTCCACTTGCAGGTCAAGAGGGTAAACATGTTACATCAAACAAACTCAAAGATCGTCTTGAAGCTGAAATGACTACAAATGTTGCAATGAAACTTGAAGTTATCGGTGAGGGTAAATTTAAAGTCTCTGGTCGCGGGGAGCTTCAAATTACTGTTTTGGCTGAGAATATGCGTCGTGAAAATTTCGAGTTTGGTGTTTCTCGTCCAGAAGTTATCGTAAAAGAGATTGAGGGCGTTAAGTGTGAACCATTTGAGCATCTAGTTATAGATGTTCCTGAAGAGTTAAGCGGTAGTGTTATTGAGCGTCTTGGTAAGAGAAAGGCTGAGATGAAATCAATGCTCCCAATGGGCTCTGGTTTTCAAAGAATTGAGTTTGAAATTCCAGCCCGTGCACTTATAGGTTTTAGAGGTCAATTTTTAACAGATACTAAGGGAGAGGGTGTAATGAATCACTCTTTCTTAGAGTTTCGTCCATATACCGGTACGGTTGAATCAAGAAGCTACGGTGCACTTATTAGTATGGAAAACGGTGAAACACTCTCTTATTCACTATTTAATATTCAAGATCGCGGTGTTCTTTTTATCGGTCCACAAACTAAAGTGTATGAGGGTATGATTGTTGGCGAACATTCACGTTCAAATGATTTAGTAGTAAATCCTATTAAAGGAAAAGCGCAATCAAATGTTAGATCAAGCGGAGCCGATGAAGCTATAAAACTTGTTCCGCCACGCATTATGTCACTAGAGCGTGCACTAGAGTGGATTGAAGATGATGAGCTTCTTGAAGTAACACCTAAGAGTATTCGTATTCGTAAAAAACTCTTAACTGAATCAGAAAGAAAAAGAGACTCTCGTAAGTAATTTTAATAAATTAATGTCCATTTAAAGGATTTGAGTCATGTATATAGTATCTTTAATCGTAGTTGCTTTGTTAGCGGTTACTCTTTATCGCGGCAATAACTTTAAGTTGATGTTTTTGGTTTTGGCAGTAGGTGTTTATATTATATATTCACATGAGGGCGGAAATGCGGTATCAAGTTTTAAAGATGGTGTTGTTGAGTCTGTAGATAAATCCACGCGGGATTTTGTCAAATCCCGCGGTGAGTAAAGATTAAAATCTCTTTACATATCCGTGACAATAGGGCTTGCTTCCCTTCTTCTCATAATAGTTTTGGTGAGACTCGTCTGCTGCATAAAATTCAGATTTATCAACTATTTTAGTAGCAACCTTGTAGCCGTTTGCTTCAAGCTTTGTTATTAGCTTCAAGATAGTCTCTCTCTCCTCTTGGTTATTTACAAAAACTGCCGAGAGATACTGTTCTCCTATATCGGGACCCTGCCCGTTTGTCTGAGTTGGGTCATGAATCTCAAAAAAAGTCTTTGCTATCTCCTCATAAGATATCTTATTGCTATCATAAATCACTTCAACGGCTTCAAGGTGTCCGGTATTTGAGCGGACAACTTCATAATAGCTTGGATTTTTTACATGTCCGCCCATAAATCCTGAAATTACCTCTTTTACGCCGTCAAGTTTCTCTAAATAATACTCCACACCCCAAAAGCAGCCGCCTGCGAAGTAGGCATAAGAGAGGTTTTTATCTTTAGTATCAGGCTTTTTTTTGAGATTTAATGATAGTGAATTGACGCAGTGTCTCGTGTTTTTGGAAGTAAAACCTTCACCCTCAAAAACATGACCCAAATGTGCACCGCAGTTGGCGCAAACTATCTCTACACGTCTGCCGTCAGCATCGGGAACTCTCTTAACAGAACCCTCAATTGCATCATCAAAGCTTGGCCAGCCCGAGCCTGAATCAAATTTATCACTTGAATCATAAAGCGGGGCATCACAAACCTTGCATGTGTATACTCCTCTTGATTTTTCATTTGTATATTTACCGGAAAATGGTCTCTCCGTGCCTTTGTGTAGCAGTATACTCTTTTCTTCATCACTAAGTTGTTCAATCTTTTGTGCCCATGGCTTAAAATCAGATGCATTCATTGTTGTAATTAGAAGTATGAAAAATATGAAAAGTTTCATACACCTCTCCTTATATTATTTGTAAATATCATTATATAGAGTATTGCTGTATTAATATAATGTTATTTTGTTTGAAGAAAATTTATAAAATTATTTTTATAAAAGTGTACAAAAGTTAAACTATTTTTATTGACTAGAGGTTGTATATAGGATATTAATCTTTATCGTGAAGTATCTGATCTAGTGTAAAAAACACTTCATTACTGCCTTCTTCCATCTCATTAAATGCACTCTTAATAGCTTCTATATCAATCTTATCTTTACTCATCAAATCAAAAATTTTATGTGTACCGTTATGAACTACTGCATGAGGAGCTTCCAGTTTATCGTAACTAGAAGTTTTTGAAAAGTTCTCTTTGCCTTCGCCCTCATAGTACCATTTACCCAAACGACAGTTATGATGATTAACAAATTTGAACTGCTCTTTTTTTGTTGCAACTGAGTAGTAAGTATTTACCTTCCAAAGTATATGATCAAGTTTTGCCAAAGACATAAAGACACGATCAGCCGTAAACTCCATACTGATAAATGCTTTTTTCATTTCAGATGAGTCATGTTGAAGACAATCGTTTAGTTTAATAATTAGATTATTTGAGGTGGCTATGCCGTCTTGTACCTCTTTTGATTGTTCTGAGATGCTATCAACATCTTGTTTCATTGATTGAAGTGAGATATTTATTTCGCTTACAGCCTTGTCTGTTCTATCGGCTAGTTTTCGTACTTCATCAGCAACAACCGCAAAACCGCGACCATGTTCACCGGCACGCGCAGCTTCAATAGCTGCATTTAAAGCCAAGAGGTTTGTTTGATCGCTTATATCTTTTATCAGTGATAAAATAGTAGTAATGTCGTTTGTTCTTTCTGCAAGTCCACCAACAGTTGACGCAGAGTTCTCTGATAGCTCATTTAAATGATCAAGGTTTGTTACGGTATCTGATATATGATTTGCAATTCGCTCTATGCTTGCAACAAGTTCATCTGTTTTGATTAAGCTGCTCTTAGACGCACTGACAGACTCAGCCATATTGTTTTGAATATCTACAATATTTGCTCTTAAGTGTTCATTTTGTGATTTCATTAGAGTATCCGCAAGAACCTCCTTGGGTGCGGCTGATAACATCGAGAGTTCACTCTCAAGCTCTGCTATCTTTTCTATATGTTCACTATTGCTATTGCGAAGGAAGATAACTTCCTCTTGCAATTTTTTATACTCATCTTTTGATATACTAGATTTATTAAAAAAGCCCATCTTTTCTCTTTTTTACGCCATTATATCGAAAAATTTAATTTTTATTCTTGAGCAATTTTAATATATAAGCTAATTGAAGAGTTCATAATATAAGGCATTGAAATAAAATTTAATCAAACTATTTTAAAATTTATGAAATCGAAACCTTCATAAAGATATAATCCCTTATTGAATTTTTAGGAGAAGAGATGAATAGAAAAAAGATATATAATCCTGAATCAAATGAAAGTGTAAACGACAGAAGAATATTTGGCGGTAATCCAACCGGAATATTTGAGCTTAACGATATAAAGTATCAATGGGCATATAATCTTTGGGAGATGATGTTAAACAACACTTGGTTTCCAAAAGAGGTTGACATGACGCGTGATGTGAGTGACTATAAGCAGATTACCGATGTTGAAAAAGCAGCTTACGATAAAGCTCTTTCGCAGCTGATTTTTATGGACTCTCTTCAAACAAACAATATTATGGACAACATAAACCCTTATGTAACATCTCCGGAGATTAACCTTATTTTAGTTCGTCAAGCTTACGAGGAGGCACTTCATTCACAAAGTTATGCGGTTATGGTTGATAGTATCTCTGCAAACTCCAAAGAGATTTATGACCTCTGGCGACGTGATATGATGCTAAAGAGTAAGAATGATGCTATAGCGGCTGTTTATGAGGAGTTATCTAAAAATCCTACCGAGCATAACTTCGTAAAAGCATGTTTTGCAAATCAAATCCTTGAAGGAATCTACTTTTATAGTGGCTTTGCGTATATATATACTCTTGCAAGAAGTGGAAAGATGCTAGGCTCAGCCCAGATGATACGTTTTATTCAAAGAGATGAGGTAACGCACTTAGTACTTTTTCAAAATCTTATAAACTCGCTTAGAAAAGAGAGACCGGAACTCTTTACGCAACAACTTAAAAGCGAAGTTATTGAGATGTTTAAAGAGGCGGTTAGACTTGAGTCTGAGTGGGGAAAATATATAACAGGCGGGCAGGTTTTAGGACTTACGGATGCAATTATAGAGCAGTATATTCAATATCTAGCAGATGACAGACTCTCAAGTGTCGGATTTGATAAGCTATATAATGTAGCAAACCCTATAAAGTGGGTTGATGATTTCTCAAAATTTAATGACCAAAAAACAAACTTTTTTGAAGGAACAGTTGCAAACTACTCAAAAGGAAGCTTAAGCTTTGATGACGACTTCTAGGAAGAGCGGATACAAACTCTGCTCACTTCTTTTCAAAACTACAAAAAATTATAACGCTAACTTACAAACCCTTTTGGCGTTAATAGATAGAGCTTCAGAAAATTCGCTTATCGTTGCGCCTGAAGTTGCTCTAACGGGTTTTGATTATGAAAACTTAGATAAAGCCGTAGAGTTCGCTCATGTAGCCCAAGAGAAGTTAAAAAAAGCCTCTTATAAGAAAATAATTATACTAACGATGCTTGAGAAAAGAGAGGGTGAGGTTTTTAATTTTACCAAGATTTTTTTTAACGGCGAAATTGTTTACGAGAGAGCAAAGGCAAAACTGTTTCGCTTTGGTGATGAGCATAAATATATGTCCGAAGGTAATAGTGAAGATATTAAGATTGTTGAAGTTGATGGCATTAAAATAGGTGTTTTAATCTGCTTTGAGCTTCGCTTTAAAGAGTTTTGGAAAAAACTTGAGGGGTGTGACGTTATTGCCGCACCTTCATGGTGGGGAGTTTTAAGAACGGAGCATTTTATAATTATAACAAGAGCGCTTGCTGTTATAAATCAGTGTTATGTAGTTGCTAGTGATTCACAAAATGAAGAGTGCACAAAAATGAGCGGGATTATAGCTCCTCATGGCGAAGATGAGAGAAATGAGAACAGAGCTTCTTTGGAGCTTGTTTATGATAAAAAAGAGATAGTTAAAATGAGAAGATACATGGATGTAGGCATTGGATAGAATAACAGCGACAAAAACAGCAAAATTAGCACAGGAGTGTCATGAAAAGTTCTCTTTGAGCCAAAATGTTAAGAGCGCAATTGCAAAAACAAATAGAGAAGAGTTTGTACCCGCTGGCTTTAGACATAATGCATATAAACTCGATGCTCTGCCTATGGGCTCGGCCCAATGGATAAGCTCTCCTTTGACGGTTGCAAAAATGACTGAGTATCTTGAGCCAAAGGGTGCCGAGAGAGTTTTAGAGATAGGCTGTGGAAGCGGTTATCAGGCGGCGGTCTTATCGCATCTATTTCGGGGCGTTTTTACCATAGAGAGAATAGAGCCGCTTATTTTGGAGGCAAAAGCCCGTTTTAGAAAGCTAGGTATCGGCAATATTCACACAAGACATGACGATGGACAAAACGGTTGGGCACAGTATGCTCCTTATGACAGAATTATTTTCTCGGCAACCGCAAAGGAGATACCGGCAAAACTTTTTGAGCAACTTTGTGATGGCGGAGTGCTAATAGCTCCTATGCAGGTTGGGTCAAAACAGGTTATAACTCGTTTTAAAAAAGTGGGAAGCTCCATAAAAAAAGAGGAGCTGGAGGGGTGTGATTTTGTTCCGATTTTAGATGGGATTCAAAAGTAAACATCTAAGTTTATTATTGTAAAATAAGAGCAGCACAAGGTAGGATGAATCTATGGAAGAGATGTACGGTATAAAATATTTAAAGCCTGAAGTAGTCTTGATGCAAGAGACCGGCATAGGGGTGGCTGAAGCAGCTGCTAGAACTTGCTATGACTCATTTACAAATAGTGAAAATGAGGCAATCAAACATATTGAGACAAATATGCCTGATGATTCTGTTTGTAAAAAAATAAATGCCATAGAGGAGTCGAATCTTTTAAATGATTTGGCTTGGACACATTTTCACCACTCTATTTTAGAGCATGCAAATTTAAGCTATTTAATTAGAGGAACGAGCAGAGGCGTGCTTCAAGAGCATGCTCGTCACCGTATTCAAGCGATAAGCGTTAGAAGTACACGTTACACCATGAGTTCTGTTATAAATGCTTTTGTTGCTTCACAGACGAGTGAAGATAGAGAATTTTTTATAGAAAAAGTTTTGAGCTTTGATATGTTTGTTACATGTGACGTGGAGTATAATAGAATTGAGATAGGCGCAATTTACGATAAGCTAAAATATCAATCAAAAAAAGTACAAAACTTTAATGAAATTGCCGTAGCAAAGAGCTCACTCTCTCTTTTAGATGAGTTTAGAGGTGACGCAAAAGCACTTTTTGAAGCACTTGAGGCTGGAAAGAAGAAGCGCAATGTCGGAGATGCTTTTAAGCATATAATAACGGATAACGTAAAAGTAGATATGGTGGTTACGTTTAATCTTAGAAGCCTGAAAAACTATCTTACACTAAGAGATAGCGGAGCCGCATTCTTTCAGATAAGATGGCTAGCACAGGAGATGATGAGAAAAACACCGTCAAAATATTTAGATTTAATAATTAAAAAAGGTTGAGCAGATGTGGAAGTATATTTTAATAGGCAGTTTTTTATTTAGCGGGTGCTCATATTTTGAGTTTAATTTTGCAATGTGTGAAAATATAGGACCAAACTCTGATCCTCAAATAATAGAAAAGTGCAGAAATTATAATGAAGAAGAGGCACAAAGAGCGTTTGACAACACAAAAACAAAATCTTCTAGCGATGAAGATGTACTAGAGTTTAAAAAGTAAGATAGGAGAAAGAGTAGATGAGCGTAGAAAAAGAGTTAGAAGTAAGAAGCGGCGGTGTGTGTGAACTTTGCGGAGGCAGCGAAGGGATGAGCGTTTTAGAGGTTGCACCCTCTGATGGAAGTGCCCAGCAGTCAATATATCTATGTTCAACATGTAAAGAACAGATACAAGACCCCGATAAAATAGATGAGACTCACTTCAACTGTTTAAACGATAGCATGTGGAGCGATACTCCTGCCGTTGCCGTTATGTCATATAGGCTTTTAAAGAGTCTTGGCAGAGAAGATCTGGTTGATATGATATATATGGAAGATGATATAAAAGCTTGGGCAGATGCCGGCTTAGAGAGTGAGTCAAAAAATGCACCTCTAAAGGACTCTAACGGTGTTGTTTTAAACGCAGGAGACAGTGTTGTAATTATTAAAGATTTAGAAGTTAAGGGTGCCGGATTTACTGCAAAAAGAGGCACTATGGTTAAAAACATCACAATTCCCCAAAATGTTGATGGGCATGTAGAGGGGCGAGTAAATGGAACTAAAATTTATCTAAAAACAGAGTTTTTGAAAAAAGCGTAAATTTTTTTCGCTATTGCAAGTTTGATATAGAAGGTATATATGAATTCTCTAAAATCTGTAGCCGTAAATATATCAATACCGTTTTTTATATTTTTCATATTCGTATTTATTGCACTTTATGAGTCCAAGATTCCTGAGTTTATATTTACTCTTGTACCATATCTCTTTTATGCGATAAGCGTACTCATTTTATGGGTTTCTTGGCACTTTAACCGCAATAGATTTATCTTTATAATTATACCGCTACTACTTATAAGCATAGGATTTGAGTATCTTAGTGCTAACAAAAAGACAGATCTGTTTTTTTATGCCTCCGTGCTCTATCCACTGCATCTGCTTCTCTTTTTATCTCTAAGAGAGAGAGGGCTCTTCTCTATATGGGGTATTTTAAAGATCTCTCTATTTCTGTTTGAAATAGCTTCTGTTGCATATCTTGTTGCATATCCACAGAGTGATTTAATAGCTCTGCTAAAGATTAAACTCTTTGCCCTCTCTTTTTATCCGCTACAAGATATCTCTGTTGCAGTCGGTATTTTTGTACTTTTTATCATAAGCGCGCTACTGATATTTAATAGATATCTGCTATATAACGGCTCTTTTTTAGTTATAGTTATAGCCTTTTACGCAGGCTTTTACTTTATAAAAACACCGCATGCACTTGAGCTTTCAATGTTGGCAATAGGTGTGATAATCTTTATTTTACTCATACGAGAGTCATATCGTCTTGCTTTTTATGATGAGCTTACATCTCTTCCCGGAAGAAGGGCTTTGGTAGAGGATATGGCAAAACTAGGTATGAAGTACTCTCTTGCTATGATAGACATAGATCACTTCAAGAAGTTTAATGATACTTACGGGCATGATACCGGCGATGAAGTTTTAAAAATGGTTGCCTCAAGATTGGCAAATGTCGGCGGTGGCGGAAAAGCGTATAGATACGGCGGAGAGGAGTTTGTACTTCTTTTTCCGTCAAAAGATTCGGATGAGTCCTATACTCATACCGATATATTAAGAGATGCCATAGCAAAAAGCCCATTTAGCGTTAGAAATAAGAAGAGCTCTAAGAGAATATTTATAAATATTTCAGCCGGAGTTGTACAGAAAAGTTCTAAAGATAGAGATCCGTTTGCCGTCATGAAAAGAGCCGATAATGCTCTTTATAAGGCAAAAAAAGCAGGAAGAAATCTGGTAGTAAAAGCATAAAAGGTAGTAGTAACATGGAAGCAAATTATAGATTTTATAAGATAGACAAAGATTTTAGAAACCCTTATGCAAGAGATAAAGATAGGGTTATTCACTCCGGCAGCTTTAGAAAGCTTGAGTATAAAACACAAGTTTTTTTAAACCAAGAGGGAGATTTTTTTCGCACACGACTTACTCACTCTATTGAGGTCTCTCAAATCGCCCGTTCAATCACTTCGCATCTCGGCTTAAATGAATCACTATCTGAAGCAATAGCGCTTTCACATGACTTGGGGCACACTCCTTTTGGCCATATAGGCGGAGATACGCTCGATGAGTGTTTAAGACGTGATGGTTTTAAAAATGGATTTGATCATAATTTTCAGAGCTTTAGAGTTGTCTCTTCGCTAGAGAAGCGATATAGTGAATTTAATGGGCTAAACCTAACGTTTGCAACATTAGAGGGAATTTTAAAACACTCATATCCATATAAAAAAAGCTTTTTGCCTCCCGCAATAGATAAGCAGTTTAATCTCAAGACTCATCCAAGTATCGAAGCCATGGTTGTTGACCGCGCAGATGAAATTGCTTATATAACCCATGATATAGACGATGGCGTCAACTCAGGGTTGATAAGTTTTGATGATTTACAAGAGAGTGAGCTGATAAAGATGATCTTGGAGAAAGTAAAGAGTGAAGGCGTCCAAGAGCAAGAGGATGAGATGTTTAGATACCGTTTTGTTTCGCACCTCATTAATCATCTGGTTTACTCGCTTATAGAGTACTCAAAAGATAGAGTTGATAACTCTAAGATACTCTGCGCGACACTTGATAGCAAAACAAAACTTCCAATAGGTTTTGATGAGAAGCTTGAGTCAGAGATAAAAAAACTCAAAAAACTACTTTTTTCAAAGCTATACCAACATAAAGATATTGTTATTAAAATGTTTGCAGGTAAACAGGCGATAAGAGGACTATATAGCGGCTTAAATGAAGAGCCCAAGATGCTACCTAAGTTTTATTACGCACAACTCCAATATAGAAAAAAGCATAGAGTTATAGCCGATTATATTGCATACATGAGCGACAGACATGCTCTCTCTTTTTATAATGAGATGTATGGAAAAATGTAGTTTCGGAGTGTAGGTTTTTTGAGGGTTATAAGGTAAACCTTAGCCCCGAAGGGCTTAAGCTTATAGGCGTGATTCGTAACGTCTCATCATATAAAGACGCTTAAGCATTTTCTTACGAGATGCAATTAAGAACTTCTTACGCTTTTCAGTTTCCGTTTCATGGAAACGGCGAGCACGAGCTTCCGTAACTATTAAGTTACGGTCAGTCTGCTTCTTGAAACGGCGGTAAGCTGCATCAAAATTATCATCACTGCGTAGTACGATACCTGGCATATCACATCACCCACTTTCTTTAAAATTTGAAATCGAATTATATCATAAACAGCTTTATTTGAGATTTTATTTGGTAAAAAGGCAATTTTTTTCTAAAATTGACACAAATCAAGGAGTAGATTTTTTAAATCGGATAAAATTCCTCTGATTTAAAACTAGAGCGTAATGCGTTCTTACCAAAGGAAATTAAATGAAAATATTCATTTTAACAGTTACATTAGTGTTGGGTGTCCTCCAAGCTGATAGTATCGTACACTACGATACAAAAGATGCAAATACTCAGATAGATAAACCGAATCATCCGAGTACAGATATTTATTAATATCTAAAGTTTTATTTCTCCTTCTAAAATAGGTCATACCGAGACCTATTTTAGTAATCTCATATAACTTTTTTCAAACTCTCTTTAACCAACAATTTTGTACAATACAAACATGATTACTCAAGACTCCATAGAAGCCCTAAAAGCACGCCTTGACATTGTTGATGTAGTAGGTTCATATCTAGAGCTTAGAAAAGCAGGTGCGAATTATAAGGCGCCGTGCCCTTTTCATGACGAAAAAACAGCCTCATTCGTAGTTAGCCCTGCTAAGCAGATATATCACTGTTTTGGATGCGGTGTCGGTGGAGATAGTATCAAGTTTGTTATGGAGCATGAAAAACTAAATTACCCGGAAGCTTTAGAAAAACTTGCCTCCTCATATAATTTCTCACTCTCATACAGCGACAAAAAAAATGACAAACCTCGTTCCGGCTTTATGGAAAAAATAAGTAGTCGGTACCAATATCTACTTACAAAAAATTCAGAGGCACTCTCTTACATAAAGGAGCGAGGTATTTATGAGAGCAGCATGGAGAAGTTTGCTATTGGCTATGCACCGGATTCAAACGCGACAATAAACTATATAAAATCCGAACTTTTAAATATGAGCGAAGCAGTAGAGATGGGCGTTGTGGGAAGTGATGGCTCAAGGCTTTTTGCTAGATTTATAGAGCGCATAATATTTCCTATTCACTCCGCAAATGGAACAGTTGTCGGTTTTGGCGGCAGAACTATAACCGGACATCAAGCTAAATATGTAAACTCTCCTGAGACTCCATACTTCAATAAATCACGTCTTCTCTATGCCTACCATCATGCGAAAAAGAGCATTCATAAAACAAAGCAGATAGTTATAACAGAGGGTTATCTTGATGTTATTATGCTTCATCAGGCAGGGTTTGAGAATGCGGTTGCAACACTTGGTACGGCACTAACAGCGGAGCATCTGCCGCTGCTTAGAAAAGGGGAGCCTGAAGTTATAATGGCTTATGACGGTGACAAGGCAGGGCGAGCGGCAGCTCTAAAGGCATCAAGGCTTTTAAGCGTGAGCGGATTTAGCGGCGGAGTAGTTATCTTTGGAGAGGGGTTAGACCCTGCAGATATGGTTAAAGATGGTCTATCAGAAGAGCTCTCAGAGATGTTTAGAACTCCTCAGCCGTTTATAGAGTTTGTCCTAGATGAGATAATATCTCTTTATAATCTATCCGACCCTAAGGCAAAAGAGTTGTGTATGCAAGAGGCAGTAGGGTATCTTAAGACTCTCTCCGCCATTCTTCAAGATAGATATAAGTCGTATCTAGCACAAAGGTTGGGAATTAATCCATCATTTGTTAAGCTGAGTAATCAAACTAACACTAACTACAGTAAGCCTGTTGATGATAGAAGTCGATATAGAGATATGTGGGAGCTTAGTCTTATTAAGACGGTTTTAGAGCACCCAGAGTTTGTAAAGCAGATACTAGACGTATTAGATCCGTCACTTTTGCAGTTTCACTCACATGAGTTTAGTTTGGCTCTTAAGGGGAGCTTTGACGAACCCTCTTTGATGGCAATTGCTGTAGATGATCAGATAAAACCTTTAAAAAATGAAGAGGCATTAAAAGCTGAACTAATCGCCTTTTTAACTAAACATTATGAACGCGAATATAAAAAGGTAAATATGCAAAAGAATATCTCTTTTGAAGAGAAGGCTTTTTTTATTCGTAAATATAGAGGAAAAATCTCACAACTTCAAAGAGGTGAGCTTGTGGCTTTTAAGAGTTAGTCTCATCAGCATTTTTTGGCTTGCGCTCTTTTATGGATATCTTTCTTCCGGTACTCTTAGACGCTACTTGCCCATCTTTGGGCTTTCCGTCATAGCGGTGGTTTCTCTCGCCGCTTTTACCTGAAAATATTGCCTTTCCATTTTCATCTTTACCTAGAAATTTATTTGGCTTTTTAGAATCTTTTTTAGGTTTGTTAAAAGACTTTTTTTCATGCTTGGGCTTACTGTTTGTATCTTGCTTAAGGGCATACTCCCTTTTTGGTTTTAGCGCCGCTTTTGCTATCTTCAAGCTAGCTTGCTCTTCATATTCAAAACCTGCGATAATCTCCTGCTTAATGACTCTCTTTAAAAGAGTCTCTATAGGATATAGCTGTTTTTGTTCGCTAATATCAAGTAAAATAAGCGCACTCTCGGTAGCTCTAGAAACCCTTTGTATGTAAACATCGGCACTAGACGGCAAATCGTAGCTTATAAGTAGTTTGCATTTTAGCTCAGGCAGTTCTAAGAGTTCATTGTCACTAAGGACTTTAATGTTCTCATTTTTCAACTTATTTTTTATTGGGCTGCTATCTTGTGTTGTAATAACAATAGTGTCAAGATTGCTATTTTGTTCTATCAATAGAGTAAGCAACGATAGCTTTTTGTCATTAGGACATGGATGAACACGATGTTTGTTGTGTTTGAGAGTTATTTGGCTAATTGGCATAAAAAATCCTAAGATAGTTTTTTAATATTTAGTTAATATTATATCTTACATTAGCATAATTTATGCTATTATGTATGAATATTACAAATCAGGAAAAGAATGTCATTTAGCACATTAGGTTTATCGGCTCCTCTATTAAAAGCCGTAAAAGAAGAGGGCTATAGTGAGCCGACACCCATTCAAAAACAAGCAATACCGGTAATTTTAAGCAGAAAGGATATATTAGCGGGAGCTCAGACCGGAACGGGCAAGACAGCGGGTTTTACACTGCCTCTGCTTGAGCTTTTAAGTTCAAAACCCGCAAATGCAAAGCATAAAGTAAGAGCACTTATTATCACTCCAACAAGAGAGCTTGCTGCTCAAGTTGGCGAGAGCGTTGAGATTTATGGAAAATATCTTGGATTTAAATCTGCAGTAATCTTTGGGGGAGTTAAAATAAATCCGCAACTCGTAAAGCTTCGCAAAGGTGTTGATATAGTTATTGCCACTCCTGGGCGGCTTTTGGACCATATATCCCAAAAGAGCATAGATTTAAGAGCAGTCGAGTTTTTAGTGCTTGATGAAGCTGATAGAATGTTGGATATGGGCTTTATAAATGATATTAAAAAGATATTAGCAACTCTTCCAAAGCAGAAACAGACACTTCTTTTTTCAGCTACATACTCAGATGATATTAAAAAACTCTCGGATAAACTCTTAAACTCTCCGGTTCTTATAGAGGTGGCTCGTCCAAATATAGCTTCTGAGAGTGTAAAACAAGCGGTTTATCCTGTTGATAGAGAGCGAAAAAGAGAGCTGCTTACGCATCTAATAAGCGATGGAGAGTGGAAGCAGGTTCTTGTTTTTACAAGAACAAAACATGGAGCAAATCGCCTTGCAGGACAGCTGGAAAAAGATGGTATAACCGCCGTTGCTATACATGGAAACAAGAGTCAAAATGCAAGAACAAAAGCATTGGACGACTTTAAAAATGGTGAAGTGAGAGTTTTGGTCGCAACAGATATAGCAGCTAGAGGAATAGACATAGATCAGCTTCCGCATGTAGTAAATTATGAACTTCCAAACGTACCTGAGGATTATGTTCACAGAATTGGCAGAACAGGACGTGCAGGAAAAGAGGGTGAAGCGATATCGCTTGTTTGTGTAGATGAAAATGAGTACTTGGCAAACATAGAGAAGTTAATAAAGAAGGATATCGCTAAAGTTTGGTTAAAAGAGTTTAAACCAGACCCTTCTATAAAAGCAGAAGCGATAAATCAAGGTGGTGGAAGAGGCAAAAACTCTAGAAGTGGAGCTAAAAATAGACCCTCTGAAAAATCAACTAGAAGAAAAAAGTAGAAATAGTATATAATTATCTAGTTTAAGTTATCAATTTTACAAGGAATTAAGATGAAAGCAGTCGCACTATTTAGTGGTGGATTAGACTCTACTTTGGCAATAAAGCTTATAAGAGACCAAGGTATAGATGTCTTAGCAATAAATATTAATACAGGTTTTGGAAGTACAAAAGATAGGCTTGAACATATGCAAAATATGTGTGAACAAGTTGGAGCTGAACTAAAAATCATAGATATACAGAGCGAATATTTACAAGACGTTCTCTTTGACCCAAAGCATGGATACGGTAAAAATTTTAACCCATGCATAGATTGTCATGCAAAGATGTTTGCAGTGGCAAAAAGAGTTATGGAGGCAGAAGGTGCTTCATTTCTAATAAGCGGCGAGGTTTTGGGACAGCGTCCTATGAGCCAAAACAAAGATGCTCTGCAGATGGTTTTAAATGAGAGTAATTGTGACGGACTCCTGCTTAGACCGCTCTCGGCAAAAGCTCTTGAGCCTACAATAGCTGAGGTAAAAGGGTGGGTGGATAGAGAAAAACTAGAAGGCATCACGGGAAGAAGTCGTGATAGACAGCTAGAACTTGTAAAAGAGATAGGGTTGGAAGATTTTGAAAGCCCTGGCGGAGGGTGCCTTTTAACAGATGAGAACTTCGCTAAAAAAATGTTTGATTTTATAAAGTATGACCTCTTTGAAGTAAGAGATGTTCCGGTTATGAAATATGGTCGTCATCTTAGACTTCCTGATGGAGCTAAGCTTGTAGTTGGAAGAAATAAAGATGAGAATCTCCATCTGCAAGAGATAGATAACGATAAATATTTTCATATAAAAACTATCGGTTTACCCGGTCCCCATTCGCTTCTTAGCAAAAGTGCAACTGCCGCTGACAAAGAGCTTGCGGCAAAGATAATTTTAACATACTGTAAAGCACAAGAGGGTAAGATATACACGCTAGCGCTTGATAAAGATAAAGAAGAGCTTCAGGCAACCCCGTTTATATCTAGAGAAGAGATAAAGCCATACACGATAATGTAGATTCTATATTTTATCGTTAATTTTGATATACTCTGTAAAATCTTAATAAGTTGGGGCAAAATATGGCAGGCGTACATTTTGGATTTGATAACTTTAGACAACTTCTTGATTTAAGTATAGGCTTAGCCCAGAGAGTGGATGAGAGTAGAGCAGAGAGCTTTACTCTGCTTTATTGTGATTTTTTAGAGGTTGAGCAGTCGGTCATAGATAGCTCTTTAGAGCAAATTTTAAGAAATTCCGATGCTATTTTAAACTCTAAATCAGACTACTTTTTCCTACTTCCCTACACAGATAAGTATGGAGCACAAATTGTCAAAGATATGTTTGAAGAGTTTTTTGCAAGAAGCTTGGGTAGCGCTATGGTTAGTTATCCTATAGACGGTGAGAGTTCAAAAGCTCTTGTTGATGAGCTTGCAAACAACGTAAGCGCAATGTATAAAAAAGATTTAAGATGCCTGGATGACTTTAGTTCTTAATTAAAACTATGCTCTTTGGAGTTTTTATAAAACTCAATTGCATCTGAAATCTTCTGCTCTTTATATATTTTTTTATCGCACACTAATCTGCACTTTATTTTACTATTTTTCCCCGCACTCTCGTTTAGCTCATTTTTTTTCGTCTCATAGGCTGACATATCAAAATCAACTTTCTTTGAATCAAAAGGGCTTTTAGCAATTAACAGTAAGGGAAATAGTAAGAGTAATAATTTCATAATTCAAAATTATATCTATATATATTTAATAGTGGAATAGTTTATGCTATTACCTTATATAAAATCTATGAGTAAAAAGGTGGTGTAAAGTGGTATTACTAGATGCTAAAAGTAAAAACGGCTCATCATCGTCATTGACTCTTGTAACCCCAAAAAATGAGAAAGGTAGCTCATTTTCAGATTTTCTAAGGGGTGCGAGCGAAAAAAAAGAGGGCAAAGGTGTTCAAAACGGCTCCTTAATCTTAGCGCTGGGCAGTGATGTTAAAAATGTTAAACCTGCACAGGTCGGCATAAAGGCGGAGAAAAATCTCTCGCTTTTAAATAGTGAAGATAAGCTAACACTGTTAGATAAAGAGGAGTTATCGGAGCTAAATCCAAAACTCACATCTTCTCTTACTAAAGATGATATGAAAGCATTAATAGTCGATGCAAAAAACTATCTCAAAGATAAAATCCAAAATAGCGATGGATATAAAAAGGCAGAGATAAAAGAGCTACCAAAAACTCTAGGTGGCTTAGTCGATGCTGCTAAAAAATTTGGTATAGATATAAGCAAAATAAGTTTTCAAGAGATAAAGTCAAGCGTTAAAAATGATACAAACTTAAAAGAACTCTCCACAGTAACCCAAAAAGAGACAAAAGGCACTACAGAGGGGCAAACAGAGCCAAAGAAAGATGTTGTTCAAGAAAGAAAGAGTGGCTCAGAGAGAGAGATACGCCCAGAGGGTCCAAAAGAGGCACGCCCAGATATTTTAAAAGAGGGGATATCTGTTAAGAAAACTACCGGAGTTGATGAAAAAAAGCTAAATACAGCTGCTGCAAATGCACAAAAAGCAGAGGCGGAAGTATCTAGCGAGATTAGAAATAGTGAAAAAACTACTCACAGAGAGATAAGAGAGACACCACTCTTTAAAGCACAAAATCCGCAGCAACACACAACAACAGAGCAGATTGTTCAAGCTAAAGCAAATAATATACAAAAAACAGATGAAAAAACACCTAAGACAAAAGCAGATGAGACGCTTAAGCTTCTTCTTCGTGAAGAAAAATCATCTACGAGCACTCTTGCACTAACAGCTGATTTCTCTGTAGCTACTGCTAGAGTTATTGCTCCAACCCCGACACAAGACAGTATTAAAACATTAGAGCAACTTTTAGGAGGAGACACCTCCTTGCCTGAATCCAGCAGCTCCTCTTCAAAAACAGAATCATCAATAACGCATAAAGCTGATAGTTTTGAGGTGAAGCTAAACGAAGCAAAACAGATGATTAAATATCTTTCTAATGATATAAAGAGTGCTATTGAGGAGTATAAATCGCCTTTTACTAGAGTTAAGATTCAGCTCAATCCTGCACACCTTGGAGAGGTTGATTTAACGGTAGTACAAAGAGGTAAAAACCTACATGTAAATATTAGTTCAAACAGTGTAGCGGTAAATACTTTGGCGATGAATGCCAATGAGCTAAAAGTACAGTTAAACAATAGTGGAATAAATAATGCTTCATTAAACTTTAGTAATGGTTCACAAGGTGGTGGTGATACAAATGCCGGTGGAGGAAACCAGCATAGACAACATGAGCAAAAAGCTCATGAAGAGTATAACTACTTTGAGAGTGAAGAGACACACGAAGAGATACTAAGCTCTTTAGAAATTGTAGTCCCTAGATATATATAAATAAAATTTGCCTCGAATAATGAGGCAAGCTCCAGTGCCTAAGCGGCTAGCGAAGTAAAAAGGAGTTGTTCTTTTTACGGATAATAAATTAAAGGAAGTATCATGGCAATCACATCAACAGGCTTAAATGCAGCAACAAATGCGGAGTACGCGCCTACAACTACGGTTGAAGATAAGACGGTGCTAGGCAAAGATGACTTTATGACTCTTTTGTTAGTTGAGCTTCAAAACCAAGATCCGACAGAACCTATGGATAGTGAGAAGATTTTGACTCAGACATCGCAACTTGCAACTCTTGAAGCTACCGAGAATACAAATAAAGCATTAGAGGACTTAGCGCTATCGCTAGGTAGTTCGCAGCAGTACAGTACAATATCTGCTATTGGCAAAACAGCAGATATGGGGAGTAATGCTATCGTCTTAGATGAAGGAAGCGAAACTACTTTTGAGATATATTTCCCTGATGAGATAGAGAGAGGAAATGTTGAGATACTTGATGTCAACGGCAATATAATAAAAACAATAGATGTCGGTACAAATCCTAAAGGAGTTTACCAGTTTACATGGGATGGAACAGATCGAAACGGAAACAGTGTTGAAAGCGGAATTTACTATGCAACTGCCTCATACACAAATCCAAACGGTGATGATTTAACAACAAGAGTTGGAGCTTACCCTATTGAATCAGTTAGATTTGATGGTGATGAGACTTACTTCAAGGTAGGCTCTAGCTATGTTTCTCTTACAGATGTAAAAGAGATTTACTAAGAGTAGAGGTACACTAAAATGATGACTCAGGCTTTTTATACAGGGATAAATGGAATTAAAACGCATCAATATGGAATTGATGTAATTTCGGATAATTTATCAAATATAAACACGGTTGGATTTCGTGAATATACGACAGAGTTTTCATCACTTTTTGAAAATGCTCTTGTCACATCTGCGGCGTCTTCAAGTGTAAATAGCAGTATTGGAATAGGTACAAAGCTAAACGCAGTTACCATGAGCCAGAGCAAAGGCTCTATGCAGCTAAGCGATAGAAGTACGGATTTAGCAATCTTTGGTGACGGCTGGTTTGGAATTCAAGCAGAAGGGGAGCCGCTCTATACTCGCAACGGCTCTTTTGTGTTTGATAAAGATAGAGATTTGGTTACCAATGACGGTTATTATGTTTTGGGGACTATGGGGAGCAATATCAACAATGGAGTGTTGAGTGAGCAGTTAGCAGAGGTAGAGCTTGGAGATGTAAACGCGCAGGAGAAACTACGTTTTCCGGATGAGCTGCTCTTCCCGCCCCAAGCAACAACTGAGGCAAATTTTTATGGTAATTTAGGTGCAGGGGATGAGATAGAAGTTATAAGTTCTGAAATTATTGATGCACAAGGTGTTAGAAATAATTTAAGACTTGAGTTTACAAAAAGTGTTCCTCAGCTCTCCCCTGGAAGTCAGTGGGATATAGTCGCTACGGTTGAGAATCTTAAAGGTACAGAAATTTATAGTACAAGCAACGGCGTTGCAAGCTTTGATGATACGGGGGCATTGATATCATCAACACTAACATCAATAGACAATAACGGAACAAATGTAGCAATTAATCTTGGCAGTGGATATGAGGGTGTTATGTCTTTAGGAGATACTTTTAGCGGCTCTAGTTCTTCAAACGGTCTTGTCGGCGGTAGTCTTATTGGGTACGATATAAATAAAAATGCAGATGTAATCGCTACTTTTTCTAACGGCATGCAGAGTGCCGTTGGAAAAATTGGAGTATTTCATTTTCAAAATGACAGAGGACTTGAACGTCAAGGCAGCTCAAGATTTTCAGAGTCTCAAAACAGCGGTAGACCAATATTTTTTCAAGATGAAAACGGTAAAAATATTATAGGAACCGATATTTCAAACTTTAAACTTGAGGGCTCTAATGTTGATATTACGGCCGGTCTTACAGAAATTATAATTATGCAAAGATCATACGATGCAAACTCAAAATCAATAACAACGGCAGACGAGATGTTACAAAAAGCCTTAAGCATGG
This sequence comes from Sulfurimonas sp., assembly GCF_023229025.1. Classification (GTDB taxonomy): domain Bacteria; phylum Campylobacterota; class Campylobacteria; order Campylobacterales; family Sulfurimonadaceae; genus Sulfurimonas. The sequence continues at coordinate 42,090 of NZ_JALOAA010000002.1, forward strand.
ATGCTTAATAAAGTTGGAACATAAAATGCTATTTTATTTACAATAATAGTTTACCTGTTAAAAAAGGGTAAGTGTTGCCAATAGGGCTTCTTTAACACAATAAGATTTTTTCTTGAGAGTGTTATAAATGAATAATAAGGATTTAAAATGTTAAAATCACTTTTTTCCGGTGTATCCGGACTACAGTCACATCAAGTTGCGATGGACGTAGAATCAAATAATATTGCAAACGTAAATACCATAGGTTTTAAATATTCACGTGCGAACTTTTCTGATCTTCTTGCTCAGACACAAGCAATTGCAACTGCTCCTCAAGGTGAATTGGGTGGTAAAAATCCGGTACAGGTAGGTCTTGGTGCAAGTGCTAGTTCAGTAACTAAGATTTTTGCGCAGGGCTCTGTTCAAAATTCTGATAAAAATACAGACGTTGCTATTCAAGGGGATGGTTTTTTCATAGTCTCTCCCGATGGCGGTAACACATACAAGTATACACGATCAGGTGACTTTAAGTTTGATGCCGGTGGAAATTTTGTTGATAACAACGGTTTTATAGTTCAAGGATGGCTTAGAGATCCAGTGACAGGCAAAGTTGATGCGACAGCACCTATTACGGATATAAATATACCACCGGGGCTTACTACTCCCGCATCTCCAACACAAAATGTCGTTGTTAAGGCAAACCTAAACTCAGGACCTAGAGTTGAGAACTTTTCACCTGCTTACGAAGTTCCTGCAGGTCCTCCGCCGGCACTCCCTACTCCACCTGCTCTTGATGAGAATGGAAACCCAATAGAGTCCGGCGATATGGGTGTTATGTTTAATGACTCGGGAGAGGCGTTTAATCTTCAAACAAATCAAGGTATTTGGGCATCATTTGTGAACTCAACAACAACATCAAGTGTGGCAGTTCCAGGTGGTGGAGCCGAGTTAGATATTACATTTGAATTAGATGACGGTACTACAAAACAGATTACAACAACCGGTGGTCTTGCAACAAACACGGCAGATGAAGATGGTGCAAGATATGTCTCGGCAATTAATGCTCAGACATCTGTAACAGGCATAAGTGCCGCATACGATACCGTAACCGATACAATAACACTAACAAACTCAAACTCAAATGCAAACGCTTCGCATAATATTAGAATAAGCGCCGTTGGAGGTGGAGATGGTAGTGGATTCGTTGTTGGAGATTCAGTTACTACGGCATATAGATATCAGTATGATCCTACTGTATCTACAACAGTAGCCGGAAGTGATAAGAAATTTACTACAATAGCAGATCTCCGTGAGGCTCTTGAGACTCAAGCAAATGCAGACGGTGGTGGTGCAACAAGTAATGTTGAAGTAAAAGTAAATGAGCAAGGTAAGATTGAGTTGTCAAATCCTGGTGGAAGTGCAAACGATTATGATATTAATCTGTCAATTACAGGGATGAATGCAAGTAGTGTTGTAGGCGGTGGAATAACCGAAAATACAAGATTTACAAGAAACATGGAAGCATTAAACTCAACTCTTCCTTCTGGAAGTACGGCAACGGCGTTTTCTCAAGGTTTTAATGCGGCAACACACTCATCTAGTATAGATATTTTTGACTCATTAGGATCAAAACATACTCTTAGAACGGAGTTTAGAAAAGTTTCGGTAGACGCTTCAACAGGAAGTACTTGGAATTTAAAGATAAGTGTTCCTGAGCCTGCTACTATTGACTCAATTGCGCCGTATAATGAAAAGACCGGTTTTGTAAGATTTAATAGTGATGGTTCACTATCTACATATAACCCGCCAAATGTCTCTTTTACAGCAAATAACGGCTCGGCTGCAAATCAGCAAGTTGCAATCGACCTTGGTACTTCCAACGGTTTTGATGGCATGACTAGTTTTGATTCTGCTTCATCAACCTCAGGAATAAGTCAGGATGGTTTTACGGGTGGAGATTTAGTCGGTATTAGAATTGATCAAAGCGGTACGTTAGTCGGCTCATTTAGCAATGGACGCTCTTTTGGATTGGCACAAATCGGTATGGCAAAGTTTACAAACAATGAAGGTCTCTCTACTGAGGGTGGAAATGTTTTTATACAGACTGCGAACTCCGGAGACCCAATCATAGGTACGGCAGCAACGGCAGGGCGTGGTTTTATGCAAGCTGCGGCACTTGAGGCTTCAAACGTTGACTTGTCTCGCTCTTTGACACAGCTTATAATCATTCAAAGAGGTTATCAGGCAAATGGTAAAACAATTACCACTTCAGACACTCTTCTTGAGACACTTATCGGGTTAAAGCGATAAGTTTTAAATCTATTTTGTTATAATTCCTTCTGCTTTTTTAAAGCAAGCTTTAGCCGCGAAAGCGGCGTTTAGCGTTTTAAATTTAATGAAAATCAAGGAATTATCATGCGTTTTTCTGCTCCCCTAAAATCAAATTCAAAAAAAATTATGCTCCTTGGTTCAGGCGAACTCGGTAAAGAAGTAGCCATAGAAGCCCAAAGACTAGGTCTTGAGGTCATTGCCGTGGACAGATACCAAAATGCGCCTGCTCATCATGTAGCTCACCGTTCATATGTTGTAAATATGCAGGATAAAAACGCAGTATTAGAGATTATTTATCGTGAAAAACCCGACTATATTCTTCCGGAGATAGAGGCTATAAGCATTGATGCTCTTTTTGCAGCAGAAGATAAAGGGTATAACGTTATTCCAAACGCAAGTGCAGTTAGTAAGACTATGAATAGAAAAAATATTCGCACGTTTGCGGCAGAGACACTTGGACTTAAAACCGGTTCATATGAGTTTGTTACTACAAAAGATGGACTAAAAAGAGCAGCACAAAATATGGGTTTTCCATGTATAATCAAACCTGTTATGAGTAGTTCAGGTCATGGTCAAAGTGTCGCTAAGAGCATAGAGGATATTGATGCTTCATGGGAGATTGCAAAAGAGGCACGCGGGGATGCAAGCGAGCTTATTGTTGAAGCGTTTGTCGATTTTGACTATGAGATAACAATGCTAACTGTAAGAAACGGAGAGGAGACGGTTTTTTGTGAGCCGATAGGCCATGAGCAAAGAGACGGCGACTACATATTTTCATGGCAACCTATGCAGATGAGCTCCTTGGCAAAAGAGCGCTCGCAGGATATGGCTAAGAAAATTACGGATGGTCTTGGAGGTCGCGGTCTTTTTGGGGTGGAACTTTTTATAAAAGATGATGAGGTCTATTTCTCTGAAGTGTCGCCACGCCCGCATGATACCGGAATGGTAACATTAATCACACAGTCTCAAAGCGAGTTTGCACTTCACTTGCGTGCTATTTTAGGACTCCCCTTAGGGTTTACATTTTATGGGGCGGGTGCTAGTGCCGCATTTAAATCAGAAGTTCATAGCTATGCTCCTGTTATAAGTGTGGACGATAGCCTATTTAGCGATAATAGTTTTGTTAGAATTTTTTCAAAACCCGAAGCTCATAAAGGCAGAAGATTAGCCGTAGCGCTTGTTTTTGATGAAGCAGAAAAAGCACTAGAAAAATCAAGAGAGTTGATTGAAAGTATTAAGGATAGCTAGATGAAGATTGTTATACTTGACGCACTAACATTTGGGGATACATCTCTTAGTGGGTTTTTTGAGCTAGGAGATGTCGATATTTTTCAGACAACTTCGCCCGAGCAGACGCAAGAACGTGTAATCGGCGCTGATGTTATAGTTACTAACAAAGTCATTATAACAGATGCTCACATCTCAAACACCTCCTCTTTAAAACTTATCTGCGTTGCAGCAACCGGTATGAACAATGTAGATATAGAGGCTGCAAACAAAAGAGATATTTTAGTAAAAAATGTCTCCGGATACTCAACTGACTCTGTAATACAACACACCTTCTCTATGCTCTTTTATCTCGTAGGACACTCTAGATACTATGATGAGTATGTAAAAGAGGGTTCTTATGCAAAAAGTGCTATTTTCACTGATGTCTCACATCCATTTTTTGAGATTAAAGGTAAAAAATGGGGAGTAATTGGATTAGGAACGATAGGCAGAGGGGTTGCAGAGATAGCATCTGCTTTTGGGGCAGATGTATGCTACTTCTCAACAAGCGGTAAAAATCACAATCATGATTATCAACATGTAGAGCTTGATGAGATGCTTAAGAGTTGCCATATAATCTCTATACACGCACCGTTAAATGATAAAACTCTTAATCTGTTAGATTATGAAGAGTTGTTAATGTGTAGAGACGGGGCTGTAGTTTTAAATCTTGGGCGCGGCGGTATAATCAACGAAGAGGCAGTTGCAAAAGTAATTGATGAGAAAAATATCTCTTTTGGACTGGATGTTCTTAGCCGTGAGCCGATGGAGGAGAACCATCCGCTTTTGAGTGTGAAAAACGGAGATAATCTCTATATAACACCGCATATTGCATGGACAAGTATTGAAGCCAGAGATAAGCTTATCGCGGGTGTGATAGAGAATATTAAATCATTAAAAAGCAGATAACATAGCGGAGCTCACTCTTTTTTTATCCGCTTTTTTAGCTGCGACGATACTGCCTTTTAGTTCAGAGGTTGTACTTGTTGCTGCTCTCTCAAGCGGTATGCCTGAGTTAAATGCACTTTTATCTGCCTCAAGCGGAAATATTCTTGCTATCGTTTTAAACTACTTTTTAGGCTATTTGCTTTACGAAAAAACAAAAACAAAACTTCTCTCATCTAAAACAGGAGTAAAAGCATACGGCTATGGACATATATACGGCTACTACGCACTTCTGCTTTCATGGTTGCCAATTATCGGCGACCCGCTAACACTTGTTGCGGGAGTTGTTAGACTCAAGTTTGTTTGGTTTGTTTTAATTGCCGGGAGTTTAAGGATAGCAAGGTACTACTTTTTGACTCTTGTGGTATAATTTACTACCTTTAAAAAATCGGTAATATTATGAAATATCTGTTTACTTTTTTACTCTTTTTTGTCTCTATACATGCAGAACAAAAATCTCTAGAAAAAGTCTCCTTACAGCTACAGTGGCTTGATCAGTTTCAGTTTGCAGGATACTATATGGCAAAAGAGAAAGGGTTTTATGAAGATGCCGGTTTTGATGTAGATATAAAAAAATTTACTCATGAGACTGATGCGCTTGGTGATGTCTTAAGTGCAAAAACAACTTATGCCATAGGTCGGTCAAGTCTTATTTTATACTATGCACAAGGAAAAAGTATATCCCTGCTTAGTGCTGCCTTTCAATCCTCCCCACTTGTACTTATAGCACTTGGCTCCTCCGGTATTAACAGCGTAAAAGATTTTAAAGACAAAACTATAATGTCTACTCATGATGCAATTGAGACGGCTTCAATTTACGCCATGATAAATGCAAGCAAAACAAATCAAGAGAGGATAAAGCTTAAAAAACACACTTTTGATATAGAGGAGCTTATAGACAAAAGAGTTGACCTTTATGTTGGTTATATATCAAACGAACCCTATATACTAGAACAAAGGGCGCTACAGTACAAGCTCTTTTCCCCAAGGGATAAAGGTTTTGATTTTTACAGCGATATACTTTTTACATCACAAGAAAATGCAGATAAGAATCCTCAATCTGTAGCAAGGTTTAAAAAAGCATCTATAAGAGGTTGGGAGTACGCTTTTAACAATATTGAGGAGGCTGTTAATATTATATATACAAAGTATAACGCCAAAAACAAAACAAGAGATGCTTTGATGTTTGAGGCACAGGAGTTAAAAAAGCTTGCATATGTAAACGGTATAGATTTTGGAACCATAGAGAGAAATAAAATAGAGAGAATTTTGGACGTATATAAAGTTATAGGTCTTACGGAAACGGACGTAAATCTAGATAATCTTATATTTAGCAACAAAGAGAAGTTTTTAAACAAAGAGGATGTGAACTACTTAAAACAAAAGGGGGAGATAAGTGTCTGCATGGATCTCTCTTTTCTTCCTTACGGTGCTATTAGGGATGGAGAAGTCGTTGGAATAGCTTCAGATGTTTTAGGTTTAACAAAAGAGAGCATAACAATCCCATACAAGTTTGTAATAACCCAAAACCGTAAAGACTCTTTAAAAAGGGTAAAAGAGAGAAAGTGCGACATGCTCCCTATGGCACTACATTCGCTAAAGCAAGATGGAGTAAGGTACACAACACCGTATCACCACGAACATCTAGTCGTTGTAACAAGCAAAGAGCAGAGTTATATTCTTGATATCAATTTAGTTTTAGATAAAGAGTTTGCGGTAGTTAAAGATAGAGCATTTATAGAGGATTTAAAAAGGAGACACCCAAGCATTAAGCTAAATTATGTGGACTCTTTAAAAGATGGGTTTATTGCAGTAGAGAAAAAAAAGTACTACGGTTTTATAGATGAGTTTGTAACGATTGCTTATAGTTTTAAAAATAAACCAAATGGGCATCTCAAGGTTTCAGGACAGCTCGATGAGAGCATAGATATGGGGTTTGGTGTAAGAGATGATGACATTATGCTCTTTAACATTTTTGAAAAATTATCAAACAAGATAACAGACTCGGATATGCGCAGGATTTATAATGAGTGGGTATCGGTAAACTATATACAAAAAATAAAATTTAAATATTTAAAAGAGATTATATTTTTAGCACTTATTATAATCTTTATATTTTTCTATCGTCAGCATATTTTAAAGAAAAAAAATAGCGAGCTTGAGGGGCTTAAGGATGAACTCCTTGAGCTAAATCAAACACTTGAGCTTAAGATAGACGATGCGGTTAATGAGATGCAAAAAAAAGATACCTATTTGCTTCATAAATCTCGATTAGCGCAAATCGGAGAGACGGTAAGCATGATTGGACATCAATGGAAACAGCCTCTTAGCACAATATCGGCACTTAATATATCAATAATAATGGCAATAGAGCTTGAGCAGTATGATCTCTCAGATGAAAAACATAGAGAGGAGTTTTTAGATTTTTTAGAGAAGAAATTGAAAAAAATTGAACTCAACACTAACAACATGGGTCAAATAATTTCTGACTTTAGTGACTTTTACAAACCAAACAAGCATAAAGAAGAGTGTACTTTAAATGATCCTGTATTTCAGGTCTACTGGCTACTTGAAGGTAGTTTAGCATCAGAAGAGATAGATCTTTTTTTAGAGCTTGCTTCCATGAATAGAGTTAAACTCTTTAAAAATGAGTTTGTGCAGGTTTTGGTAAATATTATAAATAATGCAAGAGATCAGTATAGGGAAAAAGAGATAGCCGATGCACAAATCTGTATAAAGAGCTATGATAGAGGAGATGTCGCAATTATGGAGATAAGTGATAATGCGGGTGGTATAGATGAGGAGATAATAGATAGAATCTTTGATCCATACTTCTCAACAAAGTTTGATAAGAACGGTACAGGATTGGGGCTACATATGTCAAAAAGTATTATTAAGCAGCACCGTGACGGTAAGCTCTATGCTGAAAATATACAAAATGGAGTAAAATTTACAATTGAGATAAGCAAAAGTGAGGAAGAGAATGAAAAATAGAGTAATAATCATAGGAGCCGGAGGGGCTGGGCTTGTTGCCGCACTAAATGCACATGAAAACGGTGCAGAAGTAACGATAATAACAAAAGAGTATCCGACAAGAAGTCAAACATGTATGGCTCAAGGCGGAATTAATGCTGTTTTATCAGATAAAGAAGGTGATAGCGTAGAGGTGCATGTTCAAAATACACTTAAATCTGCAAACGGTTTAGCAGATGAGAGGGCAGTTAGACACATGTGCCAAGAAGCGCCAAAAGCTGTAACATGGCTTGATAGTATCGGCGTGCCCTTTAGCAGAACGGCAGAGTCTGGTATTGCACAAAGAAAACTGGGCGGTGCGTATGCTCCAAGAGCATGCTATGCTCAGGACTATACGGGATTAAAAATTCTTCATACTCTCTACGACAGAGTTCTAGGCGCAAAGATAGAGATTTTAAACGAGAGGCATCTTCTGGAGTTTATAACAGAGCTTGACGAGAGTGGCAAAAAGTATGTCTGCGGGGTAAGTCTGCTAAATAAAAGAAGCGGCGAAATAGAGATACATGATGCCTCAAGCGTGGTTGTAGCAACCGGCGGATATAGCAGAGTCTATCATAACTACTCTACAAACTCTGTATCTTCAAGCGGCGATGGAGTAGCTGCAGCATTAAGAGCAGGAGCAAGAGTGAGTGACATGGAGTTTGTACAGTTTCATCCAACGGCACTCAAAGAGTCCTCTATCCTCATCTCAGAGAGTGCTAGGGGCGCAGGTGGACATCTCTTGAACTCAAAGGGAGAGAGGTTTGTTGATGAACTTCTTCCACGTGATGAGGTCTCAAAAGCTATCCATGATGAGATTGCAAAAGGCGAAGAGATTTATCTTGATATTCGTCATTTAGGAGCAGAGTTTATACAAAGAGAGCTTCCGCAGGAGGCAAAACTTGCAAAACTTTATGAAAATATAGATCCTGCCGTAGATTTGATTCCGATAAAGCCCGCCGCTCACTACACAATGGGTGGAATAGAAGTTGACGAGAACTCTTCAACATGTGTTAAAGGACTTTTTGCCGTGGGAGAGTGTGCTAATCACAAAGTCCATGGAGCAAACAGACTTGGAGGAAACTCTCTTTTAGAGCTTGTAGTATTTGGCAGACAAGCAGGAGTAAGTGCCGCTAAATATGCCGATAGTTTTAAAAAGCATACGGATATATCAGGGCATAAGAGCATTTTTGAAAAAGAGATTGATGAGATAAAAAGATATACAAATAAGATAAATTTTTATAAAGAGCATGAGAGGTTAGGAGAGCTGTTTTATAAAAACGTGGGGATAAAGAGGCAAAAAGACTCAATGCTAAGAGTATTAGAGATGTTAAGAGAGATGAAAAGTACTCTACCTCAGATGGGAGTAAGCGATAAAACAAAAGAGTACAACACAAACCTTACGGAGTTTTTGGAGTTTAAAAATATGCTCCAAATTGGAGAGCTTATCTTGCTAAGTGCTATAAATAGAGATGAGAGCAGAGGGGCACACTTTAGAATAGATGCTCCAGCGGTCGATGAAAAATATAGAGCACACACTATTATAAGTATAGATGGAGAAATCAGTTATGAAAATTAATATAAAAAGAGATAGCGTCGTAGAGTATGAAGTCCAGATGCAAGACAAAACCCTCTTAGAGGTACTAAACGAGATAAAAAGCAACCAAGACCCCTCTCTTGCATACAGCAGCGGATGCAGAAGCAGTGTTTGTGGAAGTTGCGCAGTTAGAGTTAACGGCAGAGAGGTTTTGTCATGCTCATACCATGTAAAAGATGGTGATTTGGTAGAGCCGCTAAATAATACTCCCATATTACGCGATCTTGTTGTAGATATGGATAAGGCGTATAGCTTCAATACAAAGGCAAAGGCATGGCAGAGTTTGCCGGTAGATAATGTTTCTCTCTCAATTGATAATCAGAAGATAAACGAGCTTCAAAGCGACTGCATACTGTGCGGCTCCTGTTATAGCGTCTGCCCAGTATATGCGGTAAATAGTGAATTTTTAGGACCGTTTTCACTAACAAGAGTGTGGCGATATGTTAGTGACAAAAGAGAGGCAAATCCAAAAGAGAAAATAGATGCTATTCAGGCAAACGGAGTTTGGGATTGTACGCTGTGCAATGAATGTACCCTTGTATGTCCACAAGAGATATCAAGTAAGGCAGATATAGAGAAATTAAGAGCAAAAAGTAGTGTGTTTGGTTACATGGACCCTAGTTTTAGCAGTTTTGGCAGTAGTTTTGGTGATGGAAGCCCCATTTTTTAGAATAACTAACACACTTTAAAAATATGTTATAATCTAAACATCATGTTATAAAAGGTTTTAAAAATGGCAAAAGAGCACTCGTTTGATATAAGCGCAAAGATTGATATGCAAAACTTTAAAAATGCTATAAATTTAGTGGATAGAGAGGTCGCTAACCGTTACGATTTTAAAGGAACTCCTTATGAGATTAACTACAAAGAGAAGGATAAGCTTTTAGTGCTTGTCGCTTCTAGCGATAACAAACTCGATGCGCTAAAGGATATAGTTATAGCAAAACTTTTAAAACAAAATCTCTCTTCAAAAGTTATAGAAGAGCTAAAGGTTGAAGACTCTAGCGGTAGCAATAGAAAAGCAACTTTTAAGATAGTTGACTACATTGAGTCAAAAGAGGCTAAAAAAATTACCGCAGAGATAAAAAAACTAAAACTTAAAGTCACTGCTCAAATAGAGGGAGATTCCATCAGAGTCAAAGGGGCTAAACTAGACGATTTACAAAAAGTAATCAAAGAGATTAAAGCTCAAGAGTGGGAAGCTCCTCTTGTGTTTGAAAACATGAGATAGAGGAGATTTCTAGATGCTAAAACTAACAATTTCAGATGCCGCCGAGAAGCTTGGTGTCTCAAAAGAGGCGATACATAATCGTATAAGGAGAGGCTCTTTGCAGAGTGTAGTAGAAAACGGGGTAAAGTTTGTCATGTTAAGCCAGCAGAGTAGTAGTGGGGTAAAAGCAACAAAGCAAAGCGACAAAAAAATAGCTGCTCATACAGATGAGAGATACTATAAGTTCCTAGAGGAGCAAAATAGCAAACTTCAGCAAAAAGTAGAGACTCTTCAAAACGAGACAAGAAGCCTAAGAGATCAAAAAGAGCAGATGCTTATAAAAGAGAGAGAGAAAATTGAGCAGATTTATAAAGAAAAAGATGAACAGCTAAAAAACATAATAAATGCAATCTCCTCAAAATTTATCTTAAATGCTCCGGATGAATCATTTGAGGCAGAGATAGAGCATATAGAAAAAGATGAACCGGTTGATGAGAGAAGGCTGACATCTCTTAGTAAATATCTAAAAAGTAGAGATTTCTCAAAGAAGAAGAGGATAAAGATTAAAGAGGAGTTTAAAAGCAGAGCAAAAGATGACTCTAGAGTTATAGTCGTAGGTAAAAAGTACTATATTGATTTGAAAAAATATGATTATAGTGATTTTTCACTCTAAGATACTCTCTTTTTAGAGCTGTTCTTAAGACTTTTGAGGGTAAAATTGCAATCTTAAACGGACAGCTGGCCGAGTGGTCGAAGGCGCTCGCCTGGAACGCGGGTATAGAGCAATCTATCTAGGGTTCGAATCCCTAGCTGTCCACCACACTACTAAATATCACCTATAATAATTTATAAACAATCAGTTTTTATAATTATAAGCTTTTAGCTCATCAGAAGTGTAGCCCATTAAAGGGTTGATTTTATCATATATCGTATCAATATTATCACTATTGTCAAAACCGTGAGCTAAGGCAAATTTTAGAAGATACTCTTTCTCACTGCTATAAATTTTTTCATCAAGAAAAAATGAATTGGGAACGTTGAATTTTTTCATGGCTTCTTGCTTCATGCTAAAGAGTTGCTCAACTGATGCCTCAACAAGACCTAACTCCTCTATTTTTTCTTGATATTGCTTACATTCTTGGGAATTTTTGTACTCATTAGTTCCAACTCTTTTAATCTCTTTATCTATATTTTTCATGTACTTATTTTTATCTTGAGAAATAATAAACATGCTTATAATAACAAGCGCCGATGAGACGGTTATTAATATTATCAACATTTCCATATTATAGTTTTCCTTTTTTAAATTTTAAAGATTATATCATCTGTATATGTGGTATTTAGTTAACAGAGTATTGTTTTAATAGGATTTATTTTTTGTTGGGTATAATAAAGAAAAAAAGTAGCAGTAGTGGAAACAGAATTTATTATAAAAGCTATTATCGGACTGATTTTAATTCTGGCTGTTTTAATATTTTTACTTTTTTTAGAGCCAAACAGAGATCTAAAGAGAGAGAAAAAGTTATCCCCTGTAGCAGAAGCAAAAAAAGATGATAAAGAGAAGCAAAAAGAAGAGATTCCGAAAATAAATACGGACTTATTTTATCTGGTTAATATTATAAAAAACAAAAGCTCTAGTGCAAAAGTTCTTTCAGAAGCGCTAGAGCTTGTTATAAAGCATCATGGAAAGGTTCACAAAAAATTGGGGCTAAGACCTCATCCTGACTTTGATATATATATAGACATTCTCTTTACTATATGTAGGCACCCAAATGCAAACAAAGATATGATTATAACCTTTGATAGAGACCTAGAGAAGTTAAACCCAGAGTATAAACAGGAGATAAACGAAGCAATAGCCAAAGGATTAAACTCCAGAGGATTTTAAGGCAGCTCTATTGACTCGGTAACTTCCCCTTGTATAATGTGAATATCTTTCTCTTTTAACGACTCAAGTGTATCCAAGTCGCTCACACCAACAGCTATTAAGGATATACCAACGCTGTCTGTAATTAATCTCAAAGATGAGATTGATTGAGTACTTTGAGTTAAGAAGTAGCTAGCCTCAGCTTTTATATAAGATGGTCTTAGCTCTTGGAGGTATTGATAGTCGTCACTCTCCCCGATAAATTCAAACACCCCTATATCTATCCCGTATCTTCTAAAAAGCTCTATATACGCTCTAATCTCTTTTGAGTCTTGGCGTACAAGCTTATCGGGAAGTTCTATAATAAGTTTAAACGGCAACATCGCTGCATTAGCGCGAAGAAGCTCATTTATATTACTGTAGGTATCTTTCTCTTGGAGATACTCTTGCGGAAGCCTTAAGGAGTAGATAGACGCACTAAGAAGAGCAAGGGAGTTATTAAAAAGCATATGTACAATTTTTTTGTAAATCTCAGAACTTAAGCCTGATTGGATTGCCGGTGCCATAAATTGAGCATAACTATAAGAGCTATTTTTATCAAGTATAAGATGTATACTAAGTACGTTATGGGTTAGTTTCTCTTTTTTAGTGTCAATAACACTCCAAGAGACAAAGCTAAATCTTTCTTTATCAATCGCTTTGTTGATAAGAAGTCTCCAAGCCTCTTTTCCCATTACCTCAATTACACTATTTGCCTTCTCTATGTGTATATGTTCGTGTTTAAACTTTGCCTGTGCAAGTGCATTGTCTGAACGTGAAAAGAGCTCGGCTATGCTATCTTTATGGTTATACTCATATATTCCTATACTAACAAAGGTCTCGTTTTGCTCAAGGCCTGCCGAATCAATTGCGTTAAAACAGTGTTTTTGTATGTTTTTTGCAAGTTCAACTGCATCGCTACTTGAACAGTCCGGAAGCAGTAGGCAAAACTCCGTACCGTTAATTCTAGCTACTACAGGCTCTTTCATGCCTTTTGTATTTTTTTTGAAAATATCTGCAACGGCTAGAAAAAGGTTATCTACATTTTTATGACCTATTTTCTCGTTGGCTTCTATGATTCCGTCAAATGCAATAATCATGCTAATCCCGCCTTTATACGAAGCGTCAATCTTTAAGAAAGAGGGAAGTTTGTCGATAAGGTATTTACGATTTTTAAGTTGAGTATTCTCATCAATATACTCAAGCTCCTTGTGAACCTTTAGCTCTTGATTTCCTTTGTCAAACATAGATTTTACTTTTGCAACCATGTTGTTCATTCCAATTACAACATCAGCTAACTCTTTTGTGTATGGAATATTATCTTGAATAATAAATTCGTTTCTAGTAATTGCCGCTGCTTGTTTTTGAACATCTTTTAGTGGTTTTAAAACAGCATGGAGTAGGAGATTAAGAGCCACAAGAGAAAAAATAGTAATAACTGCAAAGGAGATAAGAAGGTCTGTTAAGATTGCGTATAGCTGTTTGTAGGCATATGTTGAGTCACTCTGTATGCTTAATATCCCCACTTGACTCCAACCTGCAGATACATTTGAGAATGCAACAGGTGCCTTTAGGCTTATGAGTTCTTTAAACCACTGAGGAACAGCAGTAATATCGCTCTCTAAGACTCTTTCATAAAGAGGGTTGCTCTCAACATCGACAAGGGTTATTTTACGGTAGTTTCCACTGTCAAAATTAGCATTTATCATAGTTGACATCATGGATATATCACCGTTTGCACTTCCAAGCGAGAGACTAAGTAAAGTTGCGTTGTTTTTTGCATCCTCATAGAGTCTCTCTTGAACACCTTTGTTGGCACTTTGGAAATTCAGCACCAAAACAGTTGATAATATGGTAAGTAAAAATAGTGACAGCATCAAAGCTATCTGTTTATAGAGCGTCATATCTTCTTCCTTTGCATGTTGAGTTTTAGTTCATCCCACTTTTTGTGGGATTTTTTATTTGTTTTGTCTGCTTTATCGAGGATTTCTCCGTTAAAGTTATAGATTGGGGTTAAATCTTCTCTTTGTGAGGCAGGAAATATCTTGAGGTTAATGTTATCTAATATAAGCGGTTCGCTTTTTGGAGTCTCAAAGTATGTCAAAACCATATGCGGTTCTTTAAATTTTGTAGAGCGAACATATGTAAAGAAGAGCTTTTTGTAATCTACCCCTAGGTACTTAAGAGCAAAATATTTACTTATAACATAATCTTCACAGTCGCCTCTATCTTTGCCTAAAAACTCCCATGGAGTCGCCCAGTAGTCACTTTTACCGTATGTTTTCATATCGCTTGCATATCTTACTTCATTAAAAAAATTATTTACAGCTTCAAGTTTTTCCAAGTCGCTCTTATCTGCAACGCTATCTAGCATCTCTTGAAGAAGCAAAAATCTTCTTTTAGCGTATATTTTGTACTTTTCATCAATTTTACTAAGTAATGAATCTTCCACATAGGGCTTCTTCTCAGAAGTTATGCCTATAAAAAACAGTGATAATATTAAAAGCACTTTTAGTTTAAACATAGAGTGATTATATCCAAAAAATTCTGATACTACTGCTGTCTTTTGTTAAAACCCGATGTCCCATGTTTGTTGCTAACAGGAGTGTTCTGAGCATATTTTTTGAGATACTCCGGAGTCGCCCTGCCTTTTATCCTCATCATATCTTCAAGCATATTTTCAGCAACAAACTCTGCATCAATCTCTTTTATCTCACAAAGGTATTTAAAGAGAAGCCTACCGAGCCTCTCTAGAGAAATATGCCATGTAGAGTCTGTTTGAGAGTAAATCCATATACTAAAAGCATAAAAATTCTCAAATACGCTCTCCTCTTGCCAAATCAATTTCACGCTCTGTTTGAAGTTGCCGCTGTTATATGTTAAGTCCCAAAATCTAGAGAATCTCTTCATTTTTTGTATATCCATAAATGTTATCGTTGATGTTTGCAATACTTCATAAGGAGGTATGTCGCTATATATCATGCCGCACTCTATATCATGGCGGTTGATATATGTTCCTGAGAGTTTTTTTAGTATTCCTATCTGTATTTCACAGCTGCTAAGAGCTACCAATTCATCGAGATTGGCACCAAAACTCTCTAGAGTCTCTCCGGGAAGTCCCACTATCAAATCAAGGTGCATATGAACGTTTGTTTCATTTTGCAAAAATTTTATATTCTCTTTAATTTTATCAAGCTTTAGGGGTCTTGAGATATTGTTTGCAATCTCTGAATTTAGTGTTTGTATGCCTATCTCAAACTGAAGAGCGCCATGTGAAAATAGAGCGACTTTAGCTTTTAAAGAGTCCGGAAAATGGTCGGGCACTACTTCAAAGTGTGCAAAATATGGTGGTTTTTTCTCTAAAAAAAAGTCCAGCAGTCTATTTGCGGTTTTAATATTTAGGTTAAATGTTCTATCAATAAATTTAAAACTTCTTGCACCTCTTTGCCATAAAATCTCAAACTCTCCCAGAAGCTCATCAAGATTAAAAGATCTTACTTTTTCATCCATTGAGGAGAGGCAAAATTCACACTCAAAAGGGCAGCCGCGTGAAGCTTCAACATATATGTATCTGTTTTTGATGTCATTTTCTGTGTAAAATTTATATGGAAGAGCTATATTTTTTAGTGAGGGCATACTCATCTTTATGATTTTATCTTTTGTGGAGTTGTTGAAAATATCAACACAAAGCTCATAAAAAGCTATGTCTCCCTCTCCTTGAATAATAAAATCTGCACCCTCGAGATTAACTCGAAACGGCTCATGAGAAACTTCTGGACCGCCTAATACTATTTTAGTCTTTGGGGAGATTTTTTTTATGAGGTGAATAAGCTCGCTAACTTGCGAGACATTCCAGATATAGACGCCAATGCCTATAATATCGGGATTTTGAAGAAGAAGTTTTTCTGCAATGCTGCTAATGGAGTCATTGATGCTAAATTCTAATATCGTTGCGCTCTCTTGAAGCTCTTTTAGGTTTGCATAGAGGTATCTAAGGGCAATTGAAGTGTGTGTAAATCTAGAATTCAGAGTGGTTAAGATGATTTTTTTCATAAGGGGAAGTTTAGCATAATTATCCATCCCTAAAGGGGGAAGTAAGAGATGGATAATAAAATAATTTATAGATTCTTTCTCAAGAATGAAAGGGGTTGAACATTTTTGAGATGAGTAATTATATTAATTATAAGTTAATAGCAGGTAAATATTTAAAATTCTTTTACAATATTGTCAAGTTGTTCAAACATACTATCTGCCGCATCTTCCATATTTTTAAAATTTTGAACTATACTATCTACATTTTCACTTTTAAAAGCGGAATTATTTTTAATGAAGTATAGATTGCCTGCAATGGAGCTATGAATCTTCTTATGAAGCTCTCCGATTGTTTTATAGGCATTCGTATGTCCAAAATAGTCCGCTCCTTCGCCTATATACCATTTACCGATATTGCAGTTTGTATGGTCATTATAAACATAAGACTCTTTTAACTCAAATATTGATGAATAAGCATCTGTTTTAAATAGAGCAAGTTCAACCTTCATGGATGTTGCCATTAGTCTGTTCTCTA
Organism: Sulfurimonas sp.; assembly: GCF_023229025.1. Lineage (GTDB taxonomy): Bacteria > Campylobacterota > Campylobacteria > Campylobacterales > Sulfurimonadaceae > Sulfurimonas. Next base: position 58,906 of record NZ_JALOAA010000002.1, read on the forward strand.
TCTTTTTAGATGTGTCAGCCGACTGCTCTGCAAATACGTTTAGCTGAGAAAATGTCTGCTCAAACTCATTTACGACACTGTTTGATTTTTGTGCAATCTCTGAAATATTATCAGAGTTTGCGCGTATATCATTAGAGTCTTGTTGGAGTGTTGATATTGTTATCTCAATCTCATTTGTAGCTTTTTGGGTTCTCTCTGCAAGTTTTCTTACCTCATCGGCAACAACTGCAAATCCACGTCCATGTTCACCGGCACGTGCAGCTTCAATAGCGGCATTGAGCGCAAGCAGATTTGTCTGATCCGCTATATCCTTGATAAGGCCGACTACAACCGAAATATCGTTTGATCTATGTTCAAGATTTACAATAGCATCATGAGAGGAGGATATAAGAGCTACAAGGGTGTTGAAGCTCTCGCTTATATTCTTAACGCCTTGAAGGCTTTTTGACGAGAGAGCCGCTGTTGTTTTTGATACGTCAGCAATTGCCGTGGAATCTTTCTGTGCAAGAGAAATATCGCTGTGAATTGTTTCAAATGCGTTGCTTGCTCCACCGCTTAGAGCGTTTAGTTTTTGTGAGAGTTCGCCTTTTGCCTTTAGGGTAAACCCTTGCGTTATATAACCCATAATACTATTTAGCTCTTTTGAAGCACTATTGAAGCTCCCGTGAAGTCCAGATGGATAGGTAAGTCTGTAGCTTTTGCCGCGTGAAGCATTTTCAATAGATGCATGTACATCTCTCATAAATGCTTCAAGTTGATCAAGAGCATCGTTTAGACTCCATGCAAACTGCGATTCAATAGAGTTGTTGTCAGGTATGTGAGTAACACGGCCTTCAAGTTCACCGTTGGCAACCTCTTTTAAAACCTTAATCATTGATTGGTATGTCGGAGATTTTGATTCACAACTTCTTTCTGCTTCTATAGAAGCAGACACTACTAAAACCAGAAGCATTAAACCTAAGAGAATAAAATTTTGAGCAACTAACGCATAGACTCCGACAGATAGAACTGTTATAAAGAGCAGGGCGCTTTGTCTATTTTTGAAGAGAGATAATAAGTTCGTCATAACCCACTCCTTTTTCTTGTAATATATCTGTTAGAACTTTAAATGAAGCCGCTACCCCTTCGCTTTTTTCAACTCTTAGCATCTCTTTATAGAGAGGGATAATAACTTTTAGAGCCTCCGGATTGGGTTTTCTTCTTACAGAGTAGTAACCTATAATTTTGCCATCTTTATCAACAGAAGCTGTAACATTGGCAAATACCCAGTAGTGATTATTATTTTTAGTTCTGTTTACAACAAATGCAAAAACCTCCTGTTTAGTAACAATAGTATCCCATAGATATTTAAAAACAGCCTTTGGCATGTCAGGATGTCTTATGATACTGTGCGGTTTTGCAAGCAGTTCCTCCTCCTTATACTCTGCCATCTCCATAAATATTTTATTGCAATATGTTATTTTGCCTTTTAAATCTGTTTTAGATACTATAAAATCATTGTCTGCCATCTCTTTTAGCATAAAAATACCTTTTTGTTAATTAGTAAGATTTATTTTGTCTTTGAAATATGTTTTAAATATTGTCATAATTATAGCATATGTTTCAAATTTTTAAGACAATATTAATTTTTTATTATAAAAATAATAATAATTTTATGACCGCCTATTTTATACTTTTTCCTCTGCAGCAGATTCTCACTCTTTAGGTTATAATCTCGAATGTCAATTTTATTAGCAATATTTTACTTTTTTTACTTCTCAATTATTGGTGTCTATATAATATTTTTACCCAAAGTACTCTCTATGAGCGGGTACTCTGCAAGTGAAATAGGCATCATATTTGCGGCTGCTCCTCTTGTGCGCTTTGTAGTCCCTTTTGCTTTTATTAGGGGGTTAAAGATAAATATACGAAGCTTTAATGCATCTCTTATTATTATGTGTTTAAGCTCTATATCTTTTTACTTTTCATTGGATAATTTTTATAAGCTTCTTTTCTCAAATATTAGTCTTGGGGTAGGACTTAGCATAGTGCTCCCTTATGTCGAACTAATATCTCTTAAATATTTGGGAAAAGAGAAGTATGGCAAGATTAGACTCTTTGGCTCGGTAGGTTTTATCTTAGTAGCGCTTGTTTTAGTAAGGTTTTTGAGTGCTGCCGATGTTGCGCTCATGTACTTGCTGATTTTAGCATTTACCACATCCGCGGTAGCGTATATAATTGCAAAAAAAGCAGATGCTCTTCTTGATAAAAGTGAAGATGTCACAAACGATATAAGTCTTTTAAAAGATTGGAGACTTTGGGCTGGCTTAACACTTATGCAGGTAAGTTTTGGTTCGTTTTATAACTTCTTTACTATCTATGTTACCGACCATGGGGTAACACTTGATATTACCGTATATTTATGGAGTTTTGGGGTTGTTGTTGAGATTTTTATGCTCTACTTTCAGGGGGCTCTTCTTCGCAAAAATCTGCTATTGATACTTCAAGCTACAACTTTTATAACTGCCATAAGATGGCTTATGCTCTTTTTGTTTCCGGATAATGTTACTATTTTATTTATGTCACAGGCGCTACATGCGCTTAGTTTTGCACTTTTTCACTCAGCCGCAATCAGTTATCTATTTTATCTCTATAAACATAAATCACTAGCACAGCAGTTTTTCTCAGGAATAACTTATGGATTTGGAGCATTTTTAGGAGCGTTAATTGCAGGGTATGTTTATGAGTTTTACCCAAGCTACCTCTTTTTAAGTGCAACCTTTATCGCACTTATGGCCACCTACTCTTTGTATCTTTGGGGAGTCACGAAGAAAGCAAGAGCAAAATAGGCTAACTCTCGTTCTTTTGCTCTTGCAAGTGCACACTTATTTGCGGGAAAGGAATTGAGATGCCTTTTTCATCAAATGTCAATTTTACTTTCTCTATCGTATCAAATTGAACATTCCAATACTGCTCCGTTTTTACCCAAACACGAAATACAAAGTTCACGCTATTCTCTGCTAGCTCCCCAACTGCCACTAGAGGGGCGGGATCTAGCAGAATTCTCTCATCCTCTTTTGTAATTTGAATAAGCGTCTCCTTTGCAAGCTTTAAGTCATCTTTGTAATCAATCCCAAAAACAAGATTTATTCTGCGTATCGGTTTGCTTGAGTAGTTTATTATATTTGAACCGATAATCGAAGAGTTTGGAATTATTATGGATTTATTATCCGGCGTAGCCATTACACTTGAGAAGAGATTTATCTCCTCCACCGTACCTAGCGCTCCTGCTGCATCTATTAAGTCCCCTACTTTAAAAGGTCTAAAGATGATAATAAGAATGGCTGCACCTATGTTTGAGAGAGAGTCCTTAAGAGCCAAGCCGACCGCTAAAGATGCCGCACCAAATAGTGCTAGCAAGGAGGTCGTATTTACTCCTAGAGTGTTTAAAGAAGATAAGATAACTACGATAAGAAGTGAAAAGTATAGTACTTTTTCTAAAAATTCTACTAACGTTAACTCCACATGTGCTTTTAGCATTAGTTTTTTTATCAGGTTAGTTATTTTTCTTACTAACCATTTTCCTATAAAAAATATCGCTATTGCAGCAACTATTTTTAAGCCGTACTCGCTAGCGTAAACTAATGCTAAGTCACTATATTTTGAAAGATTCATTTTCTTCCTTTTGGGCTCTTAGATTAAAAATTTAATCTAAGTAGTCTCCATATTGTTAAAGTATTTGATTGTAGCAAAAGTAAAATTAAAAGTTTAAAATAAAAGATGTATTTTGTGTAAGGTCATATTTGCGAACACCAATAGGAGGCTCGCTGTCTGTATCGTAAGAGAGAGAAAACTTTAATAAAAGATTTTTATAAATATCTAGTTTTAATTCTATTTCATGGGATTGAACATTATCACTAAAGTCGTTAACTTTTGGCTGATAGTAGAGAGTATATGTAGCAGATGCGCTTTTGTTAAGATTAATCGAGTAGGCAAAGTAAGCATTTGCTCTTATATTCTGTTCTGATGGATTTATGAGCGGGTTATTGTAAGCAACATCTTCATAAAAAGCACCTAGACCGAGATAGCCTCTTGAGTTTTGCCAGATGTTGTGTAGTTTAAATCTAGCACCTATACCGCTAAGCGCTCTGCTTTTAATCTCTTTAAACTCATCATTTTGTAGTTGTAAAAAGAGCTCGCCTCTAAGTAATTCTTCTGTTATGGCATGGATATATCTTGCATGGGAGAAGAGTTTATTTGTATTTTCTTCGTTGTTTGCTTCGCCATATGCCCCCGATACCTCTAGCCATGCAACATAGCTCTCGTTGTTGTCATATGTTACTCTTGCAGAGGCTTTATAGTCGTCTGTGTCGCTATTTCCTCTTTTTGTCTCTAGAGCTGCTTCAATAGTGCTGGAGAAGCCGGGTTTATCGCCAATCTCTACGGGAGCGATTGTGACTAGAGCAAAAATATATTGTGTTGCTATAAAAGCAATCAGTAGTAAAAATTTCATAACGCAAATTCTACCGACTACTTTATAAAACTCTTCTTGACTCTATCAATTTCATCTCTGATTAGATGATATTTTTCTAAATGTGGGGAGTTTATGCAGTCGGTTAAATCTTTATACTTTAGGTAGTTGCCCCAAACTTTTTTTGATTGCTCTATCTTGCCTTTTTTGTAGAGCTCAAAACTTACAGAAGCGTTTATAAAACCCTTTATGAGCCTAATCTCATCTGAGTTTTCAAATCTTCTAGCAAACCAGATAAGCTCTAAATCTTCATGTGCGTCATAATAGTTTCCGCTACGGAGGTTTTGTATAAAGTAGTCTAACTGCTTCTTGTGCTCAATCATCGCTGACCGTCATGTTTGCTCTCCAATATCCTCTACCGCCATGCAGGGATATGCAGTGCTGTTTTGGGAACTTCTCTTTGTACTCTTGAAGTCTATTTAGTGTTGCTTTTCCTGTGTCACAGTAAAATACCAAGACGCTTCCCTCAGGCAGCTTTTTTAATTCATAAGGGTTGTAAAGCACTGTCTCAGCACCCTGTATTGATGCTAAGATAGTGTCTATGAGTACTACTTTTATACCCTCTTTTTCTAATTTTTTTTTATTTTCTAAAAACTCTTTTTGCGTCCACTCATCTGGAAATTTCATATCACTTCTCATCTGCCTTTTTTGATGTTGCCAAAACTACGGTTGCTGTTAAAGCAGCGCCCAAAAATACAATGGCGTAGCCAGTCGGTAAATCATAGAAGTATGATATAGTAATTGCGCTTATACTAAAAAACCATCCAAAAATGAAGCTACCGAGCAAAGGCTTTTTAAAGTTTAAAGATAGAGCCACAAACGGCGGTGCTACTAAAAGAACAAATACGACAAAAACTCCCGCTAAGGAGACGGATGATGTGACAGTTATAGCGAGAAGAGAGAAGAAGAGAAGCTCTTTGATAAAACCGTTTAGTTTTGGGTAGACAAAATAGAGAACAAAAGCTATTAAACCGTATATTATCCCGCTTTTTACAACTTCACTAGGAGGTGTGAAGAGTATATCGCTAGCAAGTAGTGACTTAAAGTGCTCCATCCCCTCTGCCGAGTGCGAAAGTACCATCATTATTCCACTTGCTCCCAAAACGTACAGTATCCCGATAAATGCCTCAAGATGAAGTTTTCTAGTTGATGCAAAGGCTATTAGAAATGCGCTAAGTAGAGCAAAACCAAGAGTAAAGAGATAGAAATGCTCCTCATGAAAGTAACCAAGACTTATAGATGAGCCAAGAGCCGCAAACTGTGCAATTGCGAGGTCGGTAAAGATGATACCTCGCTTTAGTATCTCCATCCCGAAGTAGGAGTGTAGCATCACAAGTATGATAACTAGAGCTATGGGAACAAGAAGAATATCTATCATTTTATCGCGCTTGTCAAGTAGTCAAATAGTGAAGCTAGATCGTTGATATTTTCTAGAGACTCTATGTCATGCGGCATTAAAACCACCTTTATTCCTGTCTTTTGGCTTATAAATTCTGCCGTCTTTGTTGAGTGGTAAACATCATGGAGTATGCAGCAAGGGTTTTGCTGTTGTATAAGATTGATTATCTCTATTGTATGTCTTGACGATGGCGGAATTCCGGGAAGTGGCTCAATCGTTCCTATATTTGAGAGCCCGTATGCTTGATTAAAATATGCCAAATTGTCATGAAACTGAATGACTTTTAAACCTTTTTTCTCGCTCATTTTTTGATTCCACTCACTCATTTTTTGATTCCACATCTCAAAAAAATCGTTGTAGTTCTTCTCATAAACATCTCTGTGTTCTGCATCGATTGAGATTAAAAACTCTCTAATAGTTTTTGCAAGCAGTAGAATATTTTTTGGGTCTAAGTGAAAATGTGGGTTTCCGTCGGGGTGTATATCGCCATCTTTTCTATTAACTTCGCTTGGTTTGTTAATAAGCTCTACATGGTGAGAGAGATTTAAAAAGGTTGTAGCACTAGGCGAAGTTTTTGGGTTTCCTGCGCGATTTATGAGAGGAGGCAACCAACCTATCTCAAGCTGGGCACCGTTCATAATAAGCGCATCAGCATTTCTTACTTTTGCAATAAGAGAAGGGCGTGGGACTATAAAGTGCGGATCCCAGTTTCCTTTTGCCAAAACTGTAGTAGTAATATGCTCCCCACCTATTGTTTTGGTAAGCGCCCCGATATAAGGGTAACTTACCGCAATATTTATATGAGCCAAGAGTGTTAGCGGCAGAAGTGTTAGTAGTGTTAGTAGTTTTTTCATGTTTAAAAACTATGAGCGGCATGTGCGCCGATTGAGATGTTTGCCTGAAGGATAATAGTGTTTATCTTCTCTCTTTGACCATCTTCGTTAAACATTGAGTAGTCTTGGCTATACTGAACTCTAAATCTAGCAAACTCACTTGTGTGATACTCTATCATTGCCGTATATTTGTCAAGTCCATCCGGCTGCTCAATCATCACACCATCTTTTTCAACATCATTTTGCATAATGGTGTCGTATCTTACGCCCATTCTCCAGTTTTTATCATGTGTGTAGATAAGTTGTGAGTATAAACCATTCTGTTTTTTGACCATTGTAGGGGAGATAAAATTACCCAGAGTGTCATTGGCGTATTGTATGCCGTCAAGTTCTCTGCTTAAAAACTCTGTTTGGAGCTTGATGGAACTATATGAGTCAAGTGCGTGTAAAATCACTAAATCGGCACCGTAAAGTTTTGCATCACCGCTAAAGACGTGCGGTCCTTCATCATCGGTGCTGTGATTTATTCTTGATTCGCCTTGAGCATAAGAGATACCGCCAAGTAGTGTTGTATTTCCCACATCATGAGAGGCTTTGATATATCCTACATAGAGAGATGCACCATCATCTCCTTCTGCCACCTCTGGATTTGCTGCTGCATTTATAACTGTTAAATCAATTGTATCTTTACCAAACATCTGCTCATTTTCGCCTTGAAGAATCTCAAAACCTGCCATTAGGTAAAAAGGAGTCGGAGCTGTCCATTGTATTTGCGCACCCACTTCATTTATGCCGTGCATACCTAAAAAAGCCTCATACACAAGCGGCATATCCGCAAAATCCCATGCGTGGTGATGCTGTTCATTTAAGTATCCAAAGTTTGAGTTAAACTTTCCGCCTTTTACTTTTGTGCCGTGTCCAAGAGCGTTTGAGGTAAAGAAAAGCTCCTCTATCTCAACACCGTTTTCTGAGAAGTGAAATATACCATCCATGGTAAAAAACGGATCTACCGAGCTTGAGAGCACAAGTTCTGCATAGTTTAGATTAAATCCATTCTCGGCATTGTAAGTTGCATGATTATCATCTCCATGCGAGTGTGAACCAAGTAGGCCGTGAACAACACCTGGAACCTCTAAGTGTCCAACCTCCGCATCTTTTACATTTCTATCTACATAAGAAGCGTCCATAATTAAAGAGATATCGGGAATAAATTTTGACTGATCAAATGTTCTTTTTTCTGGCGGAAGTATATCCGCACCGTAAACTAAAGCTGTGCAAAGCACGCTTGGTAATAATATTTTTTTCATAATTTTCTATCCTAATAGATTATATTTTTTATTTTAGTAAAGTTTTTTTATTTGAGGTTTAGGATATTTTTGGAGGGGCGCGGTTTTGGTTTGAGTTAGTTCTTGCTTGCGGGTATGAGATTAAGTCGTTTTGTACAATATCTTCAAAATGTAAAATTTCAATATCTAAGGCAAATTTAACTGCATCAGTAGATACTAGATTGTTGTTAACCGTACATACCAAACAAGTAGAGCTATCATCATGTGTGATATGCTCTACTTCATGTATAGCTGAAAAGCTTGTAACAATAGCAAAAAGTATCGATAAAAATACATTTAATTTCATAAGTCGAATTATAACATATAAAGCATAATTGTTTTAGTTTAAATTAAAGGAAAAAGAGCACTAAGAAAAAGAAGTATCACTCTCCATATCACTAACTACTTGGCGCATTTTAAGGAGGGAGTCCGGATTTAGTGAGATGGAATCAATACCGTTTTGTACCAAAAACTTCGTGATTTCAGGGTAATCAGAGGGAGCTTGCCCGCAGATACCTATATATTTGCCTCTACTCTTACAAGCCTCTATCGCCATCTGTAACATCTTCATAACAGCTTCGTCTCTCTCATCAAAAATGTGAGCAATTTTTTCACTATCCCTATCAACCCCGAGAGTAAGCTGCGTAAGGTCGTTTGAGCCGATTGAGTAGCCATCGAAGAGTTCAAGAAACTTCTCTGCTAAGATAATATTTGCAGGTATTTCACACATGGCATATATTTCAAGCCCCTCCTTGCCTTGAACTAACTCTTGTTTGTTCATAATCTCTATGACCTTTTGTCCTTCTTGCGGAGTGCGAACAAATGGAATCATAATTTTAATGTTATTCAATCCCATATCGTCTCTAACCCTCTTTAGTGCTTCACACTCCCATTTGAAGGCCTCTTTGTAGCCCTCATCATAGTAGCGGCTAGCACCGCGAAAGCCTATCATTGGATTCTCTTCAACTGCCTCATACTCATGACCGCCGAGCATATTTCGGTATTCGTTGCTTTTAAAATCACTTGTTCTTATAATGACCGGTTTTGGATAAAAAGCTGCCGCAATCATTCCGACTCCTTCGCATAGTTTTTCTAAAAAAAACTCTTTTGCATCGCTATATGGAGTCATAAAGGAGCGGATTTCATCCTCATCTTTTACACTTTTTCCTTTATGCATGCTAACAAGAGCCATAGGGTGAGCCTTTATGGAGTTAGTCATGATAAACTCCATTCTAGCAAGCCCCACACCATCATTTGGCATCTTTGCAAAGTTAAAGGCTTCAGCAGGATTTCCTACGTTAACAAAGAGTTTGGTTTTAGTTGGGGTTAGCTCTTTTAAGTTTATGTTCTCAACACTAAATGGAAGTTCTCCCTCATAAACATACCCCTCATCGCCCTGCGCACAGCTTACGGTGACTACTTCCTCGTCATGAAGAACCTCTGTAGCATTTGTGCATCCGACAATAGCAGGAACTCCTATCTCTCTAGCGACAATTGCCGCATGACATGTACGACTTCCACGGTTTGTTATAACAGCAGAAGCTTTTTTCATAATCGGCTCCCAGTCGGGATCAGTAGAGTCTGTAACTAAAATATCGCCTTTACTAAAGCGTCCAAACTCTGTTGTATCATTGATAACGGTTACTTTTCCAGAACCGATTTTATCGCCGACAGCACGTCCTGATGTTAAGACTTTTGCACCTTTTACATCCATGGAGTAGCGTTTAAAAGAGATATTTTGTGTAAGATTGCTTTGTACCGTCTCAGGTCTTGCTTGAACAATGTAGAGCTTAGAGTCATTTGCATCTTTTGCCCACTCAATATCCATCGCGCGTCCGTAATGCTCTTCAATGATAAGTGCTTGCTTTGCAAGCTCCATAATCTCTTCATCATTTATAGAAAAACTATTTTGCTCCTCTTTTGTGGTAGGTACATTTACTGTACGAGATTTTTCATCATAGAGCATCTTCTCTTTTTTGCTTCCCAAAGAGCGTTTAACTATCGCTTCTTTACCCTTTTTGAGTGAGGGTTTAAAGATAAAAAACTCATCTGCATTAACTTGCCCGCTTACAACATTCTCTCCTAGTCCCCAGATGGAGTTTATGAGTATGAGATTTTCTGAGCCGCTCTCCGTATCAATTGTGAAGATAATCCCGCTTGATGAGGTGTCGCTTCTGACCATTTTTTGTACACCTACCGATAGTGCAACTTTGAAGTGGTTATATCCACGGCTTGTACGGTAGCTTATTGCTCGGTCTGTAAAGAGTGAGGCAAAACACCTCAAAACAGAATCTAGCAACTCCGCCTCGCTGCTGACATTTAAGAAAGTCTCTTGTTGTCCTGCAAAAGAGGCATCAGGCAAATCTTCTGCAGTTCCAGAAGAGCGTACTGCTACGTCAACGGTATCTTTTTTATACTCGTTTGAGAGAGTTTTATATGCCTCTTTTAGCTCATCAACAAGAGTTTGTGGAAGGTGTGAGTTTAGGATAAGATTACGAACTTTTTTCCCGCGCTCTTGAAGATTGTTTGTGTCATGTATATCCAAATCACCCAAGATATCTGCAATTTTCTCTTTAATATCGTTCTCCTCTAAGAGAAGCCAGTAAGCATCGCTTGTAGTTGCAAATCCGTTTGGAATGCTGACACCTTTTGGGGTAAGGTTTTGGTACATCTCTCCTAGTGAAGCATTCTTTCCACCGACAAGCGCAACATCATCTATATTAAGCTCACTAAAAAATCGTATATATCTCATAATGCATCCTTTTGTATCTTATTTTGTATTTAGGTTTTTGAAAAACTCCATCTCATCTCCGCTGAGAATGCGTATTAGGTTTGTAGAACCGCTCACACCCATTGGGTCTCCTGCTGTTAAGATATATCTCTTTGTCTTGTCTAAAACTCCTTTGCTCAACCCTTTATTCATCGTATCCTTAAGGGCTTGACCGAGAGAGCTTCTCTTTACGCTAAAAGCTGGGACTACGCCCCATGAGAGGGTGAGTCGTCTTCGTACCTTGTCATCGTGTGTAATTGCATATATTGGTCTGTCAGGATGATATCTTGCTAATTTTCTAGCAGAGCTGCCGGAGTTTGTAAGAGCAAGGATTCCCTCAACGTTTAAATCCCTTGAGAGCCTGACGGCAGACTCGTCTATTGCATTTGTGGTATCTTTATGTGAGTTTTCATAAAATCTATTATACGGATACTCCTTCTCAGTCTCTCTTATCGTCTCAAACATAGTCTTTACTGCCAACACCGGATAATCTCCAACAGCACTCTCTTCTGAGAGCATCACAGCATCAGTTCCGTCTAAAACAGCATTGGCAATATCGCTTATTTCTGCTCTTGTTGCTCTTTGATTTTTTGTCATGGAAAGAAGCATCTGAGTTGCCGTAATAACCGGTTTTGATGCTTCATTTGCTTTTCTGATAAGCAATTTTTGTATATTTGGAACTTCATAAAAAGGCACTTCTATACCCAAGTCTCCACGTGCAACCATGATACCGTCGCTGGCGTCTATAATGGCATCAATGTTTTGGATAGCATCAAATTTTTCTATCTTTGCAATTAGCATCTGAGTGCCGCCATGTTTATCTACTATCTCTCTTGCACTAAGCATATCATGGGCATTTTGAACAAAGGAGATAGCCATAAAATCGACGTCGTTTTTCACTCCCCATGCGATGTCGCTTTTGTCTTTTTTGGTTAAAACATCAATGCCTATATATGTATTTGGAAAATTAACGCCTTTTTTAGCGCTCAAAACACCGTCATTTTCAATTATCGTAAAAACAGAGCCATCTTTTATCTCTGTTACTTTTGCACGAATAATGCCGTCATACAGATATATAAATTGACCTATATGCAACTTTTTTAAAATCTCTTTTTGGTTGAGCGTCAATCTATAGTGCGTGTTATCCACTCTATGACCGACTATCTTCTTCTCAACAAATTCTAAAACATCCCCGCATCTTAACTCAAAACTGTGTTCAAGCTCCCCTATGCGAATTTTTGGACCGCTTATGTCTTGGAGCACGCCTACTACTAGACCTGTTTTTTTCATCACTTCTCTAATGCGCCCAAGTACTGTTGTATGGTACTCATAATCCCCATGTGAAAAATTGAGCCTAAAGACGTTTACGCCTGCTCTTACAAGCTCCTCTAATCTCCCTACACTATCACTTGCCGGACCGACTGTAGCTACAATTTTTGTTCTTTTTTTCATGACTTATGCTCCATCTTGTCTAGGGTCAAGGTTTGGCGATCTAACACCTGAGACGCTAGGCATATTTACAAAAACACTCATATCTTCATCAGCAACTCTTTCTCTTGAGAGTGCATAAAAACCTAATAGGAGACTTAGTATAAAAAAGCACAAAAAGATAAAGTTGCCGATAAAGTATGAACCTACTCCTATAATAAGCGGAGCTGCAAAAGAGCCTAAACCGTAAGCAAAAAGAAGAGTTCTACTTATCTCTAAGATGTTTTTATTCTCATCTACAACATCATTTGCTCTAGCTACCGCTAGTGGGTAGAGGCAAAATATCCCAACACCAAGAAGTGCCCCAAAAAGGTAGAAGTAGAGCTCATCATATGGCAGAAGCATAAAACAGATAGAGATAGACATGATGAAAAAACTGCTAAAGGCAATCATTTTTCTTCTTCCAAGCTTGTCAGATAGTGCTCCGATTGGCCATTGAGAGATAAGAGCACCGATAATCGTTACCGTCATAAAGATAGAAACCGTGTGAATAGAGTCAAAATTATCTAGTATAAAGATGGGTATCATAGTAAAAAAGCCGCCAACAAAAAAACCTCCAATAAAGCTACTCGCAAGTGCTAGCGGAGCAATGCTGAAAATTTTTGGAAGACTATATCTCTCAAAAGGCTCCAAATACGGCTCTTTTATCTTCGTCATGGAGATAAAAATAACAGAGAAAAGAACTAAGATAGAGCCTATTATAAAGAGCGTATCTTCATTTTGGCCATCAATATTTAATATCAGCTGTCCAAGTGCCGTTGAAAGATAAAAAACAATGGTATAAACGGCAAGGATTTTGCCTCTGTTTGTTTTATGACTTTTTTCATTTAACCAGCTCTCTAGAATAATAAGAAGCCCATAGTATGCAAAACCGGAGAGCAGTCTCAAAATAGCCCAAAATATCTCATTAAAGTAGATGCTGTGCCCTAAAAATCCGATAATCATAATGGATGCAAATACCGCAAAACTTCTAATATGTCCAACAGATGAGATAATCTTTTGGCTAAAAATAGAAGCGCCGATTGCTCCTAGAAAAAATGCGGCGTTAATTACTCCTATAGCTATATTACTAGAGCCTGCTTCTTTTAGATAGACACCGATAAATGTCAAAATCATTCCATAGCCAATGGCTAAAAACCCTATTGCAAAAAATAGAGAAGATACCGGAATGATAGAGAACTTGGCTTTTTTATGCATGTTAATAGTTTTGACTCTTTTGCATTTTTATAAAACCGTCATTTAGTAAAATCGAGACTCTTTTTGTTGCATTTTGCAAAACTGTTTTTTTGTCGTTTTGTATATCTTTTTCAGGCGAAAAACCTAGGATTTTTGACTTGCTAACTGCAAGCTCACTCTTTGCGTTTGCATTTATTTTTTTACCGTTATTGTGAGCATAAAGGGATATATCCATGGAGAGAATCTCTCTTTCTTCCTTTTTAAAGATGTTTTTCTTATACACCTCTCTCTCTTGAAACAGAGTTACCTTTGTATCTAGGAGATACTCATAATCTACGTTTAACGACTCCTTATCTCTCTCTTGTGTAGAGACCATAAAGCAGTTTGTTTTTTGTAGATTTTCTGTAAGAGCAACCAGCAGCTCATCTTCGGTAATATTAAACGTCTCTGCCTTGTTTTGAATTTCAAGGGTATTTAAATATAGAGTTGCAACAGGGGCCGAGCAGAGGTCTTGGTTTTGAATGTTTAAGACCTTTTTTTTATCAACGCATCCCGAAACAGCCAGAATAAAAACCGCAGCAAATAATATTTTTTTAATCATAACAGACTCCTTTTTTTATGACAAAGTATAACATAGATAAAAGAGTGTTATAGCAAAAACTCCATACACTCTCTTGCCATCTCAAGCTCCTCATCTGTTTTTATAGTAAACACCTTTATCTTGCTTGAAGAACTTGAGATAAGCGTAGCGTCTTGTTTGTTGGCTTCCTTATCTATATCAATTCCTAAGAGATCCAAATTTTGTAAAATTCCTGCCCTAAGAGATGCCGAGCGCTCCCCAATTCCTGCAGTAAAAACTAACGCATCAACTCTTCCTAAAAGAGCCATGTAAGAGCCTATATACTTCTTAACTCTTCTTACCATCATCTCAAGAGCCAAGCGTGCAAGCTCGTCATCTCTTTTTTTTATCTCTCTTACATCTTTTTCACCACAAATGCCAAGAAGACCGGATTGTTTGTTAAGAAGCTCATCTACCTCATCTGTACTAAGGCCTAGCTCTCTTTGAAGATAGAGTAAGATTGCAGGGTCCAAATCCCCGCATCTACTTCCCATAATAAGCCCCTCTAGCGGAGTAAATCCCATTGAGGTGTCTATGCTTTCTCCGTTTTGTATAGCGCAGACACTCGCACCGTTTCCAAGATGAAGCGTTATAATATTTAGCTCTTTTACATCCCTATTCATAGCTTTTGCCGCTTCTTTCATGACATAAGAGTGAGATGTTCCATGAAAGCCGTATCTTCTAATTTTGTGTTTTTCATAAAGCTCATAAGGCAGAGCGTACAAATAAGCTTTTTTTGGCAAGCTAGAGTGAAAAGCGGTGTCAAAAATTGCTATTTGCGGTACATTTGGAGCTTCCTTTATGGTTATTAAAATCCCCTCTAAGTTTATTTGGTTGTGAAGAGGCGCCAGCGGTATTAGCTCTTTTATCTTTTCAATCACGTTATCGTCAATTTTTGTAGCACCTTTAAAATACTCTCCGCCGTGAACAACTCTGTGGGCTATAACATCAAGTGCGCTAAAGTGCTCCACAATTTTGTGCTTTTTTAAAAGAGCATTTATCTCTCCCAATCCTTCATTATGTGTTTTTATAACAGAGGTTATAACTTGTTTGTTAGTGCCGTGCTTAAATATTACAGTTGACTCATCTTCGCCTATTTTCTCAATTGACGCTTGTGCTAAAACATCTCCTTGGGGCATAAGAAAAACTTTACATTTTATGGAGGAGCTTCCGGAGTTAATGATTGCTATTTTCAACTAGTTTGTCCTGCTTGGATTGCTGTTATTAAGATAGTATTTACTATATCTTTTACACTACACCCACGACTTAAGTCGTTAACCGGCTTTTTAAGCCCTTGTAAAATAGGTCCTATCGCAATTGCTCCGCTAGAGCGCTGAACTGCTTTATAAGTGTTGTTTCCGGTGTTTAAATCCGGAAAGATAAAAACAGTTGCTTCGCCTGCTATTTTTGAATTTGGAAGTTTTAAAGAGGCAACGCTTTTATCAATTGCCGCATCATACTGGATTGGTCCGTCAACTTTTAAATCCGCCCTCATAGATTTTACTATCTTTGTAGCTTCTCTTACTTTATCTACATCTTCTCCGCTTCCGCTCTCACCGGTTGCATAAGAGAGCATTGCTACCTTTGGTTCAATCCCAAAAGCAAGAGCCGTATCTACACACGAGAGAGCAATTTGCGCAAGCTCATCGGCATTTGGGTCTTGGTTTAGTGCGCAATCCCCATAGACTAAAACTTTTGTCTTTAAGCACATAAAAAATAGACTAGATATTATACTTACATCAGGAGCGGTTTTTATGATTTGAAGTGCGGGTCTTATCGTGTCTGCTGTTGTGTGTATGGCACCGCTTACCATGCCGTCTGCATACCCCAGATGAACCATCATGGTTGCAAAGTAGTTTACATGAGCCATAGCATCTTTTGCACCTTGAAGGCTTAATCCTTTCTCTTTTCTTAGCGTATAAAAAATATCCGCAAACTCTTCAAGAAAGCTTGACTCAAAGGGGTTGATTATGTCTGCTTTACTCAAATCAAGACCAAATTTTTTCGCACTCTCTTGTATCTCATCTTTGCGACCTAAGAGTATAATCTCTGCAACATCACGCCGCAAAATCATCTCCGCAGCTCTGAGTACTCTCTCATCGCTGCTCTCAGGCAAGACTATTTTGCCTCTTTTTTCTCTAGCCATCTCAAAGAGTTTATACTCAAACATCATGGGAGTCATCACATTGTTTGTCTGTGTGGCTATCCTCTGTTCAATCGCTTTTATATCTATACTTGAGTTAAACAGACCAAGAGCAAGGGCTATTTTTCTCTCACTAGTTACTCTAAGCCTAGAGTAAACACGCGATAGATTTTTTGCTGTATGGTAATCGTCGGTTTCTACGCTAAGTATAGGTATGCTGAAATCTTTAAGGCCGGATATTATTTTTTGTATAGCTGCATTAAGTTCTGCATTTGAAGAAAAAATGATGCCGCTAATTTTTGGGTACTCCTTGGAGTAAAAAGCCGCGATGATAGCCAGAACGATATCTGACCTATTTGCCGAGACGATAACGAGATCATCTTCTTTTATCTGCGCTAAAAAGCCTTCAACATTCTGAGTGACGATTTTAAAATCTTTTACGGCTCTAGTGTTGTGCTCCTGCATAAAATAGACAAATTTTGCATTTAAAGTATCTTTTACATCCTCAATAGTCGGTACATCAAGCTCTTCTACCTCCTTTAATATATATATGTTGATGTTGGTTCCTAAAAGCTTCTCTTTTAGTTCCAGACATCTCTCCTCCTCAACTCTATTTACAAATGTCGCAAAATGGCTGCAGTCATGAGAGCGTATATTTTGAGCTTCAATCAAGATATTTTCATAAATATCCCGAGTAAGAGAATCTTTTGCATTAACGATGTTTATAACTGCGGAGTTAAAATTTTGAGCTAAAAGCAGGTTTAAGTCATAGTCTATAGTCGAGGTTAAAAAAGAGCGCCTTATGCCTTCACAAAGAATGAAATCATAATTTTTCTCAAGCTTTTTAAACTTCCCTATAAGTTGGTTTATCAACTCATCAAGACGATTTGAGGCAATCATCTCCTCAACATAGTCTATATCAAACCCATATGCATCTTCATAGGGTGTATCAAGGTCATACCGTTTAAGAATAAAGTCTATATCTTTATCACGAATATCTTTTGAGAGTATGATGGGGCGGAAAAAGGCAACTTTGTCTATGTTTCTTTTTAGTGTCTCCATCATCCCAAAAGATACAAAGAGAGTGCCAGCTTTTTTGTCTTGCGCTGATATGTAAAGAGATTTTATTTTCATTGAGCTACCTACAAAGCAAAATATGCTTAATGTTATGATTTTTTTAGTTAAAGATGGCTGAGCACCCGCAAGAATCATACTGAACAATAATATACTAAATATAGTAACAGATGTATAGCGATAAAAGAGTATTTGAGATTTAGATTATTAAAAAAGAAGTGCTCCGCTCGCAGAAGCGAGCGGAGCTAAAAGTCGCGACTCTTAGTAAAGGTCTTGACTTGGGTGGTTAGGCTTGATGCTTTCGGTGTTGTTACCGTTGTTTGTATCATAAGTTACGATGTTGTCAGCTTGAAGAGCACCTAGTGTTAATCCGATTAGTAAAATCAATGTTTTCATTGTGTATCCTTTGTTAAGAGAGCATTACCCTCTAATATTTTTAAATCAGACAAATTATATCCGATTTAACTTTTAGGCTTCTCACGGTTTTTTAAGTACTATTTTTAATTAAGACAATTTTTATCTTTTATTCAAGATTTGGTTTGTATTATGCAACCTCTTCAGAGCGATAGGGAGTTTAACTGTTTTTTAAAATAGTATCTTGTAGTTTTTGTATATCATCTAAGATTGTTCGATGTATAATCGCATCTCTTTGCAACAGCTTTGCTTGTGCAGTTTTAAATTTCTTAGAAGTGGTAATTGTACGAATTGCTTTGTATTTTGAAGAAGACTTAAATTCATCTGCTTTTTTTAATAATTCAGCTTTCATATTTTGCTGTAAATACTCTTCAACACTCATATAATCTCCTTCTCTAGTAGTTCTAAAAATTTATTTTCATCAATGTTTTCATGTTCAGTTCAAAAAGAGTTCTTTAAAAAGTTTTTAACAGCACTAGTAAATTCATCTGGCTTCTCAAGCATACTGACATGCCCGCTACCGCTTAAGCATACGAGAGTAGAGTTTTTTATTTTATTTGCCATTTGTGTCATAGTGTCTGGAGATATGATATTGTCATTCTCAGCGCTTATTAACAAGACGGGAATCTCTATATCGTCTAAACTCCTAGTTGTATCTGTTCTGCTAATCATAGCTAAGAGAGCGCCCTTTATGGCTGTGGGATTTAGATTCATAATTTTATTTTTAATTTTTTCTAGCTTTAGCGGCTCTTTTTTAATAAAATCTTTACTAAAAGCAGCGGATAGAAACCCATCTACAAAAGGCTCGACTCCTTTAGTGTCTATGTTTGATATAGCCTCGGCGCGCTTTAGTTTTGCTTCATCGTTATCGCTGCTTGTTGTAGTGTTTGCAAGTATCAAGGCTTTATAGCTTCCTCTTAGTTTCTCATTTGCTCTAAGTGCGATATAACCGCCCATAGAAAACCCACAAATAATCGGTTTATCCAGCTCTAATCTTGCGATAATATTTTCCAAATCTTCTGTGAAGCTCTCCATTGTGTATTGACCCGTGTTTAACTCAGAGTCGCCAAAACCTCTAATGTCATACGAGATACAGTAGTATTCATCTTTAAGTTTGCTTATTACACCATCCCAAAGTGTGTGGTCAAAAGGAAACCCATGTATAAAAACTAATGACTGCTTAGTTTCTTCGCCAAAAATCTTGACATTTATGCCGTTAATTCTCTTGTTCATCTTAAATCCTTTATGTAAAGTAAAAAGAACTATTCTAGCTAAAATCAGGTCCAAATAAAAACTATATTTGGCTACAATTCTGCATGGCAAAGAAAAATAGAAAAAACAGTAAAATAAACCAAAAAATTAGAAAATATTTTGACGATGACCCCTTTGATGTGGGGATTTTAAGGGTAAGCACGCAAACACTCAGCGAACTTTTTAACGCACTTGGTATTTACGATATAGATAACAGCAGAGATATACTTATAAAAACTGCAAGAATGATGTGGAGCGAGGCAGAAAACGATTTTCGCTTAGATATACTGAACTTTTTTGCAAATGAGGGTAAAATCTACAAAGCAACAACTCCAAAAGAGCCTAACCTCGATAGAGATGAGAAGATAGAAGCGCTTATTGCAGAGTTAGATGTAACTCATCAAGAGAGAGTTTTGCTCCATGATGCTTTTGCAGATGTAAGAAGTAAAAAAATTACTATTGAGAAGATGGAGTCAAAACTCCGTCATATTAGGTATAGCCTCAAAAAAGAGAGAGTTCAGAAGAGAGTCGGCGGTGTTTTTGACATAGAGGACTCTTTAGAGTTTAACGCTTCTATCCATTATGTTTTATATGCGCAGAGTTTTCATAAAATACTTACCCTAAACACAAAAAATTATGATTATGACTATTTTAGAGATAGCGATGAGAAGCAACTTATAGAAGAGATTTTAGAAGAAAAAGAGCGTGTTGTTACAAAGAAGCAAAAGGAGGTAGAGGCTTTTATAAAAAACCTAAAAAATCCCCATCCCTACATGACACAAAAAGAGATAGCAACCTCTCTTCGTGCTTCGCCTCCAAAAACAAAGCTCTCTTACCCGCTTATAAAAGAGAGCGTTCTTCTGGGTATTATTAAAAAAGTGCTTGGAGATGTAGAGATAGAGCTTCATGATGAAGAGCTTCTAATCCGCCTGCAGCAGAGCTGCAAGCTTCCACAAACAGATAAGTCCCAGAGCTATATTTTAGAGCTGCATGTAGAGCTAAATTCACTGTTAGAAGATATATGGAAGGCAAATGAGCTTGATTTTAACGATGCACTAAATGAGTCTAGAGAGGAGCTTGAGAAACAATTTTTAAATGATTTAAAAGATATTGTAGAGGAGTGCGGTTCTTATGCGACCCTTCTTCGTCTAAGTGATGATGCGCTTTATGCCAAAGTTTATGACGTGTTGCTTGAGATAGTGCCTATTTCACTAAATATCTCGCCAAAAATAGCGCGAAAATGTGTTAGACGATTTGTTCACTCCATCCATGAAGAGATAGCAAAAAAACAGAGATATGAGCTTTTGGCAAGAACCATAAGAGAGTTTAAAAACCTCTTTCCACTCGCACGCGACATGAGAAGAAAACTAACACTTCACATAGGACCTACAAATAGCGGAAAGACCTATCAGGCTATGCAAAAACTTAAAAATGCCGACACCGGCTACTATCTTGCACCGCTTAGGCTTTTGGCACTAGAGGGGTATGAGGATTTAAAAGAGAGCGGGATTGAGGCATCTTTGATAACCGGTGAGGAGCAGATTATTGATGAGGATGCAACACACATAAGTTCAACTATTGAGATGTTGAATTTTGATGTGGATGTGGATGTCTGCGTTATAGATGAGGTGCAGATGATAGACGATCGTGACCGTGGCTGGGCATGGGCAAATGCAATCATCGGCGCACCTGCAAAAGAGATTATCATGACAGGTTCGCCAAATGCAAAAGAGGCGGTTATAGCACTTGCAGAGTATCTAGGAGAGGAGCTTGAGATTATCGAGTTTAAGAGAAAAAACCCGCTCACACTCCTGAGTGAACCAACCCCCGAGAAGAGTGTAGAGCCAAATACGGCAATTATCGCTTTTAGCCGAAAAGATGTATTAAAGCTTAAACATATTTTTTCCAAATATTTTAATGTAAGTGTTGTTTACGGTAATCTATCTCCGGAGGTAAGACGTGAGGAAGCAAGAAGATTTCGCACGGGAGAGACACAGATACTTGTGGCAACAGATGCCATAGCCATGGGGCTTAATATGCCTATAAAAACTATTCTCTTCTCAAAAGCAGAGAAGTTTGACGGCGTAAGCGACAGAAGCCTGCTTCCAAGCGAGATTCATCAGATTTCAGGTCGTGCCGGAAGATACGGTATGCATGAAAACGGTTATGTAGGAGCTTTAAGCGGCGATGTTTTAAATGCCATAAAGAAGAATTTTAATAAAGAGGCAAAAGCGATAACTATCCCGTTTAAAGTTATGGCAAATCTTGACCATATAAAGCTTGTAGGAACTATTCTAGAGGAGAATTCACTTCATGAGATACTTAAGTTTTTTGTAAAAAACATGGAGTTTGACGGTCCATTTATAGCTACAAACTTAGATGATATGTTAGAAGTTTCAATTTTGGTGGATAGCTATGATTTGGATATTGCTACAAAGTACCATCTTGCATGTGCGCCGCTAACTCTAAAGTCGCCCTATATTATTGCGGCTTATGAGAGCTACTTAGGAGCGCTTGAGAAAAAGATGCCAATTCCCTACATTGCTCCGCCGTTAAGCGGAAGTTATGCGCAGACGACGGATGAGCTTCTGCGCGCTGAGGATATGGTAAAGGAGATTTCGCTATATCTCTGGCTAAGTTACAGATTTAGCGACTACTTTGTAGATGTAGGGAGAGCCAGAGCGGCAAGAGGAGTTCTAAACAAGTTCATAGAGAACTCGCTTCAGCAGAGCCAACTTGCCACAAAGTGCAGGATGTGCAACGCACCGCTACCGCCAAACTCCCCTTATGGCATCTGCCAGTCATGCTTCAAGAAAAACTACGCAGGACGCGGGATAAGCAGCAGAGGGTACAGAAAGAGATAATCAGATATGAGAGTAAAGCATAAATTAAAGTAAAATACCGCTATTTTGCATGTTGCGCTAATCAAAAGGAAAAAAATGGTTTCAAAAAAGTATCTTCATCAGGTTCAGGCACTTTTGCTCTCTGGTTTTATGAGCTTTATCATGTCGGGGGCGATTACATTTATTAACTTAGGATTTGTGGATAATTTTTTCTCTATTTGGATGCACGCTGGGATAATCGCTTACATGATAGCTTTTCCTACTATACTGCTTGTTTTTCCGATTGCACGCAAGCTTGCGATGATGATAGCGTCAAGATAAAATATGTCAAAACAAGAGTATGCAGTGTGTAGTCGTGATTACTCAAAAGCAACTTTAAAACAAAAGATAGTAGTATGCTAAATCATACTTATCTATAATAGAGGTAATCAGTGTTAAAGAGATACTATTTTCAGTTTTTTTTGCTCTCTCTTGCTTTTGTTGTGTTTTTCAATGATGACTACAAGATTATTATAGCAGGAATTGCCATATTTATAGTAGGTATGGTCTTTATGGAGGAGGGTTTTAAGCTCTTTAGCGGCGGCATGCTAGAGAAGACTCTGCAAGCAAGCACGGATACTCTGCCAAAGGCTATGGGCACCGGATTTGTTGCAACTGCCATTATGCAGAGTTCATCTTTAGTCTCCATAATAATAATCTCTTTTTTAAGTGCGGAGCTTATAACTCTAAGCGGTGCTATTGGCGTAATACTCGGCTCAAACATTGGTTCAACCACAACTGCTTGGATAGTCTCCTCTTTTGGCGTAAAGATAGATATAGCGGCCTATGCCATGCCTATGATAATTTTTGGCGCGGCACTCAAGTACTCAAAGAGCAAGAGTTATCAAGGAATCGGAAAGATAGTGCTTGGACTCGGATTTGTGTTTCTTGGTATTGCTTACATGAAGGATGGTTTTGAGGTTTTACAAAAAACTATTGACATGTCAAAATATGCGCTTGAAGGCTATTTGGGTATTTTAGTCTATGTACTACTTGGGATGATTGCTACGGTTATTATGCAGTCAAGCGCGGCATCAATAACGTTAATCATTACTGCACTTGCCACAAACCAGATTATATATATTAACGCACTAGAGCTTGTCATTGGGGCAAATGTCGGCACAACTATTACAGCTGTACTTGCAGCTTTATCATCGAATTCAAATGGGAAAAGGGTCGCTCTTGCACACTTCATTATAAAAGTTGCAACAGCCTTTGTAGCGATACTTTTTTTGTACCAATTAAGCGATTTTACAACCTATTTAGCTTTAAAAATAGGTATAGATAGCGATGATTATGCTATGCAGTTGGCACTATTTCATACCATTTTTAATGTTATCGGGGTTTTGCTTGTTTCTCCCTTTACGGGCAGACTTGTCAAATATTTAGAGACTCTTTTTATAGAGGTAAATATTTATGCGCTAAAGCCGCTCTATCTTGATAATGTCGTCATCAATGTACCGGATGCCGCGATAGAGTCGATAAAAAAAGAGATAATCCATCTATATGATAGCTCCGTTGAGGCAATATCACACTCCATGTTCTTGCATCGTCATGAGTTTATAAAGAGTGCAGATATAAAAAGCGTAGTGAAAAACTCAAAGATGAATATGAAAAGTGATGTAAATGAGTTTTATACAAATAAGATTAAGTCACTCTACGGGGATATTATTCACTACGCGACACTCTCTCAAGAGGAGATGAGTGAAGAGGATCAAAATAGGATCTATGATTTAAAACTTGCTTCTAGAGAGATTATAGAGGCGGTAAAAAATATGAGAGATTTGCAAAAAAATATCTACTACTACTCCAAATCAAGAAATAGTTACATAAAGGAGGAGTACGACAATCTAAGAGTTTACATCGCAAAGACGATAGATACTATAGAGAGATTAAAAGAGCATGATGATGAGCTAGATGTCATCTCAACAATAGAGCTTCTAAAAGAGAGTACAAAAGCATTAGATAGCATAAAAAACAGCAGAATAGATACGCTTATACGAGAAAACAAGATTGATTCAAAAATGGCAACTTCACTTATTAACGATAGCTCATTTGCATATGGAGTAACACAAAATTTGATACAAGCCGCTACAATATTGTGGATAGAAGATATGGATATCAGAACATTAGGAGTTCAAGATGAAGATAAACAAGGTATTTAAGGGAATAGAGAAACTTTTTTTTAGCAACATTGATGACAAGCAAAAAAAAGAGGAGTTAAAAGAGAAGCTAAACAAAAAGATAAAGCAGACAAAAAAAGAGATAACAAATGCTCAAGATAGTGAAGAAATTTATGATTTAAGAGCAAAACTCTATATCTTAAAAAAACTTCTTGAGAGAGTTTAACTTGTTTGCAAATCCTCTTTTGGCTCTGAGAAGCAGTAACCTTGGGAGTAGTCTATACCAAGCTCTTTTACTATTTTAAAAATCTCTTCATTCTCAACAAACTCCGCAATTGTTTTCATTCCAAGCTTTTTTGAAAACTCTACAATTGTCGAGACAACTAAATATGCGTTCTCATCTTTGTCTATATTTTTTATAATAGAGCCGTCTATTTTTAGATAATCTGCTTTTAGTTTTATGAGGTACTCAAAATTGCTATACCCTGTTCCAAAGTCATCAATCGCAACCTTACAGTTATATTTTTTTACCTCGCGTATAAACTCTAAAACTTTTGTAAAATTATCCATATACTCAGACTCTACTATTTCAAAGACAACCCTTGAGCCTATATCGTACTCTCTTAACATATCTAGGATGTAGTTTGCAATTCTAGGCTCCATAATGTCTAAGATTGATAGATTTATAGAGAAGTCAACATCTTTTTCCTTAAACAGCTCAAAGGCTTGATAAAGTACTGTTTTTGTAATATCAAAGTACTGTCTAGTCTGTTTAGCGACATCTAAAAAGAAAAACGGGGATACAATTTTATCTCCGTCTTTCATTCTTACTAAACACTCATATTTTTCATAAGAGAGATCGCTATTGTTCACAATCGGTTGGTAGTATGTTGTTAAATTATCTTGTTTTATAGCTTCTGAGAGCTTTTTTGTCCAGATAATATTGTTTTCATATTGACGGTTTAGAGAGATCTCCTCACTATAGATTAAGAAATCAACATTGCTTTTTTTAGCAACATTTAACGCCATGTTTGCAGTTGAGAGCAGATGCTCTTTATCTTCAAAAGATATACCGCAACTACAAGAGATTAGCATCTCTTCGCCTTTGATTATAAACTTCTCTTTTATTGCGGCAAGTATTTTTTTAACTTTTTTTATTAATAACTCTCTTGAGTAGTTAATGGCTATTGCTATAAATTCATCGCCTTGAAGTCTGTAAAATCTAAAGTTTTCATCTTGTAAAAATAGATCATATATCTTGTTTGCTGTTGACTTGATTATCAAATCTCCAAACTGGTGTCCATAAAAATCGTTTATCTGCCTAAAATTATCTATGTTAAAAACTGCTACGGATATATTTTCTAGCTCCTGCATGTCGTAGTTGAGTCTAAATCTGTTTCCGCATCCTGTAAGCGGATCTGTTTTAGCAAGCCTCTCAAACTCTTTTCTCTGCTCTATAATCTCTGTTATGTCAAATTTTATTATCAGGTACTCTACTATTTCATCATATAAATCTTTGATAGGAACTATTGTAGTTTTTGCCCAAAAATCTTTTCCTGATTTTGTTCTGCTCTGCACAACACCTTGCCAAATAGCACCGCTTGATACTGTTTTCCAAATATTCTCATAGCCCTCATCATTATAATCTGCACAGCCTGTTATCGTGTGACTTTTGCCGACTAATTCATCTATGGTATATCCGCTTATCTCTAAAAATTTGTCATTTGCGTATGTGATGTTTCCATCTTTGTCAACTCTTGAGAGAATGGTGCTTGAGTCCATTGCTCTTTCATACTCCTTAGAGAGATGAATAGAGCAGTCAAAGTTTTTTGTAGAGATTTTTAGCTGATTTTGGAAATAGTTTGTTATCTCTTTTTGTTGCGTTATGTCTGTTCTCATGCCGATGTACTCAACGACATTTCCCTCGCTATCTAGAATAGGGTTTATGATTGCCTTGAGCCATTGGGATGAACCGTCTTTGGAGAGATTTTTTATCTCACCGCTCCATGACTTTTTGAGATCTTTGATTGTATGCCATAAATCTGCAAACACCTCTTTTGCCATATCCGGATGTCTTACTATATTGTGAGGCTGTCCAATTAGCTCCTCTTTTGAGTAGCCGCTAAGTTTACAAAACTCATCATTTACATATGTAATCACTCCATCGGCATCAGTTTTTGAGACAATAAATCCACCATCTACCGTTAATTTGTACTGCTCTAAAATAACCTGTGAATCATCATACTCTTTTGCCAAGCTCTTAGCAGAGAAGAGAATTTTTTTAACCATGAGCACTACTAAAAAAGTTACAAAAATAGCGGAGATTATTAAAAATGAGATTAGCGTTGCGAGTTTATATGAGACAGAGTCAAGCTTCTCCTTTATCAAGTTTTTTACTTTTAAAAAGAGTCTATCTTCTACTTTTTTTAACAGATTTATTGATTGTGAGGATTGATTAAACCAGTAAGATGGTTCAATCCCGAGATTACTCTCATATCTTTTCTCAAGAGCAGTCTCTATCATTTTAAACGTTTTATCAACCTCCTGACCTTTAAAAGTCTCATCGTAGAAGCCCAGTAAATCCTTGGGCGCAGTAGTCTTGAAATTTTTGGTGTCGAGATAGTATACTCTTAGAGCCTCTTTAAAAGATGTAAAAGGGTCATCTAGATACTCCTCGCTTGTAAAGAGCTCTACTAAAATCGCCCTTGTCTGCCCGAGAGCCTCCTTGGCGGATGATAGGTAGCTGTAAGCTTGAATATAATTTCTGTTTTCTCTATCATCCATCAATGAAGCCGTAGTTTTTATCAAATCGTTAAAAAAGGCTATCTTTTTTGTGTAATAAGCTCTGGCATCTACTGTTGATATGTTTGAAAAGTCTAGACCGCTTCTTAATAAGAGCTTATCTAAGAAAAGCAGTGTGTTGTTGTTGTTTTCGCACTCTTTACATAAAGATATTACTGCTTTTGCCTCTTTGATGGCGCTGTTTAAATTATCTCTTGCCACTAAGAGTTCCTCGCTCTTTTTATCAAACTTTTTGCTTGCAAGTAAGCCGGAGACAATCCCTCTCTCTATTTGCATATAGTGGGCAACATTAGAGATGGCTTCTGCTTCAAGTATATGATGTTTTGTAAAATCGAGATTTTTTTTATCATTATATATTTCAAGCAGAACTAAAGATGAGAGCAGGATTACAAAAAATAGTGGAACTATTATCAAAAAAAGGAGTCTAGTTTTTAAATCTAACTTCATTTTGTTAAAATCCTTATTAAAATATCTTAGAGTGCTATATATTATAAAAAATTAATTGTATTATTATAGCATTTTAGCGCAATATTTATATTGTGAACATAATATACTCAATTGTCTCTAAAAGCTTCTTGTTATTAATATTATTTGCGTAAGCGTATCCAAGGGCCGCGCCCGCTCCAACACCCTCTTTTGCTTCGCCTTCGTCATACTTTTTTAAAATAGGTATAGAGGCTTGCTCAAATGAAAAAGTCGTATATACAGCATGAGGTTTGTCGCTTAAAAATGAGAGTATATGAGCAATATCAGAGTTTTTATCATTTTTTACCCAAGCGGTAGTTGCGAGCGTAATGTTCTCATGTTTTACTCGCATAAGCACATCTTCTCTTAACTTCTCTGCCACAAGCAGACAAGCCGCCATCTGCGTTCCACCTGCAAGAACTATATGAAATCTTCGTGAAGCCTCAAGCAAAAAACCTGCACAAAATATAAGCATATTATCGCTAACAAGGGAGAGTTTTTCAAAGTTGCTCATATCCTCATTTATAAGAGAGAGGGCTTTGTCTATGGTTTGACTCTTTATACTATTAGGCGCATTTAAAAAACTAGAAGAGAAGCTATCACGACACTCATATCCAAGTGCTAAAGCAGTTGCGGCAGCCGTTGTTGTTCCGCTAGGAACACACTCTGCAAGGATAAGGTAGTTTCCCTTAAGCTCATAATTTTTTCCTGCTCTCATTCCTTTTTCAAAGATGCTTTTTGCATCTATATTTGCTCCTGATACAATAGAGTCAGATATTGGGATATCAAAGTTGCTAACGATACAATTTTGAGGAAGCACCTTTAATCCCAAATCCAAAATCTCAACACTACTAAATGGAATCAAGTTGTGTATGGCTCTAGTTATAATAGCAGGAGTCGGCACGCCTGTAGGAGTCTCTGCAAGTTCATCCAAGGAGAAAACTTTTTGGTTGATGATAAACTCAGCATCAAGAGTAGGCGTAAGCCAAATCTTACCTGGGATTCCGGCTTGAGTTATCCCCTGGATTTCACAGGTTTTTGTAACGGAGGCTGCGAGTAAAAAATCTGCTTTTCCGCTTGGAATAGAATCTATCTCATCTGTAAATATGTTAAATGTTTGCACTTAGCTGACCTCTTTATTGTTTATTATCTCTTGTTTTAAAAACTCTTTCATAACAATTTCAGTCATGTCGCTTTGAAAGGCAAACTCATAACGGATATCCATAACATATGCCTTTAGCCTCATCTCTAAAAAAGATTTTTGTTCATTCATCTTATTTGCAAAAAGCACAACAATGGGTTTGTTTAAGTAGATATATTTTGAGACTTGAGCAGCTTCGATAGCAATCTTGCGAACTTTTTGAGTATCTACATCTACAGGAAGTACTATTTTTGCAACAACTTGGCAGTAAAGTTCTCCCGTATTTGAGTTTGAGACAGATGTGTTCATAAGCTCCATATTTGGAATTATAACTATTGAATCATCAGGCGTTACAATGCGTGTTGTTCTAAGACCGATTGTAACTACTTCGCCGTAATCTTCGCCTACCTCTATCTTATCTCCGACTTTAAAAGGACGATCAAACAAAAGCATAATCCCACCAAATATATTTTTGAGCAGATCTTGAGTAGCAAATCCAACGGCAATAGCTACAGAAGCAAGAGCAGTCATTAACATCTCTATAGGCGGATTATAGATTACCTTTATGGCTATAGCTATAAAAGCACTCCAAAGCACTATCCTCAATATAGGGATAAGACCTTTTATCGTTATTCGCAGTTTAGAGCTTTTTTCGGCAAAAAATTCAATAATCTTTGTAGAGGCTGTTATGAAAAAGTAACTAACTATGAAAAAGAGTATTGTCCAAAAAATTTTAGAGACAGAGATGATTTCAGCAAAGTTGATAGTAGCTGTATCAGCATCAACATCTATAGCGTAACAGAGTTGAGTGAAGAAAAGTAAAGATATAAGTGCTGCAAATCTCATATTAAGGCTCCATTTAGTGAATAAAATTTTTTGACGAGAGATAATCGTGTACCGGCTTGTATATTGCAGGGTTTATGTTGTACTTCTTGTGAGGTTGGATAAGTAAGCCTCTCTCTAGCATAGAGATAAGTATCTTACGGCACTCTGCTTTTGATTCATGCATGACTACGGCAAAGTCGCCTATTGTAAGTCCGTCATGTAAAATCAGTGCTTGAAGAGCAAAAAGAGCCTCTGCTGAGAGGTTTTTGATAAAAGAGTAGTCAAAGTCGTCTATCTCTTTAATTGTTAAGTTTTTTTCATCGGTTGCGCTCATGGAGCGAATCCAATATAGTTGAGCAAGAGAGATATTTCCGTTTGAGTGTTTATGTAGAAGTTTAAAAAATCTCTCCTGTAAATAGAGCTGTTTTTCATCATCATCTAAATTTTGAAAACTCTTACTCTCTTTTGTCTCTTCGTTGGGTGTAAACTCTATTTTGGTGGATTCATCATCAATTCGCTTAAGTATGATATCTTTGATGGTTTCGTAGCCTAACTGCTCCATGACTATTTCATTAGTAAAGTAGTTTGAAATGGCTATAGTTTTATCAAGATAGTTCCAAGTCTGTGGCGTAAAAACTCCTATCCAAAGTACTTTTTTAGTTGTATGTGAGATAAGTTCAAATAGCATCTCCATGCTCTCAAAGCCACCTACTTTTTTTAAAAACATATGATGAAGATTTTCTATAATAATAATTTTATCCTCTTGAGCAGCGTTTAAAAACTCTATGAGCTCCTTGTTGCTCTGTATGCCTTTGGTCTCTAGCAGAGAGTTGAAAAAAGAGAAGTACTTCTCATCGGTATAGATTTTTTCACTCAAATCTGCTCTGATTGTATCTATCTTTGGTATTTTTTTTAAAAATGAGTTGAGAGTTGAAGTTACTCCACACCCTTTCTCGCCGATTATAGCACATGTAACAAAGCGATTTTTTCTCCAGTTATCAAATGATGTTTCAAGTTTTTGTATCTCGGCATCTCTGTTTAGAAAAAAGAGATTTTTTGCAGGTTTTAGTTCATAGAGATTTTTATATTTCTGGGGAAGGTTTTCAAGGGCATAATCAACCTCTTGCATAAACTCCGAAATCTTAAAAGAGATTGGTGTCTTTTCGTCGACAACGCCGACTATCTTTTTTAGACCGCCAATTTTCTCTTTTATGAAGGATAGAAAATTTTTATATTTTGACTCTATAGAGTTATCATCACTCATGCATTTAGCCTTTTTTCTTAATCTTGGTTTATTTTATCATATTTCAAGCAGTGTTAGCGAGCCGTTAGGTACTTTTATGCCAAATGCCTTTTGGATAGTGATATTATTTACAATAGATAGTAAAGTGCGGATAACTCCGGCATGTGTTACGACTAAAATATGCTCTTTTTTAAGCGTGGGTAAAAACTCTAAAAAAAACACCCTTAACCTCTTTATATACTCACCGTAAGGCTCGCCGTCAAGTGCCTCTATCCACTGTAAGAAAGATATATACTCTATCTCGCCTTGTGCGATAATCTCGTCAAAATTAAGCCCTTCATGCCTGCCCCATGATTTTTCTCTTAGTTTATAAGTATATATCGCTTCTTTTGCATGTAAAGAGTATTTTAGAGTCTCTTTAGCACGTCTTAAGTCGGAGCAAAAAACAGCGTCAAACTTTAGTAAGTCAAGCTCTTTTGCAAGCTCTTTTGCTTGGAGTATGCCATTTTTAGAGATTCCTATCTCGTTATGTCCGTTGTAGCAGCCTTGATATCTCTCCTCAACTTCGCTGTGGCGAACAAGTGTTAATTTCATCTGCTTAAGCCAAAAAGTAGGAGATTTAGCAAAACAAGCTCGGTTACTTCTATGCTAAAACCGTAAATATCTCCCGTAAAACCGCCATATCTCTTGATAAAAAAGCTTTTTATAACAAATAAAACTAACAGCGCACTAACAAAAAGAGGCAGTTTGTTATAAAATAGAACTATTAAAAGTGAGTAAAAAAGGGCGATTAACATCTGCGGTTTTGTAAGCTCCTCTTTTGCCAAAGTTCCCATTCCGCTTGGACTGATGTAGGGGTAGAAGTAGATTGCCAATACAGCGTTTAGTCTTGAGAGCATGAGAATAAGCGGCAGAAGATAAAAGAGTTCAAAATGAGCCAACGAGGAGGCTTTTAAAATCAAAAAAGAGCCGCTGATTATCATCCCCATTCCGCCTACATGAGCATCTTTCATAACTTCTAGGGCTCTAGTCTTTGTTACATAAAGAGCATCAACCGTGTCGCTAAAGCCATCAAGATGCAAAGCACCCGTTAGTAAAATCCAAACTCCAAAGATGATAATGCCGACATGAGTTGGTGCGGCAAAGGGCTCTAAAAGTAGATAAATTCCCCATAAAATTAGACCAAGCAAAAAACCGACAAGCGGATAAAACATTACGCTATAGCCGTTTATGCCTTTATAAAAATCATGAACTTTGAAAAAAGGAAGAGTCGTTAACATTGAGACGGCAAGAGCAAAACCTTTGAGTAAGTTTTTCATTTTATCCTCGTTGATATGCCGGCAATCGTGTGATAGACTTCATTGCACTTACTCGCTATTAGTTGAGATAGTTTACCGCTCATATCTACAAATTCTCGTGCGAGAGCGTTGTCCGGAATGATACCGCTTCCAACATCGTTTAGAACAAAAACTACTGTTTTATCAAGTGCTAAGATTGCTTCTAGCTCTCTTCTCATCTCTTCAAATTCAAAGCCGTGGTAGAGCATGTTGTTTATCCATATACTAACACACTCAACCAAAACAGGGCTATCACAATGTGTTATTGTGCTATAAAGTTTTAGAGGCTCTTCTATAGTTTCAAACTTATCGCCTCTGCTTGATTTATGCTTATTTATGCGATTTTGCATCTCATCATCTATGAACTCTGTTGTTGCAAGATATATTGGTTTTAAGAGAGAGCTCTTTAGTATATAAGTTTCTGCGTTATATGATTTTCCGCTTTTAATGCCGCCGATAAAGAGTGTTTTTTTTGTTTTCATCTTGAAATTTTATCTTAATGAAATGAAAAAGTGAGGTTTTGTAGATAGATTTGTGCTGTAAAATTAAAAAAAGCCTCATCACTACTATGGATGAGGCTTAAACTCGACTCTTAATAAAGATCTTGAGTTGGGTGATTAGTCTTAATGCCTTCAGTGTTGTTACCGTTGTTTGTATCATAAGTTACAATATTGTCAGCTTGAAGAGCACCTAGTGTTAATCCGATTAGTAAAATCAATGTTTTCATTGTGTATCCTTTGTTAAGAGAGCATTACCCTCTAATATTTTTAAATCAGACAAATTATATCCGATTTAGCTTTTAAGCCTCTTATGCTTTTTTGAGTAGCTTTGGTTTTTAAGGTTAGATTTAAGTTATGCAATCTCTATTGTAGGATGATATGTTTACGATAAAGCCTAAAAAAAGGGTTATTTAATAAAATATTTAAGAAAAGGAGTGTACTATCTTTGCAACAAAATATGATAGAGGTTGTGAGATGTTCTTCGGTAAAAATGATAATAGAGCAGAGCTAGATGCTAAAGACAAAGAGATAGAGGCTCTGAAAAAAGAGCTCGAAGAAGCAAAAAGAAAAGTAAGTGAGCTTGAACAAGCGACGAACAGCGTTGATGACAATCAGACAATAAATGAACTTATTAAATCGTTAACCGGAAGTTTAACTGAGGCGTGCATTACAGATATGGGTCATCTTCAAAATAGTTTAACCCAAAATTTAAAAGCGTTAGAGGATATAGACAAAAGAAGCCATATGAATTCAGAAGATGCAAAGATATCACTTGCAGATGCAAATACCCTCATGAATACTATGAACATGCTGCTTGAACATATTACAAGCACATACGATCAAGTCAATATATTAAATACAAACGTAGAGAATATCTCAGATATTATTAACCTTATCAAAGACATAAGTGATCAGACAAATCTTTTAGCCCTAAATGCGGCAATTGAAGCAGCACGTGCGGGAGAGCACGGTAGAGGCTTTGCCGTAGTCGCGGATGAGGTTAGAAAACTTGCAGAAAGAACGCAAAAAGCTACAAGCGAGGTTGAAATAACAGTTCAGAGTCTCAAGCAAAATACTCAAGAGGTACACGCTCACTCGCAATCAATGGAAGAGTTATCGACAAACTCAAATAAACAGATAGAGTCTCTGCAAAATAAAATGGAGCTTTTACGTAAGAGCTCGGCAGTTATTGTGGATGAGAATCAGGATGTAACTAATGCAATATTTATGGTTTTAGTCAAATTAGACCATCTTCTGTTTAAGGCAAATGGATATAGGGTTGTCTTTAAAGGAGAGCTTAATTCAGAGTTTGTTTCGCACAAAGAGTGTCGTTTAGGAAAGTGGTATGATAGTGGAATCGGTCAAGAAAAATTTGGTAAAACTTCAAGCTACGCTTCTCTTGAGTTGCCTCATTCAGAAGTTCATGACAATATCAAAAAAGCAGTTGATTGTGTTGCAAGAGGTGAGTGTTCACAAGAGGCAAAAAATGTAATGACCTATTTTGGTGATGCAGAAAAAGCAAGCAATAAGGTTGTAGAGATTTTAGATGCTATGCTAGAAGAAGAGAGAAGCATCAGACATTAATTATGACTCAACTTTACACTCTCAACTTCAATAACACCATACTTTTACGCAGTTTTTTGACTTTCTAGAGAGTTTAAAAACTATGTTAATAAAACTTAATAATTTTAACATAGCTTTTTTCTATGTTAAACTAAATGCCTTTTTGTAACATAGCGAATAGTTGAGAATTAACAAAATATTTACTGTTTTTTATTTGGATACTTTTTATTATTTCAAGCTGTTGCAATTCTTTTAAATATTTTGATGCTGTTTGCCTAGTAATACCCAATTTATCAACCAAAAAATCAATTTTTGTATAAGGGTGCATAAACAAAATTTCAATCAAATCTTTACTATAAATTTTAGGTAGTTTCTCTTTTACCTCTTTATTTTTGATGATATATCTACTTAAGTAAAGAATAGGAATATCTAGTAAATCTTTTAAGATGAGGTACAAGATATTTATAATCCGTCCCGTTCTTCCGTTGCCATCATAAAAAGGATGAATACTCTCAAACTGATAATGAATAATTGCCATATTTACAAGCGGGTCGTTGTCGTTTGGCTCGTTAATAAATTTTTCAAGATTGTCTAAAAGGGCTTGAATAGTCTCATTATCTTGCGGTGGAGTAAAGACTACTGCTCCAGTCTGTGCATTTTTAAGATTTGCACCTCTTTAGCTTGATTGGTTATATTTGACATGTCAATACTCGCACGGTAAAGCTCATCATGAGTAGTGATGATATTTTCAATCTCACTACTGTCTTTAGCCTCTTGCAAAACCAGAGAGTTTATCAAAATAGCTTGGTTGGGAATAATCTTGGCAACACCATTTAGTTTTGCTAAAGCTCTATTTGCAGAGATGGTTTTTTTGAGTACTTTTGTTGTTTCTATGGTTTGGTTTAGTGGTAAGATTTTTGGGATGAACTCTGTCATTTTAGTTTTATCTCCGCTGATTAGCATAGCTAAAATTGTACCTAAATTTATTTGATTAATTTTTCATAGTTTTAAGTTTCAAACACTTAGTTAAGCTTCATCTGGTGTGCACTCTCTCATAATCTTTCTCCAGTCGGTATCAAACCTCTTTTTTACAAAAGCTTTGTGATGAGGTACCGTGCATTTCGAGCAGTCCTGATGGATTGCTCCGCCGCTTGCAAGTTTTGAGCCGTTGTTTATGTCACATTTGCTGAGTATTTTGATTTTGTTGTACTCACCCAATCCTTCATCGTTGAATCTAAAATGCGGACATCCGCAGAGGTAGCAGTTTAGTTTTTCGATGTCATGACACTTTACCGGCTCTTTATATAGAGGACAAAAATCATTCTCCTCTTTTACCATGTTCTCAAAATCAAAATACTCTATTATTTCATCTTCGCCATAACCGCGTGCCAACAGCTTATCTACAATCTTTTTATGTTTATCTGCATGTTCATTAAACCATTCTGTATAACTCATAAAATCATACTCCTTTTTTTAAGTTCAAGTCTGTCGTACATATCTAGCATATTATGATAATCGGCATGAAGCGTTGTATCTATTAAAAACTCTTCTCCGTTTAAAATGTTTAGCGCTCTTTGCACCATAATTTGCGAAAAAATAGTAAAAAGTCCCTCTTTGTGCTCCTCAAAATCAAGCTCTGCTTCTTGCATGTGAATAAGTTCGGCAATAATGTGCCCCAGTTTGTTGCCCGAGTACTCTAAAATCTCTCTTGCTTCTTCACTATCGTCCAAAAGCAGATGGATTTGTGCTTTAAACTCTGCCATTGTAAAGTTGTTTTGAAATATAACACCTATATATTTCTCCATGCTAAGCGAATCATCAAGGGAGCAGATAGCATCTAAAATATCTTCTGGGTCATATTCTCTAAAGTTTAAAACCATATCCCGAATGGTTTTTGCGCTGTTTTTGTTGTTGTAGAGTAGATCTTGCATCGGGTAAACTTCAGAAATACTCGGAATAAGAATCTGACATGAGTAAAAACCCAGATAGTTGTAGTGGCGGGTATAAATCTCCTTGCCCATTTTATTTGCAATATTTATCAAAAAATCAAACTCATCATCTATGCTATTTGAGTTATATCTCCACGGAGAAAACTCAAAGCTCTTTTTTGCGCTTAAAAATCCAAATCCTAGTTTTCCGTTTGAGTCCACAAAGTGCGATTCAAGGTTAAAGCCATCGGCAACTATGCTCATGTCAAATGTTGGAACTTCAAATGCATCAAGTTCATCTATGTTTCGCCCTTGCATAAGCTCCGTCATGGTACGCTCTAGACTCACTTCCAAAATAGGGTGTGCGCCAAAAGATACAAAAAGTGTTGAGTTTTTAGGGTTTATGAGTGAGATGGCAGTTACCGGAAACTCCCCGCCAAGCGAGGCATCAAGCACTTCGACAATATAACCTTCACCTCGAAGAGCCTCTAAGTCGCTGCTAACTCTCTTAAAAGAGCTTATAATCTCATCAGGAAATTTTGGCAGAGCATAGCCGTTTTTTATAATCTCCAGTTTAACGTAGCGCTCGTAAATTTCACTAAGTGCCTGAATTTGAGCCTCTTTTGGTGTATTACCGGTTGCTAGACCATTACTTACATAGAGGTTGCTTAGGACGTTTAGCGGAAAAAATACCTCTGTTTTATCACTCTGTTTTACAAATGGCAGAGTAAGTATCTTGTCAAAAAGGTCACTGTTGTAGTCAACAAAATCCTCATCGCTTAGCTCCCCATCAACGTCATAGATACTCAAAAGCTCTTCATTTAGATACGCTCCGCCAAACTCAAAGAGCTTCTCATCAGGATAATATTTACGCTCTGGAAGATAAAAGTCTATAAAAAAGTTGTTTGTCTGAAGCCTCTCTATATATTCGCCCAAAGCACTCGCCGTTGAAGCTTCCGCAAGGACTCCTTTGCCGTTTGAGTAGATATGCCTTGGTGCTTCTGCGGAGCTTAGATTTACTGAGTAGCAGTTTTGCAGAGGGTGTTTTTGTTGTGAAAAGTATACTTGGCATCCGACATCCGCGAGAACTTTTTGCATTTTTGAGATCGACTCCTCTAGCGGAGCCGTTTTTGATAAGATATTCACTGTTTTTTCCTAATAATTAGATATATAAAAAACGGTCCGCCTATAAGTGCGGTCACTATTCCGATGGGCAGTTCACTCTGAGTAGATAGTGCTCTTGTTATTGTGTCACAAAAAACCAAAAAAAGTCCCCCAAAAAGAGCTGTTTTTATAATTCGTCTGTTTATTGTCGAAGGATGAAGTTTTGCGACTATATGTGGGGTAATAAGCCCTACAAAGCCGATAGGTCCGCTGATACTTACAAGTATGCCGATAGCAAAAGAGGAGAGAAGAAGAAGTAAGTGAGTCACTTTTTTAGTATCGACTCCTTTTAGTTTTGCACTCTCATCCGAAATACCTAAGAGCTGAAGTTCAAAGCGGTACATGTAGAGGAGACTAAGTAAAAGAGCAGCTATAAAACCTACTATAATAGGGCTTTGCCATCCTATTGTGGAGAGGGAGCCCATGGTAAAGCGGATAAGCATATCGTTTTGCATAGCACTTCCTAGATAAAAGATTATCATAAGTGCAGCAGTATAAAAGAGTGAGAGTGCAATTCCAAGCAGCAGAAGCGACTCATGATGAGCATTTTTAAGAAACTTTGAGAGATAAAGAAGCAAAAATACACTAAATAGTGCTCCAAAAAAGCCAAAGAGATGAATAGCTGTTATACCAAAAAAGAGACTCCCTAATCCCAACTTTATGGCAACGCCTGCCCCTAAAACAGCGCCGCTTGAAACTCCAAGCGTGTAGGGTGTCATAAGTGCGTTGCGAAAGAGAGTTTGAAAAAGAAGCCCGCAGAGAGAGAGGATTACACCTGCAAAAAAGGCGAACAAAACACGCGGCACTCTGAGCTCAAAAAATATACTAGAATCAAGGGTAGAGAGGTCTGAAATTTTGTTTATATCAAGCTCTGCGGAGCCGATAAACGGCGAGAGTATAAAAACAGAGCCAAGAAAAAACCATACCAAATATCTACTCATACTTTACCGCCAGCGAGTGAAATTCAACTCCCCAAAGCTCTTTTAAAACCTCATCATCAAAAAAATCTCTTCCGTAGGGATACGCTTTTTTCTCTTTTATAAAAGCAATCGGGCTATCAACATAACATGCAAGGTGCAAATCATGCGTAATAAGGATAACTTGATGAGTCTCTTTGAGCTTTTTTATATACGAAGCAATAATTTTTGAGTTGTATGGGTCAAGATTTGCAGTCGGCTCATCAAAGATAATGATTTTGCTCTCTTGAGCAAGTGCGGCTGCAATGAGAGAGAGCTGCCCTTCGCCGGAGCTCAAAGAGACAAGAGTATGCTCTTTTAGATGTGTGAGATTTAAAAGATCTATCTTCTGTAGGGCTATCTCTTTATCTTTAAGAGAGTAGTCAAGGAAGCTTTTTTTATGCGCAAATCTTCCTAGAAGAACGAACTCCTCGAGTGTTATAAATGAGTCGTAAACATCTAGTTTAGTAGGAATATAAGAGATGCTTTTTGCCATTTGCTGCATTGTCAACTCTTTAATATCTACTTTATCTATTAGTATCTCCCCATCATACTTTAACAAACCGCATATAGAGCGAGCAAGGGTGCTTTTGCCGGAGCCGTTTGCACCGAGAATAGTTAAGTGCTCATCTATCTTTATGTTAATATTTTCTAAAACAGCATCATTAAAGTAGCCGCATGAGAGGGATTTTAACTCAATCATCTGCTCATCTCAAGGCAGAGCCGCTCTATAGTCAGAGCCACTCTGTGTGAGGGGATATTTATATAACTCTCCTCTACAATCGTTATGCGGGCATTTTTGCTTGCGTTAGTTGGAAGCAGGTGCCATGCAAGGAGTGCTTTTTCTTTATCAACAAGGCTGTTTGAGGCTTCTGAGTGGAGTATTATTATCTGATCAGGATTAAGTGCAATAACATTTTCATAACCTAAAACAGGTTGGTTAGTTTGGTTAGCACTGTATGCGTTAGTGTTGCCGCAAAGCGTGATTATGTCGTCAAAAAGGATATTTTTACCAGCTATATAGATACCGCTTCTTAAATCTTCATGTAACCCGTAAACTATCATGACTTTATGCGGAGTTTTACTTCTTTTGGCATTTTTTATCGCCTTATCTATCTGTTGAATCAACTCTTTTGAGGCTACATTTAATTCGCTAGAGAGTTCTGTTATTGCTCTTTTTATATCATCAATACTCTGAAGTTTGAGCATCAATGTTTTAATCTTAAATCTTTTTAGTTTCTCTAAGGTTGCATGATTAAAATCTTGTCCAATTACTAAAGTAGGAGAGAGTGCTATGATTTTTTCTAAGTTTGGGCTTGAGTAATTACCTATGATGGGCAAAGTTTGAGCCTCTTTTGGATAGAGTGAATACTCACTTGTAGCTACCAAATCATCGCCTCTATCAAGCGCATAAACTATCTCCGTAACAGAGGGGCTAAGGGAGACGATTCTCTCATTAGCACCCAAAGAGAGTATAAAAAAGAGTGTAATAAAAATAGTTTTTATACTCACGTCATATCCTTAGAGTTTTAGTTTAAATCCGGCTACCGCAGTGGTTGTAAAATTTATAGGGTAGATAGCATCGTCTTCTATCCATAAGCCGTTTTTCCGGTTAAAGAGATTGTTTATTTTAGCAAAAAGTTCTAAATTATCTTTTGTGTAGCTTATTGATATGTCCGTACTCTCGTAAGCTTCTTGCTTTTGAGCAAAGTTATTATTAAAGTCACTCGCCGCATATGCCTCTGAGCGGTAAACTTGAGTAACAGCAAGAGTAATATTTTTGCTTGGAAGATAGTTTATGGTTGCTTTTATATTGTGGTCTGAGACACCCGGTAAATCATTGCCTGAAAAATCTTCGCCACTGTCAATCTCTTCATCTATCTTTGCTTGAATATAGTTATAGTTAAGCACTACATTAAACTTATCTGTCATTAGCCATTTGTCATAAATATCGAGACCATATTTATGTGATTTGTCTATATTTGTATTTTTAGAGTTTATATAAGTAGGGTCACTATAGTAGTAGATTTCATCTTCTAAATCAACATAAAAAATTGAAATTTTTAATTTGTTATTGGGTCTGATATAGTTGAATCCAAGCGTAAAACTATCTGTTTTCATCGGATTTATAAAGCCGTTAAATGCCCCTCCGTAATCGAAAAATCTATCAATATCCGGAGCCTGATATGCATGAGCGTAGTTTATAAAAATAGATTTCTCTTTATCAAAAGTATAGTTATAGCCAAGTTCTGCGCCATAAAGCGAATGTTCATCTTTAAGTGATTTAGTAGAGTCTTTATAATCATAAGAGATTGTTTCATATCTGTAACCCGCTTTTATAGAGTGGTTGTCAAACTCTAGATTACTCATAAAAAAAGCTGCAAGATTCTCCTTGCCTGTCTCATTTGCGTAAGCTGTTCGTTCTCCATCAAAAGCGTCAATACCGGCAACAATCATCATATTTTCACTCTCATACTCAAAAGTAGTTCTTGCAGAGTTGTAAACATAGTCTGAGATCGATGAGTAGGTTATATAGTTAGATTTTTTCTCCTCACGGCTGATATCGATATTTAAAGATAATTGGTTATCAAAATAGTAGCTTAATCCCCCATTTACTGCATCTGTATCAAACTCTTGCTCTGTTGCACTCCCGCTAGCTCCCACTTGCGACGGGTCATCATTATACTCATCAAGTGTTAAATAACCACCGTAGATGACAGCAGTTCTTGCAAACGATACGCCTGCTCTTAGCTCTAAGGCATCAATAGGAATATATGCTATGTTAAGCGTACCTGTTGTTAGAGAACTCTCATCTTTATCCCCTTGGCTGTTTATATTTCGAGTTCCGTCACTCTTTTGAGCTTCCCCGCTTGCCGAGATAGAGAGCTTGTCATCGTTATGTCCAAGATAAAAGGAGCCATCAGCCACGCCATCTGTTCCGCCGTATATAGTTATCTCTTTTGAGCTGCTTCGTTTAGTTGTTATGTTGATGACACCGGCATTTGCCCCATCTCCGCCAACTACGATTCCGCTGGATTTTATAATCTCTAAACGCTCTATAGAAGCGGGAGAAATCGAACTTAAAAGAGGTTCAACCATATCAATATTGTTTATTTTTCTGCCGTTTAGAGTTACTACAATATTTTGATAGCCATCACCGATACCATAGCCTCTTAGGTCTAGCTTTTGGGAGAACGGATTCCCTGATGACATCGTAATAACTGAAGTCTGCTGATTTAAAAATTCATAAATATTTTGTACATGAGCATTTTGTATATCCTCTGCCGTGTAAACTTCAACGGCATCAGTCGATCTCAACTCATCTGTTTTTATTGCCGTTGAGGTAATGATTAGAGGTTCTAGCTCAATAGTTTGAGCAACTAATATGCTTGAGAGAAGCAGTGATAATCCTATTTTTTTTTGCATAGTTTGTATTCCTTTAATTATGTCATCCTGAACTTGATTCAGAATCTAGTGTAATATGTGATTAAAATCTGAAGCAAGTTCAGAGTGACTATGCAGAAGGAGGCGAGTTGTTTGTTATTTTAAGTGGTTTGCCATCAAGTGTGCAGACAGATACACTCGCAGCTGAGATTTTTTGTAGGGATATATAGGCTTGAATGGCAGCCAAAGAGAAGTATCTTTTACCAAACCCTTTAGGAATCATCTATGTAAGCCTTTTTAATTTTTCGCAATTATAACTAAAAAGTTAGATAAAATTGTAGTTATGAAACTATCACATTTAAAGCAAATTACCGCTTATTTACAAAATTTTAAAAAAATTTCTGCTATCTACCGCGTAAGCGATACCATTGTAAAGGTCGCTTTTGACAGGGATGATGAACTTTACTTTGAGATGCAACGCTCAAACTCTAAAATATTTAAATGCGCTTCTTATGCCCGCTCAAAAGTATATAACGCACCCTTTGACGTGCTTTTGGCAAAACGCTTTAACCGCGCAAATATCCTACATGTAGAGCTTTTTGGAGGCGATAAAATAGTAAGATTTAAAACCTCGGTAGCTTCTGCTTACAAAGAGGAGATTACATACTTGCAGTTTGAGTTTACCGGAAAGTACACGAATGTTATTATCCTTGATGAGAATGAGATAGTACTTGAAGCGCTTCGTCATGTTGATATATTTTCATCTTTTCGTGAAGTTAGAGTCGGACAGAAACTCTTGGATGTTCCGCAAGCTCCTTTTGAGGCAAAAGAGTATCCCCTTGAAGATGTAGAGCAATTTTTATATGATGAGTACGCAAAAGAGATGGATGATAAGCTCTCCTCGCTAAAGAAGCAAAAAATATCACTTTTAAATAAAAAACTAAAAAAACTGCAGAAGCTTTATGAGAGTTTGGATGATGAGAATGAACTTGAAGCTCAAGCAGCAAAACTGAATCACTCTGCTAATCTTCTTTTAGCAAATATGCATAAGATAAAACCATATCAGAGAGTTGTAGAGGTTGAAGATTATGAGGGTAAGAAGGTTAAAATTGAGCTTCATAAGGAGTTTTCATCAGCCTCTATGATGGCAAATTCTCTTTTTACTAGAAGCAAAAAGGCAAAGCAAAGAGCATCTCATTTACATATAGAGAAGGAGTCTCTTCTTTCAAAAATGGAGCATATGAGGCTCTTTATCCATACAGTTGAAGAGGCAAAGGATGTCGCAAAAATTCAGCTTCTTTTTCCAAAAAATATTCAAACTAAGAGAGTAAAAACAAATGACTCTATCGAGATTTTTTGGGTAGAGGGGTATAAAATAAGTCTCGGCAAAAATGAAAAAGGGAATGTGGAGCTACTTCAAAATGCGCGCGCAAAGGATATCTGGTTACATATGAAGGAGAGACCATCAGCGCATGTTATTATCACAACTGATAAACAAAATGTCCCAATGTCTGTAGTAGAGAGCGCTGCAAGACTGTGTGTGGATTTCACAATGCTTGAAAAAGGGCGCTATTTGGTCGATTATACTCCACGAAGAGAAGTTAGTATCCAAAATGATGCTAATGTATTGTATAATAAGTACAAAACAGTTGAGGTTGATACTCGTTAATGTTATCACGGTTAGCAAAGATGTTTTAGAATTACTTCTGCCTTGTAAGAGGCAAGCTTCAGTGCCACAGCGGCTAGCGAAGTAAAAGGTACTTGTTCCTTTTACGGACAAACAGATGAAGGTTTTACTTCATTGTACAAAGTAAAATTAAGGAAGATAAGATGGCGGTAGGTTTAGTCGGAAATGCAATTTATGTAAATCAACAAACAGCGTCTGTAACCGCTTTACAAAACGCTCACAATAATCGTATAGAGTTTCAAAATATGATTGCTCAAGCCGCAGCGCAAGAGAAAGAGAAAGAGGTTCTTGAGGTGCGTCCTGCTGAGGAGACTCATGAGATAGATCCTGACCGTGAGCATGAGAAAAATGGAGCGGATCAAGAGAGCGCAAGAAATGAGAAGCGCGAAAGTTCTACAGAAGAAGAAGAGAAACAGAGCCATTCTTCTAGGCATATACTAGATATTAAAGTGTGATAGGTTATAATAATTTTTATATATTTTCACAGGATTTTTTATGAGTATATTTACTGCTTCTAAAGAGAGAATAACTACAGGTTTGGCTCTTGCTATCGGGGTGTTGATTATAGGAGTTATAGATAACTTTTTTCTTATGTGGCTCTTTCTTGGAGTCATCTATCTTTTAGCTTTTAAGGAGGCGATGAGCCTTTTTGATATTAAAAAGAGGGATTTAATATACTACGCTGCGGGCTTGTGGCTCATTGCAGCATTTTACCCTTATAGTGATGATCTTTTTGTTTTAGCAGGTGTTGTTTATGCAAGCGCAGTTGCTTTTAACAGAGAGCTTGCTTGGAAAAACTTTTTCCCGTTCATCTACCCCACAGCAGGAATGCTTTTTATCTTTAGCATGTATCAAGAGTATGGGGTAATCTCTCTTTTATGGCTTTTAGTAGTAGTTGCCATGACGGATATCGGCGCTTATGCGGTAGGTAAAAGTATCGGTAAAACTCCTTTTAGCCCAACCTCTCCAAATAAAACTATGGAGGGAGTAGTAGGCGGGGTTGTCGTTGCTACAATAGGCGGTATGTTTGTAGGTCTTGGTATAGTTGATTTAGGTATCTCATTTATAATCTCTTTTATGGTTTCAGTGGGCTCAATCTTCGGTGATTTGTTTGAGAGTTCGCTAAAAAGAACGGCAGGCGTAAAAGATAGCGGAAATATTTTACCCGGACACGGCGGAGTACTCGATAGAATAGACGGTTATCTCTTTGGCGCAATTGTTATGCTTGTTCTTCTTCGCGGACTTGTTTAATTGATACTTCTAGGTTCTACAGGTTCTATCGGCGTAAATACTTTAGAGATGGCAAAAAAATTCTCACTTAGTGTTGAGGTTTTAGTCGCTGGAAACAATATTAAACTACTAAACAAGCAGATAAAAGAGCACAACCCAAA
Source organism: Sulfurimonas sp. (assembly GCF_023229025.1). Lineage (GTDB taxonomy): Bacteria > Campylobacterota > Campylobacteria > Campylobacterales > Sulfurimonadaceae > Sulfurimonas. The sequence goes on from NZ_JALOAA010000002.1 coordinate 103,299, forward strand.
AATTGTAGTTATCGCCGATAAAGCAGATGTTTCAA